>JAMDBG010000145.1 GCA_023487865.1 Deltaproteobacteria bacterium | reverse complement strand
AGTTGCCGATTTTATGAGTAAATATCCCTCAACGTCAGCAGTCATCGAAGGACATACGGACAACGTCGGTAAAGCGGTGGTCAACGTTAAACTATCCCATCGACGTGCCGCCAATATAAAAGCCTATCTTGCTGAGAAGTTTGGTATCGACCGTTCCCGCATCAGGGCGATCGGCTATAGCTACCAAAAGCCCATCGCCAGCAACAAAACGGCGGAAGGAAGAAAAAAGAACCGCAGGGGTGAAACCCGCATTGAAACAAATCCATCCCGGAACAGCTTCTACTCATTTTTTGAAGATTCAGATCTTCCTAAAGGCGGATTTTCCATAGTAAATCAAGAAACAATAGATGCAAAGATAAGATCTATTGAGGAAAAACGGGGAGTCGCATTCTATTCTTCACAAATAGTTAAAGGGCCTACGCTGGAACTTTATACAATGTGGGGAGGGATCTTTTCTCACTGCGCCATTCGTATCGAAACAAATCCACCCTCATTTTATCAACTTGAGTTACAGACTTTGTCTGATTTAAAAAAAGCAGGCATGAAAGAGTATTATCAAATTGGCGCGGTCATCAATTTACTCGGTGTGACCGTAGATCAATTTGATATTGTGGAGTTTGCCGACAAAAATGAACGACAAAAATTGGATAACTTAGAACCCAATTATGCATCAATGCCCATTTGCATCGACAAAAAAGCAACCAAGAAGACGGCCCAACGGTATCAGGATTGCCTGAGCCGCTATGCCAGAAGCTACGATCCTGAAAATGCAATAAAAACCGGGAAACCAACAAAAGTATTCGACTATAATCCCCCTAGCCATAATTGCTGTAATTTCGCAGAGGAGGCTTTAGAAGCCTGTGGATTGGCACATTGCTTTGATTTGGGGAAAAGCGCTGGCCTTAACAGCAAAACTGGACCGCTGGAAGAATAATTACTGTGCCGATACTATTTCGAACTTGTCCTTTCCGGCGCCGCAGACCGGGCAGACCCAATCCGCAGGGAGGTCTTCAAAGCGGGTTCCCGGTTTGATCTTCCCGTCCGGGTCTCCCTTTTCCGGATCGTAGATGTAACCGCAGACAGTGCAGGTGTAACGTGACGCCTTTTCAGGCGAGGCAGAAGGCTCCGCCGAGGGCGCTTCCTTCTGATAGGTGGGGGCGTTCTTCGGCGATTTTCCGCCCTTGACCTTGTGGTAATAGGCGTAGGTCATCGGTTCCGCCGTGGCATCGAGGATATCGCACTCCACGACCTTTCCGAGAAAAATGGTGTGGGTGCCGCAGTCCATCTGACCGGTTACCTCCGCTTCGATGAACGCGACGGAATGACTGGTGACGATGGGAACGCCGGTTTTTCCCGTCCGCACCTGGATGCCGTCGAATTTGTTGATATCCCGGCCGCATTTGAAACCGAACCGGCCGATCATCGTCATCGGTGTCGCCTCCTCCAGGATGGAGACGGCAAACCGCCGGCTCGACTGGATGCACTCGTGGGTATAGTTCTGTTTGTTGATGCTCACCGCCACAGTCGGGGGCTCCGAGGTGACCTGAAAGACCGTGTTGGCGATCTGGCCGTTGAATTTTCCCTCCTCGCCGGCAGTGACCACGTAGAGGCCGTAGCTCAGTTTGTAAAACGCGCCTTTGTTCATCGTCGCTTCTCCTTACCGAAATGGATCAATTATACTGTCGAGGTTCCTCCCGCCCGCCAACGCCGGCTGGATCACCCTTTCCTTTCCCCGAAGATCCCCCGGCCGATCCGGACAATCGTCGCCCCTTCCTCGATGGCGACGGCGTAATCGTCGGTCATTCCCATCGAGAGCTCCCGCATCTCCACGCGGGGAACGGCTGCTCCCGCGATCTTGTCCCTGAGGTCCCGGAGCGCCCGGAAATAGGGCCTTGACTCCTCCGGATCGTCAGACCAGGGAGGCATCGTCATCAGACCCCGGACCGAGAGACTCTCCAGTGGGGCCACGACACGGATCAGATCCAGGGCGGCGCCGAGCGGGACGCCGCTCTTCGATTCCTCCCCGCTGACATTGACCTCGATGAGGACCGGGAGGACCCGCCCGGCCGCCCGGGCGCGCCGGTCGAGTTCGACGGCCAGCTCCAACCGGTCGACCGAGTGGATCATATCGAAAAGGTGGACGGCGTACTTCGCCTTGTTCGTCTGGAGGCGGCCGATCAGGTGCCACTCGCCTGTTTTTCCCAGCTTCTCGATCTTCCGCTTCGCCTCCTGGACGTAATTTTCGCCGATGATCTCCACCCCGGTCCGGATGGCGGCCAGGATGCGATCGTCGTCCACGGTCTTGGTGACCGCCATCAGCCGGATCGCCGCTGCCGGCCGTCCCGACCGGCGGGCCGCTTCAACCATTGTCTCCCGGACCTGCCGGATGTTATCCTCGACGTTCATGATCCCCTCCCGGAAAACGGATGGCCGAAACCCGTTTCAAGGCGTCGACGACCTCACAGAGGGGGAGGCCCATGACGTTCGTATAAGAACCGCGGATCTCCCGGATGAAGAAGGCCCCCATCCCCTGCACGGCGTACGCCCCCGCCTTGTCGTAAGGCTCTTCCGAGCCGGTGTACCAGTCCATCTCATCGCCCGTGATCTCCCGGAACAGGACCGAGGACTCGACGACCTCCCGGATCAGGATCCCCGCGTTCTGCCTGATAATGCTAAAGCCCGTGAACACCTCGTGTTCCTGGCCGCTCAGTTTTTCCAGCATCTCTTTCGCCTCGGCTGTCGATCCCGGTTTGCCGAGCACCTCCCCGGCGATGATCACAATCGTGTCGGCGCCCAGGACCCAGTCGTCAGGGTGGCTCCGGGCGAGGGCGAGCGCCTTTTCCTCGGAGAGGCGCAGCACATGTTCCCGGGGTGTCTCTCCCCGGCGGAAGGACTCGTCGACGCCGCTCGGCATCACTTCAAAGACGAGCCCCATGAGCTGTAGCAGTTCAATTCGGCGGGGCGATGCGGAAGCGAGAATGAGCTTTCCCGAAACATAGATGGGCATGCGGTTTTTCCTGAAGGGTCCCCTTGCGGTTTTTTGCGTGATCGCTTTATTTCTGTCGCGATGGTTCTTTCTGTATAGAGGAAGGCCCTTCCGCTGTCAAGGAGGCGGGGACATCAAAATCCGCTTTTCGGTCCTTTTCCATGCCAACCGTACGGCTCCCATACAAACCAGGGCCCGATTCGGGATTGACAGGGATAAAATGAGGAGTATACATTGCAGACGTCATTTGTTATTCCGGTGTTCACGGATAAGATGGTATCGGTGTCGGATAAATATAAGGAGGCAAGAAAATGAAAAGGACCCTTTTAGGAGCGGCACTTTTGGTGCTGGCGGCACTCGTTCCTCTTCCGTCGATGGCAGCGGTGGATATCCGCGTGAGTATCCCCCTGCCGCCGCTGATCGTATTTCCCGCGCCGCCGCATGTGGTCGTGATTCCAGAGACGTATGTCTACTTTGTCCCCGATGTCGAGGAGGAAATCTTTTTCTACGACGGCTGGTGGTGGCGTCCGTGGCAAGGGCGCTGGTACCGCTCGCGGCATTATGGCTCCGGGTGGGTTTACTATAAAAGGGTTCCCTCTTTTTATCCCCGGATCCACTCCCGGTGGAGGAATGATTACCGGAATCGCAGCTGGAAAGGGCATCCCTGGAATTTCCAGCCGATACCTCACCAGCAGCTCCAGCGTAACTGGGGCAGCTGGAAAAAGGAAAGGTATTGGGAGAAGCAGCATACATGGGGTGTCCAGGGTTTACAATTCCGTCCGGAACCCCGAGCGCCGGCGCCGTCTCGAAGGGTCGTTCCCTCTCAAAGGGCGGTCGAGCCTTTGCCCCCCCGATCGCAAGTCCGTGAAGGCCGACAATCCCGTGAGGTTCGGCCTCAACCCCGCGAGGCGGCCAAACCGCAGCAATACAGGCCACCCTCCCGAGAGGGTCAAACCTCCCGGGAGGTCAAGCCTCAGTCTCAACCGCGCCAATTGCGCGAGGGTGGATCACAGGGGGTATCCGGCAGAGGGGAGGCGGAGAGACGGGAGAGGCGGTAGGCAGGAAAAATCCATCCGGTTGCGTTTTATAGACGGCTCGGTTCTGCTGCGGGGATGGGGGCGATTGCAGGATTGCCCGGCCAGCGATAAATAACCTGATGTCCTTGAGGGGGGACAAAGGCGCGGACTTCCACGGTTCGGGCAAGCGTATCAATCGAGATGTATTTCATGAGCCGGTAGAAACAGTCGCCCGAATTGACATAAACGCCCTTTCCAAACGGGAGACAAGTCGCCTGATGGGAGTGCCCCATGATGATGACGTCATTTTTCCCTCCCATCAATTCTTCGCGGGCCTTTGAAGTGAGGGCGCGGAACAGCTTCTGTCCCAAGTCGTAGAAAGGGCCTTCCAGAAAATCGGCCAGCCGCCGGAAACCGGCCCGACGCATCCCCCCGATCATCCAGGTGAACAGGTAGGGAAATCGTTTTTCACCGATGAAGGGATCAAATTGATGGCCGTGGATGAACCAGAGGCGCCACCCGTCTTTTTTCAGGTGGATTTGCTTGACGGTGCCCAGCAATCTGTCGGTGATCCGGTCATGATTGCCGAAAATGATCTGGCAGGATTTGGAACCCCAGCGCCGGATGATCCGGGGATAGCGGTTCAAAATCATTTCCAGGACATCGGGCCGGGGACCCGGGTAGAACCCGTAATCGGTTTGAAAGATGTCGCCCATCAGGACGATCTTTTCGTGTGTACGGTTCAGGTGGTCGTCAAAATGAAGCAGGTTATCTTCCCGGCCCTTGAACTTGTCCAGAGCCGCTATATGACTTAAATGGAGATCCCCGAAGGTGGCAATGCGCATCCGTTCTCACTTTTGGGTCCTGCTGGAAAATGCTTCGGTATCTTCATCGCGGATAAGGATTTGGAAGCCTGAGCAAGGACCGGCGGTTTAATAGACTATCCTCAGAATATTATCAAGCATGTAATGCAGCCAATGCGTTTGTCTTTGGGAAATCAGGGGCAGTTGGTTATGCCTGCCCCTGATCTTCACCAGAGGAAAAGGGAATCACGAAAACCGGCAGGCGATTCCCTAGAAATCCTTGAATTCTTCTTCCGCCAGGGGGATCAGCTCCTCCGGACGACTGACGGCCCTGACGCCCCGACCGAGACCCGTCTTGCCACCCTTCTTCTCCGGCGGCAGCAGCGCCCTGTGGGCAGCAGCGGATGTCCCTTCGGACTTCTTGCCGCCACCGGGTCCTGAGCGGAAAGGGGTCAATCCGTTCGCACTCCCTCCAACCATCTTCACCAATTCCTGAATATGATCCTTCATCTGCTCCGCCTGGGCGTTGAGTTCCTCAGAGGTGGCCGCAGACTGCTCCGCGTTGGCCGCTGCGGACTGCGTCATACGGTCCATCTCCGTCACTGCCGTGTTCACCTGGCCGATCCCCTGCGCCTGCTCTGCGGAGGCCGTCGCAATCTCGTCTATCAGTTGTCCGATCTTCAGCGAGATCGTTGCGTTCTCTTTGAACGCCTCCTGCGTGGCATTCGTCAGTTCATTGCCCTTGCGGACCGCCTTGATCGTGTTCTCGATCAGATTGCTCGTGTTCTTCGCCGCATCCGAGGCCCGCATCGCCAGATTCCGCACCTCATCGGCCACCACAGCAAATCCGGCCCCCGCCTCTCCGGCCCGGGCCGCCTCCACCGCCGCATTGAGCGCCAGCAGGTTCGTCTGGAAGGCGATCTCGTCGATCGTCTTGATGATCTTCCCCGTCTCCTCGCTCGACCGGGTGATCTCACCGACGGCGCCGGCCATGTCCGTCATATGCCGGTTCACCTTCTCCACAATCTGGTTCGCCTCGGTCATCATCGCCTTGGCCTGATTGGCGTGGTCGGCGTTCTGTTTGGTCATCGACGACATCTCCTCCAGCGACGAAGAGGTCTCCTCCAGTGACGAGGCCTGCTCGGACGTCCCATCCGCCAGCTGCTGGCTGGCCGATGATACCTGAGACGCAGCAGAAGAGACCTGATCGGCCCCGTCGGTTATGCCGGCAATCACGCGGTTCAGGGGACCGGTGATGGATTTGATGAGCAGCAGGCTAAGGATGACCACGATGATCAGCCCGATGACGCTGATGATAATGATTTTACTGGTAATATCGTTGGTGATTTTGTCATACCGCGTGTTGGGCACCCCCACATAAAACATCCCGATGATCTCGCCGCCGGCATTCTTGATCGGTTCATACGCGGTCTGATTCCATATCCCGACGACGTCGGCCTTGCCGATATAAACCTTCCCGCCGGTGAGGGTCGCATCGATGACGTTCCGGGCCGCTTTGGTTCCCACCGCCCGTTCGCCCGTGGGCTTTTTCACGTTGGTCGCCACCCGGGTATCGCCCTGGAAGAGGGTGACCGTATCTCCGGTCAGCCCGCCGATGGTGTCGACGATCGCGAAATTGCCGCTCATCACGGTGTCGCCCTTGAACAGCTTGCCATCCCGGATCGACCAGGCGCCCGGATGTTTTTCGTTAAGGAGGGTCCTGCCCATGGCCAAATCGCCGGTGAGTTTCTCATGGGCGGTGTGGATGACCTTGCTGTCAACGATGAATATCGTCGAGAATCCGATGGCAACGAGAATCAGCACAAATAGAATCACAAACAGGAGGATCTTCA
>JAMDBG010000076.1 GCA_023487865.1 Deltaproteobacteria bacterium | reverse complement strand
CGGATTCCGGAGCCCACCGGGAACGGTAATCAAGGGAGGATCGTTGCGGAACAGGATATCCGCCTTGACGCCTGGTACTTTCAGTGTCATATGCCCGCCGATCCGGTCCAGCCGGGGTGTCTTGCGGTGGATGCCGTATGGCAGCTCCTGGGATTTTTCTGCGTCTGGCGGGGGGCGCTCGGCTCGGGTCGGGCGCTCGGCAGCGGAGAGGTGATCTTCAGCGGCCAGATCCGCCCTTATAACCGCTGTGTACGTTACGACGTCGAGGTACGGCGTTTCACCCAACTGAAGGAATCGGGGGCGAGTATCGTGATCGGCGAAGGGGTGGTTTCTGTTGACGGCGAGCAGATCGCCGAGATCCACGGCGCCCGGACGGGCGTGTTCAAGGGGATCGCCTACCCCGACTATCCCCGCCGGTCGGTCAACTCCGTCGGCGGACGGATGGATAAATAGGGACAGAGATAAATAGGGACAGAAACCTATTTATCAGGAGTATCAACAATGAGTGAAACAAAAGTGGCGATCGTGACGGGCGGCGGGACAGGGATTGGAGCGGCCTGTGTCCGGGAGCTTGCAGCCAGGGGATTTCGGGTGGGGATCCACTACCGGTCGAGCGGCAATGCATCCGAGGCGCTGCTTGCGGAGATCGGCGCTGGATTTCTCGTAGCGGCGGATCTGGCGGACATCAGCCAGGTGGAGGCGATGGCCGACAGGATCAAACAGGAAACGGATCGGGTCGACGTCCTGGTGAACAATGCCGGCGTCTCTATTGATGCGGATTTGCAGAGGATGAAAATCGAACAGTTCGACGCGCAGCGGGCAACCCTCCGGGGCGTCTGGTATCTGACGAAACGGCTGCTCCGCCACTTCATGCTCCGTGCCGACAGCGGGCGGATCATCAACATCTCGAGCGTCATCGGCCACACGGGGAATGCCGGCCAGATTCCTTATGCGATGGAAAAGGCGGCGCTGGACGCCCTGACCAAATCGCTCGCCCGGGAGCTGAAGGGACGGAACATCCTGGTCAATTCCGTTGCGCCCGGTTTCATCGTAACGCGGATGACAGCCGGACTGCCCGAAGAGGTGAAGGCGGATATCCTCGGCCGGATCCCCCTCGGCCGGATGGGGCGGCCCGAGGAGGTTGCGGAGGTGGTCGGTTTTCTGGCCACGGCGGGGTCTTACATCACCGGCACGGTGATCCATGTCAACGGAGGGATGTATGGAGGCTGATCGCTTCATGCGGGAACGGGTCCTGGCAATGGTGCCCCAGCAGTCTCCGTTCCGGTTTGTTGATGAAATACTGGTGCTGGACGAGGAACATATCGTCGGTGTCTACCGGTTCCGCAGCGATGAATATTTCTACCGGGGTCATTTCCCCGGGCTGCCCATCACTCCGGGGGTTATCCTCATCGAGACGATGGCCCAGACAGGGGTGGTGGCGTTCGGCCTTTATCTGTCGTTGCTTTCCGGGGAGAAACAGAAGGGGCTTGAAGATCCGATTACGCTCTTCACGTTGGCGGAGAATGTGGAATTTACGGGTGTGGTCGGTCCCGGCGAACCGGTCGTGGTGACGGGCAGGAAGGTCTATTTCCGTGGAAATCAGCTCAAGGTCGACGTCTCCATGACGCGGCCCAGCGGTGAACAGGTCTGTTCCGGCACCTTGGCCGGAAAAGGGATCCCGCGGGTGCAGTTTTCGATGCAGCGGGAGGGAAGTATCGCGGAGGAAGCGGGTTTATGAAGAGAAGGGTGGTCATTACTGGGATGGGGGTTGTTGCGCCGAACGGTCACGGGCTTGAGGCATTCGAAAAGGCCCTCCGGGAAGGAGTCTCGGGGATTCGGCATATCCCGGAGCTTGAGGCACTGAATTTCGGCTGCCAGGTGGGTGGAATACCCCAGGATTTCGATGTCGTACGCAAGGGCTATTTCGATCACGAAAAGCTCCAGTCGTTGAATGACAATATCGGCTATGCCTCCGTGGCGTCCGTGGACGCCTGGACGGATGCCGGTTTTACGGTACCCGAGCCGGAGGACGATCATGTGAACTGGGAGACCGGAGTCATCGCCGGCTCGGGCATCGGCGGGATGGACACGATCTCCCGGACGGTGGTGCCGATGGTGAACGCGGGAAATGTCCGGCGGATGGGAAGCCGGATTGTCGAGCAGGTGATGAACAGCGGGACGAGCGCCCGGATCGCCGGTTTGTTCGCCCTGGGCAACAAGGTGACCTCGAATTCATCTGCCTGCAGCACGGGGAATGAGGCACTTATCGAGGCAATGGGTCGGATCAGGAGCGGTCTGGCCACCCGGATGCTGGCCGGAGGATCGGAAGGGGCGTCGCCTTACATCTGGTCCGGCTTTGACGCCATGCGGGTGATCTGCCGGAAATTCAACGACAAACCGGAGCAGGCCTCCCGACCGATGAGTGCCAGTGCCTGCGGATTCGTACCCGGGGCGGGCGGCGCCATGTTCATGCTCGAGGAGCTGGAATCGGCCCTGTCGCGGGGGGTTCGGATCTATGCCGAAATCCTGGGGGGGGGTGGTAAACTGCGGCGGTCATCGGATGGGAGGCTCCATCACGGCGCCGAATCCCGAAGGGGTGAGACGGTGTATCCTGGGCGCCATCGACGATGCGGGAATCGACCCCCGCCAGATCGACGCAATCAACGGCCACCTGACGGCGACATACGCCGATCCCGTGGAAGTGAAGAACTGGTCGGTTGCCCTGGAGCGGCCTCCCGAGTCGTTCCCTTATATCAATTCGACCAAATCGATGATCGGCCACTGCCTGGGTGCGGCGGGGGCGATCGAATGTGTGGCAGTCGTTCTGCAGCTCTGCAAGGGCTTTATCCATCCCTCGCTCAACTGCGAGGATCTCCATCCGGAAATCGTCCCGTTTGCGAAGAGCGTTCCGCATGCCGTCGTTGAGCACCCGGATCTCAAGATCATCGCCAAGGCCGGTTTCGGCTTCGGCGATGTGAACAGTTGCCTGATTTTCCGAAAATGGGAATCATGATGTTTAAACAAAACCATACGTGTTAAAGGAGGAAATACCATGAGTGAAGAACAGATTACAAAGAAGGTTATCGAAATTCTGAGGGGATATGTGAAGGATGCCTCCCTGCTGGAGAAAGCGACGGCGGAGACTCACATCCTTAAGGACCTGAAAGTCAATTCGGCCAGGCTCGTCGATATCATCATCAAGTGCGAGGATGTGTTCGGGACCTCGATCGATGACGAGGAAGCCGACCGGATCGCGACGATCGGGGACGCCGTCACGCTGATTCAGCAGAAGGCCGCTTAGCCAGGAATCATGGGAAGACGGGACCGTTTCCTCCTGGGGCTTCAATATCTCCTGGGGCGTCTGGCCGTGATTATCACCGGACCGCTCATTTTCCTGGCCGTCCGGCTGAGAGGTTACCGGATCAGGGATCTGGAGCGGATCCGCAGTGAAGTTGCCCACCTCCAGAGGGAGCACGAGGGACCCTGGATCATCTGCCCGAACCACTTGACCATGATCGATTCGGTCCTGATCAGCATCGGGATGGCGTCGCTTTGGGCACACGTGCTTCGGTTCAAGCGGGTTCCCTGGAATCTTCCGGAGCGCGACAATTTCCAGCGGAATCTCTTTCTCGCCGTACTGTGCTATCTGGCCAAGTGCCTGCCCGTGAACCGGGGGGGCAGCCGTGAAGAGCTCCAACGCCTCTTTGAGAAGTGCCGCCACGTACTGGGTTGGCGGCAAAGCCTGATGGTCTTTCCGGAGGGGGGGCGGTCACGGACCGGGCGGGTGGACAGGGAGGGCTTTTCCTACGGTGTGGGACGCTTTCTCGATGAATGTCCCGGCTGCAAGATCCTGCTCGTCTACCTGCGGGGCGACGGTCAGGAGGCCTTCGGGACGCTTCCCCGCCTGGGAGAGCGCTTCACCATGACCGTGGAGGTGTTCGATCCCGGCAAGATGGAGGGGGCAGGGCTCAGGATCCAGCGGGAATACGCACGGCGGATCATCGAGCGGCTGGCCGGCATGGAGGAGGAATACTTTGCCTCCCGTCGGTAACGATATCGTCGACCTGAAGGAAACGGATAATCGCGGAAAAAGCGGGGATGGCCGTTTTATCGGCCGTGTCTTCACCCCTGAGGAACGGGATGGGATCGTCGGGTCTTCGTGCCCCGACAAGCTCCTCTGGGCGTTCTGGGCGGCCAAGGAGGCGGCCTACAAGGCCGTCAGCCGCGACCATCCATCGATCCGCTCGACTCCCCGGAGCTACAGTGTCGTCCTCGACGATCAGAATGTCCGTCATACGATCGGCGGTATTGAGGATTCAACCGGCAGGATGATCCTTGCCGGCCGGAAGCAGGGCCGGGCAATCGATGCCGGGGCGGGGTCGGAAGACAGGCTCGTCGGACGGGTGATCACCCCCAAGGGCGAGACGGCGCTGCGGATCATTGTGACCAACGATTATGTCCATGCCCTGGCTCTCGCAGGAGAGGGAGATCCCGCCGCAGTGATTCATCGTGTAGATGTCCTGGATGCGGGAAAAGAAGCGGGGGGGGCATCCGCGTTTGCCCGCAGACAACTGCTTCTCGAGATTGCCCTTCGTCTGGAATGTCCCGTTGATGATCTAGCGATCCGAAAAGAACGGCTGGGCCCCGGCGCTCCCAGTGTCTTTCTGCGGGACCGGCCGCTCGCTGCGGAAATCAGCCTCAGCCATGACGGCCGCTTCACCGCCTTTGCCCTTCGATTGCCCCGCTGAAGCGGCGATCTGTGACTCTTCCCCCTCGCAGGCTGTTGAAAAACGTGCAGCGGCTGCGTTGCGCTGCAATCCCCATCGCTCAACGTATTTCCCTATACGTTTCGCTCTCTGGTTTTTACGTGCCTTGCAGCCAGGCGTTTTTGAGTAGCCTGCCGGACGGGTGTTTTTCAATACTCTGCTGGACAAACGATATGATCAACGCGCATCATTTGTGCTATATTCCCACTCTCACAGTTGCCGGCAAGACCGGATTTCTTTTTTGAAGGAGGCAGATCATGAAAGTCGTCGCATTCAACGGCAGTGCCCGGGCGGAGGGCAATACGGCCATCCTGCTGAACGTCGTTCTTGCGGAACTCAGGAGCGAGGGTATTGAGACGGAGCTTGTCTCCCTGGCGGGTAAACCGATTCCGGGCTGCCGGGCCTGTTATCAGTGTTTCGAGAAGGCCGACGGGCACTGTGTGGTGAAAGGCGATATCGTCAACGACTGCATCGATAAAATGCGTGTGGCCGACGGTATCCTCCTCGGTTCCCCGACCTATTTCTCCGACGTGACCGCCGGGATGAAGGCACTGATCGAGCGTTCGGGGATGACCGCCCGCGCCAATCCGGAACTCTTGAGACGGAAGGTCGGAGCGGGGGTGGTGGCCGTCAGACGGGCCGGCGCCATGCATGCCTTCAGCTCTCTCAACCTCTTTTTTCTGATCGGCGAGATGATCGTTGTCGGATCGAGCTACTGGAATATCGGCATCGGCAGGGAACCGGGCGCCGTGGAGAAGGATGAAGAGGGGATCAAGACGATGAAGACCCTGGGCAAGAACATGGCCTGGCTGCTGAAACGCTTGCAGGGCTGACCGGGGGTGCAAATCCTTTGGGCCTGACTATCGCTTCTTCCCAATAAGTCCGTAGAGAAGGGCGATCTCCTCCGCCCACCGTTCGCGCTCCGGGGTCTCCAGGATGAGCGGGATCCCCTCGAATCGGGCGTCATTCATGATGAGACGAAAGGCTTCCAGCCCGATCTTCCCTTTGCCGATGGGTGCATGACGGTCCACGCGGCTTCCCATCTCCGCCTTGGAATCGTTGAGGTGGACCCCTCTGAGGTAACGGAAGCCGATGATCCGGTCGAACTCCTCAACCGTTGCCGCAAAGGCCTCCGGCGTCCGGAGGTCATAACCGGCGGCGAAGGCATGGGCGGTGTCGAGGCAGACGCCCACCCTGTTCTTTCTGCGGACCTGTGCGACGATCCGGGCGATCTGCTCGAAGCGAAAACCGAGATTGCTCCCCTGACCCGCCGTGTTCTCAATGACGGCGGTTACCCCCTGCGTTTGGTCAAGGGAGATTTCGATCGACTCGGCGATCCGGTCTATGCAATCATCTGCGGAGATGATCCGAAGATGACTCCCCGGGTGGAAGTTGAGAAGGGTGATGCCCAGTGCCTCGCAACGGCGCATCTCCGCAAGAAAGGCCGTCCGGGATTTCCCGAGGGCTTCCCTGTCCGGGTGGCCGAGGTTGATCAGGTAGCTGTCGTGGGCGAGGATCTGCGCCGGGGCATACCCTGTTTCCCGGCAGTTCTTCCGGAAGTCGTTGGTTTCTTCCTCCGAAAGAGGTTTGGCCGTCCATTGCCGCTGGTTGCGCGTGAAGAGTGCAAAGGCCCGTGCGCCGATCGTCTCGGCGTTACGGGGCGCTTTGTCGACGCCGCCCGCCGTGCTTACATGGGCGCCCACATATTTCATCGGTTGATACCCCCTCCTGTGGTCGGTTTTACCGGAAGATTACACGATTTGCGTGAAATATCCAATAAAAGGGTGGGGGCGGGCAAAGATTTTTTTGCATATCATCCCCAATCCTCTGTATAATAACGCCGCTGGGAGTCCATATTTCAGGCGCCTTGTCGGAAAAAGGGGGGAATCGGCATGCTGCACATCAGCGGGGGAAGAAACAAACGA
>JAMDBG010000158.1 GCA_023487865.1 Deltaproteobacteria bacterium | reverse complement strand
TTGTAGAGAAGCGCTTCGAAAACTTCTCCCTCTATGGCGAACACCAAGACCGGCAGGCAAAGATTCTCGCCTACGCGAAGACGTTCGCCGACGATTTCGCCCGGCACCGGGACGCGGGCACCTGGCTTCTCTTTGTGGGGAACACCGGCACCGGCAAGGGGCATCTCTGCGCCGCTATCATTAACCGGATCATACAGGCGGGCTGGTCGGCGCTCTTCACCAAGACGCCGCGGCTCCTCCGGGAGATCAAGGAGACCTTCAACCGGGATTCGGAGGTGACCCAGAGCGATATCCTCCGGCGTTTGGGGGAGCTCGACCTGCTAGTCATCGACGAAGTGGGCGTCCAGTTTGGTACGGACACGGAGCGGATGATCCTCTATGAGGTCCTCGACCTTCGCTACGAGGCGATGCTTCCCGTGATCCTGACCAGCAATATCCGGAACCTGAAGACCCTGGAGAAGCTCCTGGGCGAGCGGATCATCGATCGGCTCTTCGAGGGCGAATCCAGGATCCTCTTTTTCGACTGGGAGAGCTACCGGCGGTTCAACCATCAGGGGACGAATGAAGGGATGGTTCCCGGCTCCTCCCCGGAGCTTTTCCCGATAGGAGGGAAGATGCAATGACAGAGATCGCCTGCGGCCTCTTTGAGAACTGCCTTGCCCCCTTGTGTCCGCTGGACAAGAACAGCCTCAAAGGGATCTGGTATAGCGACGAGGAGATCTGCCGCTCCCGGACCAACGGCAACCTGACCTGGATCAGTGCCCAGAGGAAGATCGCCCGGGTCAAGGCCGAGGGGTATTTCACCCTGGAGATGCTCGCCGACATCCGCACCGCGAGAAAGGGATTGACGGGCCTTGACCCAAACGAGGAGGAGCAGGCCCAGCTCCGGCGGTGGCTCGGCCTGCACGCCAGGAAGCGGTTGCCGCGTGACACTTACGGCAGGGAAAAGGCGCTGTTGGCCATGGCCGGGAAAGCCGCTCAAGCGGACCTGTTCAGCCAAGGAGCGGCGGGCCCTGAAAGCGGGGTTTCGGCCCCTCTCAGAAACGTGGCGAAACAGGGGGGTCAAGGTAAAAATTCATGCCGAAACAGGGGGTCCCAGCACCCCGACGAACGCGGGTCGGGTAAACCCCCGCGCCGGGGATCTGTCCGCCGACAAAGCGCGTGGAAGGAATGACCTTTTTGCGATGACGAACCAGGGCAAGGAAGTAGAGAAATCCGGGCGGGAATCCCCCGCGCCCTTGAAACGCTACTACCGCCTGAACGAGGTGGCCGCTTATTTTGACATTTCCGAGAGGACCGTCTACCGTCTCCTGGATGAGGGAGATCTCCAGGCGACTCGCATCCGGAAGTGCCTGCGGGTGTCAGCGGAGGAGATACGGAGGTTTGAAGAGTCGCTGGAGGAAGAGACGGATCAGTGAGGATGATGACGACGTTTGCTAGAATACCAGGCTAACCGATGCCCACCGAGGATCTCAAGGTGAGCAACGGACTTGGTCGGGCGTCCGGTTGAGGCTAATGTTATACCTAACAGCTTGTACTACCTAAGTTTTGGTCTATCCTTCTTGCGTTACTCTTGCAATATACACTGGGCAAAGGCGCTTTTGAATCAATGGGAACAGAATCATTTGGTTTGCCGTAATCTGGTCCTTTTCTTTTACTTCTACGAAGAAATAGTCTTGCGATTGTTCATTGTGGACAAAGAGATCTGGATCTCCAGCGGCTCTCGTTTTGCCCGATGAACGAAAAGCTTCTTCAGCTTCGGATATGAGTAGACGAACTTTTTTCTCATCAAATATTTGGAGGATCTTTTTGAATCCGGGCATTCTCTCGCGTTTCTTCCTGTTGCGAACGAGGTAGTAGAAGCTTTCGACACCGTACCCTTGGTCCTCAAAGTATTTCCTTGCAACCATTTCTACAAAATTGCCTTTATTGATACCTACTTGTCGCTCGAATTGCTCATAAATGCATCTCGGATCTTCACAATCATAGAATACACGCTGATCTTTGGCGTAGGTGATAGGGATCTCGCTCCCGGTCTCCCCTGTCCCATAGTCGATCATTGTTATGGCTCCTCATGTTATGGTGGGTATGGGCAATAATTGACCGTCCGTCAATTCGGATGTCAACTATCCATTTCAGGATGCAGGTTTTCGCAGTAAGGGCTTGCCCTGACGGTAATGTGAAGGCGAAAGACGTTTGATTGAATCGAATGAAGCTTTGTATGTTGAAACCTCCCAAAGCCACGCCTCTTGAATTTCATAACTGGGATTGTAAAGGATCCAGACCAGGAAATCCCAGTCGTAATTGTTTGCCTTGGGCACCAAAGTAACAAAGCTGCCAGGCTTACCGCTTGGGCGATTCCCTTTGACCTGATAACGGGCACCCTTGAACTTGAAGTCATAACCCTTTTTAACCGCACTCATCCCCTTCATGGATGCTGAATATTCTTCGATGGTCATTCCGACCAGCATGGCGGCATCATACTCAGAGAGGGCTGATGTGATAGAAGGTGCATTGCCGAAGGCATTTCCCCATTCAAGTGCTGCGGCGACTAATTTCCCCCGTAGATCGGTCATTTGCGCCAGCACCTCCAGGTGGTTTGCATCAAACCATTGATTCATGATGCAAACAATGATGCAAACAGGCTCCTTTGATTCACTGTTTGCTCAATGATTGCTTCAGGTGCCATAGAGCCGTTTGTCCATGACCTTCCTGGTAGATCAGATTGTCCGACTCCAGCTCTTTCATGATCCTGTAGACCTGTTGACGGCCCAGATCAGTGAAGTTCCGGATATCGGCGTTGCGGAGAGGCCGATCCTTCAGCAGCGACAGGATGCGGACCTTGATCGCTTCCCGGTCCAGCCTCCGCGTCATGTCGTAGGCTACGCCCTCATTCAGGATGGCGGACGCCCGGCGGGAAAGACGGTATACCGCTCCGCGGCCTGTGCCGCTGTGTTCCAGCATCAAAAGGCGTGTTTCCAGGGAGGCCAGTTTTTCACGCAGGCGGCGGTCGTCGTAGGGGTAGGCCTCACGAATGTCGTTCCAATTCGCCTCATGACGCCGCCGGAAGAAATGGAGGAGCAGGAGGTCATCCACGTCCAGATAGGCGCCCTGCTTTTCGGTCAGAAAAGAGAGGAGCACCTTGAATGGCTGATCTGCCTTTTGGCCGGGGAAGGTCACCCGCACCGTCTGGCCGATTTCGTCAAAGGCCGGCGGTTCCTTCCCTTCCTCCAACAGGGCTCGGAAGATGCGAGGGACACCGAGGTTTTGCCGGTTGACCAGGCGGGTGGCCAGCAGTACCGTCTCGACCAGGTAGCGGTTTCGCGTGACCGGCGCATGGTGGAGGATGTTCTCCGGCGTGACGCCGCCGGTGAAGCCGCCCGGACTGTTGATCTCGAAGCGATCGCGGTAGTGCCGGATGAAGACCATCCCCGGAATGGTGTAGTCCCGGTGGGCGAAGGCGTTCAACAGGGCTTCACGCAGGGCAATCGTCGGATACTGAGGAAACTCGGCATGGAAAAGGCCGGAGGGGACCGTCGTCATAGGGTTTTGCTGCCCCAGGAGAAGCATGATCTTATCAAGCGCCACCAGGATGCAATCCCGGCCGCTGACCGGTGGCGTTTCATAATCCGTATCCGTGCGCAACCGGCTGTATTTCCACTCGTGGTTGGGGGCATGTTCGGCGATCATTTCATCCCGCCCGGCGACCAGCAGGCCGGCCATCGTCAACCGGCCTTCCTTCAAGAAACCCAACTTGCCGCAGAGATCCGTATCGTCACAGGCCAAGAGATCCGCCGGAGAACCGATGCTTTTCATTTCCCGCCGCAGGATTTCAACGGCCGCCTGTGAGATTGCCTTGATCGGATTGTCGATAGGCAGGATCTTCGCCGTGGGATCGCTCAACCCGGCCTTTTCCCGCAACTGACGCAACAAGGAGCCGGTCAGGGGCTTGCAGTCCTTGCCGAAGCGCATCCACCCTTTGCCGGAAGTGGTCGTGTAAGGGGGCATGGACGGGTGGACATGCATCAGCAGAAGACGACGGCCGCCGTGCATCAGCCATTCAAACTGCACCGGCAGCTTCGGGTCGATGCTGTCGTAGAGGGTTGCATTCAGCGCCTCCAGATCAGGCGCAAAGTCGAGTCCCACGATGGCCTTGTCGCATCCGCGAACCCGTTCCTTGACGCCGAAAACGACCGTGCCGCCCGAGGAGTTGCCGAGGCAGACAGCCATTTCCTTGGCCAGGTCCCGCAAACGGGCTTCCGTGGGACATTCCTTGAAATCGAGATTCTCGTTTTCAAGATTGTCGGCGATCTGCTCATCAAGGAGCGGCAAAAGAGAAAGTATTTTTTCGGGCGTGTAGACCATGGCAAGACCTCTTGCGCGAACGCTACCAAATTATCGTATGTTTTTCCAGTCATTTGAAGGTGGATATTTGCAGGCGGCGGCACTGTGCATGACAATGTTGATCACGTCGAGATGAAGATTTTCTGCCTGGAGTTGTCAGGAACTGCCTCTCGTCTTTGCATTCATCGGATCGCTGCTTTTACCATCGCCCTAACGCAATCTCCCGTAAATCAACCAGTAACCGAAAACGGAGAAAGGGGCATAGAGATGGGAAAAGCACAGGGCAACAGCGGCCGGGCCAAATGGACGTTCATGGTCTACATGGCCGGGGACAACAACCTCGACGGCGCGGCCCTCCGGGACATCGCCGAGATGGCCAAGGCCGGATCCACCAAGGACGTCCACATCCTGGTGCAGCTCGACCGTCTCGAGGACCAGAAGACCCGGCGCTTCCGGATCACCCAGGGCGGCGGGTTCAAGAAAGACTGCATCGAGACCTTCAGCGAGACCAATACAGGTGATCCACAAATCCTTTACAGCTTCGTGAAATGGGCGGTGGACAATTATCCCGCCGACCGCTACGCCCTCATCCTCTGGAACCACGGCAGCGGCTGGTGGGAGGAGGCCAAGTCTCGGGCTACCGGTCCCGCTGGCAGGCACCCACAATCGACTTTAGCGCTTTTTTAGCGAGGGATGCGGGAACCCTGAAAAACAAGGGGGAGCATCGGGTTCGACTCCCGCCGCCCCACCAGAACATAATCCTAGACAGTCCAAATGAAACGACCGGGTAGCCGTAAGAAGCTGCCCGGTTTGTTTTTCCGGGCAATGTCTTTCCACCCTTCAATGATAAATTGGGATTGCATTTCATTTGCTTTTGATAGACTCTCCCCGGGAACAGGAAAAGAGAGGTATATGTTCATACCATGGACAATACTACCGATGTAAAAGAAATCAAAACGGGGCCCTTCTGGGGCTGGTTTGTGGTGCTGGGCGCATTTCTCATTCTTGCGATCAATTACGGGGCGCGGTACAGCTTTGGGGTCTTTGTCCAACCGATGGCCGCGCAATACCACTGGTCGCGGTCGGTGATCTCCGCAGGCATGTCGATCATGGTCCTGGCCTACGGAATCGGCGGGATATTCGCCGGCAGGCTTGCCGATCGGATCGCCCCCCGCTGGATCATCACCGCCGGCGCGATCCTGATGGCAGCCGGCCTTTTTCTGACGGCCCTGATCCGTGAACCCTGGCAATTTTACCTGACGTACGGTGTATTCGGCGGATTCGGCGCCGCCTGTCTGGGTGTCGTGGTCTGCAACTCCTCTGTGGGAAAGTGGTTTGTCCGGAAGCGGGGGCTGGCCATCGGCATCGCCTCCATTGGGGTGGGCGCCGGAACGATGGCGACGGTCCCCCTGGCCGGCTATGTTGTCAAGGTCTATGGCTGGCAGATGGGCTTCGCCTGTATTGGGGTGTTCGTCCTGATCATCGGGGTGGGTCTCTCGCAGTGGCTCATGGGAAGGACCAAGCCGGAGGATTACGGCCTCCGTCCGGACGGGGAAAACACGGGGAAGAGCGGCCCCGCGTCCGGTCCCAGATCCTTCGACATTCCATCCGCCTCTCCCACACTCCGGTCGGTTCTCAGGGACTCCCAGTTCTGGATCATGGTGATCTGTTACAGCCTTGCCGTAATGGCGGAGATGTCGGCCATGGTCCACCAGGTCGCCTATGCCCTGGATCGCCAGATCGACAAGGTGGCCGCGGCGTCTTCCCTGGGGATGATCGGCATGGCCAGCATCCTCGGGCGGTTTTTCTTCGGGTGGCTGTGCGACCGGATCAGCGATGCCAAGTATGCGGCGGCACTCGGATTTTTATTGATGGCGGTGGGTATGTTTCTCCTGTTGAGAACGACGACCGTCACAATGCTGTTCGTTTATGCCCTCCTGTTCGGCTTCGGCTACGGCTCGATGACGGCGCTGATGCCCTTCCTGCTGGCCGACCGGTTCGGACGCCATGTCCTGGGGGCCTCTTACGGCATGCAGGTATTTTTCGTCATGGCGATCGGCGGCACCTCCGGACCCATATTCACCGGCTACATCTACGATCTGACCGGCTCTTACGCCAACGCTTGGCTCCTGGATCTTACCGTCCTGGTGATCGTGACTTTTCTGATTTTCACTCTGAAAAAACCGGGTAAGGGGTCTCCCCGGATGGGGGGGTAAATCCATCCCGGCGATTCCAGAGGCTTACAATCTGTCATTCCGTATGCCCTGCTGAAAATATGTGCTGGTAACGTCAAGAGTTTTGTGTCAGGGATAGAAGGAAGGGGCCTCCGGTTTTATTTTTAAAGTTTTCATGGGCGAAGATGGCATAGAGGATTCTGTCCATACTTGTTCTATCGGAGAA
>JAMDBG010000110.1 GCA_023487865.1 Deltaproteobacteria bacterium | reverse complement strand
ATCTTTCAGCGTTTGCTGGTATGCATGAACTGTCTGCTTGTATTGATCGACAACATCGGATTCAATAAAAGGGACCAGATCTTTCGGCAGAGAAGAAGCGCAATACACAAACTGCTGATAACTTTCTGCTAATTTCTTCCTATCGTTCTCAACGTCTCCATGCAAGGCGTACACGCTCTGGAAGATATCCTTATTGCCGGATGCATCCTGGAACCTTCTCAGATCCTGCCCATAGAGACTGTAATGATCCTTCAGACGAAACATCGTTTTTTTAAAAAGATCCAAAGACTCCGTGAGAGCGTGAATCTTTTCCCCATAGCGCCTTTTCTTCAATACTACATGCCATTCCTCCTGTGCGACTTTTTCCTGCAACTGGTAATTGTCAGGCGGGCTTTTTTCGTTGAGACCCAAGAATGTCTGAGCGTCCAGACCATTGATTTGCAAAGGTGCATACAACCCTTCCGTGAAATAGTAGGCCTGTCCAGGCTCAAGCCTGGCGATTTCCTCCATTTGCTCGCCTTGAAGCAGCATAGCGCCACCCAGATCCTCTCTGTCCACCAGGCTGACCAGCCGGTGCGCCAGTTTGGTCCCTGTATTCTTTACAACCGACGCGGCAACCGCTGAAGGGAGCTGATCTGCGATGATTATACCTTCTCCCAGTGCCCTGATTTCTGCCAACATGCGGACAATATACTCGGCGGCATAGGCTTTCGGATCGGCGAACTCTGATGACGGCTGGGCCTGTTCCATGCGTCCGACAATATTATGAGCCTCTTCGATAATGGTGGCATGCTGAAGCTTTTTCCCGTAGGTTCGGGATATCTTGATTTCCTCGAAAATGGCGGAGAGCAAAAACATGATGAAAAGACATGCCTGGTCCGGATTCAGATTTTGCACCTCGATTATTGTTGGATGTGCCAAAAGATCCCGTATTGATGGCAGGCAGTGACGGCAATCAAAAACCCTTCCCACATTGAGCCTGGTAAGGCTGGAGAGGCGAACATCGATAGCCGCCGAAAGATTTGACCTCACTTCGCCTTCATAACCCTTGCCGGCCATGACTGTCTTCGCCGTATAAACCAAGTCCGACATGTTGGGCAACCGGCATTGATCATTCCCACTGCAACGGCTTTCTCCTGAATAGACCTTCTCAAGAGATTCTGCCAAAAGGGCCTGCAAGGGTCCCCCCAGAGGCATTGATGCCTCGAAGCAGGTCAACAGTTGGCCGATGTGTTCATCCCTAGTGATGCCTTCCGGATACTGGAAAGGATTAAACCGGAAAGGCGATATGTCATCTTTTCCAGGTGTATAGATCCTCAGTTCTTGAGACAAAGCACGTATTTTCGGATCTGCATGATCCGCCAGAAACTTTAATTGCCGATATTCCGTCTTCCCGGGTTCAATCACCAGAAAAGGGATGCCTTGTTGAAACAATTGCACCAGGAGGTTGAAGATGGCGGTCGTTTTCCCCGATCCAGGTACGCCGGCGACGAACATGTGCTTCGCTAGAATATCGACCGGCATGAGAACAGGGATACGCGATGGATCGACCCTCTCCAAATAATCATTCAATTGAGAAGGATGCTTTGACGCTACACCCACATTCACGTCCGCCCTATGGCCCATCAGGATGCCGTTTTCAACTCTCATTTTCCGGTCATAATCCGTTGATCTCCAGAGACACCGGAAAGGACTCTGACCTGCCACGGGAAGGCGGAAAAAACCCTTGAACTCGTCGACAGAGGTCATATGGGGTAAGCGGGAAAGACCTTTCTCTTGGTATACATCCCAGATTTCACGATGGCAGGAGTCCAGGAAAAGAGCCGTACCTTTACTGGCCCTTTGCGAAGACTCATAAAAGGGGTTTTCATTCCCATAATCGATCAGTCTATAGGACCCTTCTTTGAAGGCTGATTCCGCTGCGGTCGAAGCGATGATATGGGATATCTCCTGGCTAGGGGACCAGACCTTGATATTGAAAAGAAGTTGCGGTAATCTTAAATTCTTATGGAAATCCCTATGAATCCTGAGAAAATCTTCAGCGATAGGGTCTTTTATCCGCACGTCCCGGTTCCCGCTTGCACCGTGCTTATATAGGGATTTGAAGGGATCGAGCTGATCCTCATCGATAATATAGTCGTCCCGGTTGTAACTGTTGATGGCCATCAATTTAACGATTTCTCGATAGTGGTTTTCCCTCTCGTCGTTTTTTGACACGGGCTGGATCATCATTTCTAACAAGACTGGCTCCTTTAGGAATGAGCATGTCTTATCAAGCATAGAGTAATCATTGTCTTCTCTTGGCTTGAAGGGGTGTACGCAATAATAGATGTCCGGAATCAGATCATTTAGCTTCCGAAGGTCCAGACCAGGGGGATTTACAGATCTCAGCCCCTCCTCCAGCCTGATTATTTCCGTCACAGCCCGGAACAGGCGCCAGTTTCTGAAGGGGCGGCTATTTCTTCGAATCTCATAGAACTCCGCCAGTGGACCGTGGCAAATCATTTGCTGGATGAGAGCGGACGTGGCATCCTGGGCTGTCTTGACATCAATGTGGATTTGCATTCGGTCCTGTGGTCGGTCTGCATGCTTCGGGTCATAGACAAAGCGAAATGCGAGAGTAATTTCACCGGGAGACAGATTCGCCATCATGCGTAAAAGATGCTCCGACCGCAGAAGAATATGCTGCCTGACGGAACCCTCATAAGAGACTGCATATTTGTAATGGGTCTGATCCGGAATCTCAGTAACGATATAATGATGAGTGTTTGGATTCATGAATGATAATCCGTTATATGTATCAGACGTAAGCGATCATACGGGATAGATCTTCGACACATCCAAATCCGCTTTGGGAAGGGATTGCAAGAGCTTCTCTGCCTCGGTTTCGACATTCTTAGGATCAATCCCATACTGATCAAGCAAGTCCTTTCCACTGCCGCACGTTGGGCAATCCTCACGCTTTTCGGTATTGGCATAAATACATTTAAACGGTTCCTTGAAGATCCATTCCTTACGATTGCCCCACATGAGAAAGTGATAGGGGATATCCTCTAACTTGCTTGCCGATCCTCTCAGAAGCGTCAGCAGTCCCACCTTTGCCTGTATCAGGGCAATAAAATGGACATCCAGACCCAATCCCGGTTCCGCCTTGAAACTGCCGGACTTATCTATATTACTGTAGTCAATCTTTCCCTGTGGCATTGAGTCATAGAAAGATAGCTTTTGGACAGCTCCGAGAACACAGTCATAACAAGGGGTTTCCCCTGGAATAACCCGTATTATGTCACCACCAAAGGCTCTCTCGTAGGCCCCTCCATAAATGACGGGAACCTTTAATCCCTGCTCCTGCCAAATACGAATGCAATACTGGTTGATACGGTATTTCGAATGTTTTGAATCAGTACATTCCAGTACTATGTCGGATGAACGGACTGTCTGATGTAAGACGGTCTCATCACGCACGATATTCGCATGGAAGCATGATACGTCCCCTTGGGGATTGATATTCAGAATAGCATCTTTGACAGCATCAGTCTTAAGACGGCCCACATCACGTATCCCACAGACGTGTCTGCTGACATTATGTAATTCTAAAATGTCATAATCTATTAAATTGAAATGAGAAATACCACATCTTGCCAATTCGACGACAGCGAAAGAACCTCCGGAACCCAATCCGACGACGGTTACTCTCTTCCCCAAAAGGATGTCCGTCTCAAAAAAGCCTTGTATTCGTGAAAACAAAGTTTTATCGACGTCTGATTGATCCATGGCGTCCATCACCCCAAAATCATCAATACCAATTTGTATCAATCAAAATATCTATTGAGCCATATTATTGGCATTTACTGCTTACGGCTCCTCTATTAATGGTTCGCAATATTGTGGGCTGTGGAGCAGATAACATTGCAGAACCGGTATTGGTCTTCACCACAGATCGTACAATAGCGATAGGTATTGCCAAGCTTTCCGCCACAGGCATAACAAAATCTCTCGCGCCGATATTTCTTTATACAATACTCGGTACAGAAACGTACCTGTCTATGCAGGATAGAACTTATTTTATTGTCATAATAATAAGTGCTCGGAAGTTTATCTCCGCACTCTTCGCAGAATTGTGTATCACGAAAAACATCTAGACAATGTTCACAACAAAAACGATGTTTCGGAAAAAAAGCATTGTTGATTCTATCGCTATAAAAATATGTTTTATTGATTTTTCCATCGCATTGAGCACAGAAATTTTCTTCATGGTGTTCGTTTCGTTGATGTCTTTCAAAGCACCGAGAGGAACAATAGGCTCTTCCGTCATTGCATGTAAGGCATATCGAATGTATGATATCCAGAGACCCTAGACATATGTCACACCTTTTTTCGGAGACAGATTTCTGGGAAGTTTGGAAACTTCCAGATTTCGCTTCATCCTCTGTCAATTCGCCATATTTATTTAAGCCCATCTTACCACCTAGTTGGCACGGATCACTTTCGAATTTATTCAGGCCTCTGTTCCAGGCCAATGAACACAAGGAACATTGCTGCAACCGCAGTATTTCTGATGGTACTCGTAGCACCATATCCAGGTTGAGGCCATAGCCACGATAGTAGCTGCCGTGGTATTCGTTTGCCAGGTGCTGTCGCTGGGATGCAAAAGACACAGATGCCCATCGGGGAGTTGATGCTTGGGAGCGTTAATTTTGGGTTCAATAACCCACACTTTGGGAGGGCTGTATGGATAATTATCAGGATAAATTAAGGCAATACGGTAATAGGTACAGTTTGGGCTCAGATATCCAGTCCAGGTAAGACCTTGCAAGGTTTCCGTTAAAGAAAAATCGGGAAACCGGATCAGCATCGCATTTTTTTCGGATAGAAGCCGTTTGTGGTTATCATGATACCATGAGAACCATCGGTTGTCCTTTAACCGTGTAACGGGTTCCCCTGTCTCCGGGTTCACGGGTGATTCTGTATTATCTCCCTTTCTGATACCTCCCTGCTTATCGATATCGATCGGCCTACTTTCGTCGAGCTGCTTTTTGATTTCGTCCTCTAACCGCGTTGGCATTCCGCACCTCCGGTAATAAATATTAAAATATCTGTTACATGACTTATTTCCCCAAGGTTGATTTATATAGACGATCCCCGTTTAATCAATAGAAACCCAGTGATTTCGCAATATGGTAAATCCACATGGACGTTTCTGTTTTTTTCCAAAGTCCGTTCAATTCATACATTGTTTCCGAAAAAGGATTCTCGGTTGTCGTGCCACTCCTCGCATTAACTGCCTTATTGATCTGCAGGCACTGTTCTTTGTAGCGAAGAAAAAGATCCGGCAAGGAACGCGGATGATCTTGTCTGCACAACACATCTAAAAACACACGGTCAAAAACCGGCGATGACAACCTGAATAACAGGCGACCGTCCTTGCCATATCTCGCCCCCTGGTAGCACAGTGAGTTTTTCAAATACTCTGTTTCCTGCGCAAGTCTTTCTCGGCCTACCTGGGTCTCATGCCAGCAACAAGGTGGGTCCATCACCTCGATGGGCCTCTCCTGATCCTCTTTCTTCCCAGGATCCAACGACATTCTTTCTTTTCTGGTCGAATCTACCTCAGACTTGCAGGATTGTGGAGACTCCTTCTGTGAGATGTTCTCTCGACGATTCCCCGATCGACCATCTTCAAATCGTATATACTGATTATGAAAACTTACAACTTCAGATTGCGCACCCAAATCACATTTTGCGATCCGGAATTCAAAGGGATAAAATTGAAGCGTCTCATCCATGTAATAAGGATAGCATTGTACGGCATCCATGCGTCCGAAGTAATGCTCAATGAGATGCTCATGAATGCTGGAAGGGGTGCCCCTTCTCTCTCTGATCCATATGGGGAATACGAGCATTCCCTTTGTCTTGTAATCCGAATCCTGAAGTATCGCCGCTGCACCCTGCCTGTCCCCGTGGCTAGGTCTCTTCAAAAACGGCGGGTGTTTATGCCATTCCCCTACATATTCCACACCTGTTTTCCTTGCCAGGTGGTTCAGTATCGCCTGGGAGAAATCCAGATCTTTCTGAAAAACCCCTTCCTGATGAATGGCCTCTGGACCTGGCGGTGTCGCATGTGTAATCAAGCGGCCATCGTCCAGTACGGTCCCAAGAAGCAGCCCTCCGGTTTCCAAATGATCTGGGACTGCCTTCACCTGCTCCCCTATGAACCGTAGGACCGATGAAAAAATGATAATTTTTGGTGTTCCCTCTCTTCGGTCAGTCATTGTTCTATTGGTCTTAAAATCATTGACAATTTTATGTAGCATCCCGATTGGGACCTCCAAGGATTTCCAAAAGTCTTCTTGCGTTTTGATTTCCCTGATCAGCGGATCGATGGAGCCATCGGGTTGCCTCATTCATGTTCTTGGGCACGCCCATCCCCTTCTGATAGCAATACGCAAGGTTGCATTGGGCAATGTCGTTTCCATTCTTTGCGGCCCGATGATACCATTCCACGGCTTCAAGCTTGTCCTCTGGAACCCCTTCTCCATAGTAATAGCAGTCACCCACATCTATCTGCGCCTTTACGATATTCTGTTCTGCGGCCTTTCGATACCACGTCACAGCCTCTTTCTTGTCCTCAACACACCCCTCTCCCCGGTCATAACAGCGGGCGACGGCATGCTGAGCGGGTCCATATTCCCTACCGGCAGACTTATTCCATAGACGGAAAGCCTCCACCCGATCCGGATCAACGCAATCTCCATGGTAAAACAGAACGCCGAGCATATATAACGCCTGGGGATGTTCCTGCAGAGCCTTCCCCTGCAAGATGTTCAGTGCTTCGGGTTCCCGTCTGACCACATTGTAAAAAAACTTTCCGGTTACACCGGCCATATCTTGATATGACTGAAATAGATCACAGATATTTTCAAATACCCTGTTCTTTTCCTCTTCGGTTGACTCAGGCACTTTTTCACTTTCCGGAGGTGCTTGAATGTTCTTTAATATTTCCGTGGCTTCCTGAAACCGGTCAAATGTATCCATTTCCACGCATTTCCAAACAACATCCGCGAGGTGTCCATCGGCATTTCTGAGTCGCGGCTTCACCCGGTCTCGACTCTCTTGCCGGTACAAAGGATGGAGTTGTCTCCCCTCCAGCAATTCAAATAGGATGCAACCCATGGCATAGACGTCTGCCCGATGATCGACATCTTGAACATTGACCGAAGTGATCTGCTCCGGCGCCATATAGACCTGATGGTCTTCACCCCCTCTTGGATTCGCAGCTGGCCATTTCATGGATCGACGTTCGTGCAGAGTCCTAAACAGATTGAAATCCGATATCTTCACCGAATCGTTTACAAGGAAAATGTTTTCCGGCTTCAGATTCAGGTGAGCGACCCCGGAGTCATGAATGGATTGAACACCAAGGCAGATCTCCTGGAAAAGGGCCAACGCTTCCATTTTACGCTTTTTGATGTCTGTATTCTTATCCATCCATGATCTCAGGCTGCCCTCCCGGGACATGGGCATCGGTATAAGCACCAGTGACAATCCCTTGTAATCTTCTGTCAATGGCAAATAGGTCTTCCATAAGAAACCAGGGTTCTTGATCGCTTCGGTTGCCTTCATTCTTTCTGCAATCCTGTTGAAGATATCCGTCTCCAAACCCTCGGGAGCCACGATCACCTTCAGGGCCAGATCCATATTTGATTTTTTATCAAAGACTCTATAGACCGATCCAAGCGATCCCCTCCCCAGGTCATCTCTGACTTCAAACCTACCCCCCTGAAGGGTATCGCCGATATTCAGCCGAAACGGAACCTCGGCAATGTCATACAAGTCACCGCTCCCAAGAAAAGAACCGCTCCCTGATCCTGATAACAGCATGGTCAGTCCTTCAGGAAATGCAAGGAAGCGCTCCTCGCATGCAGAACAGTACATGAGCGATCCTGCATCGGAAACAGCCACCGTTTCCGGCACATGGTATTTCTTCGAGCATTGCGGACAACTGAACTGCATGGACGAATTATCTCCTTTTCACATAAGCTTGATTATCGAGCTTGATCATGATCTCGTGAACATGTATCAACCATTCCCCGATATCCTTTTGCGCGCACATGGAGCGATACCTCTCCGCAACGGATGCGTTATATGCCGACGCGTCTTCGCTTGTATTCGAGACAGGAAGGCGGAAGACACCGTACCCTTCACCCAGGATCATCCCACTCTCACTCTTGATCGCTAAGGCATAATAGGCACCCTCTGATGGTGCATGCAGTCCGACATGCGAAAATAATAGCCATTCTGTAGAAATCTTCTTTTGTCCATCAAACAAAACAATATGCTCTCGCGCCATCTCGATCCGATTTCCCTTGGCAATCGTTACCTCGCGGATATGATGTTCCCAGGCATTTAAATCATGAAGGGACCTCACTGTAAAGCTCCGTCGGTCGCGACTCGGTATGACGATGGACCAGCGAAATAGCTGTTTCAGGATATCATTTTTCTCAATTTCCTGCGCCAACAGGGTTGGATGAGCGAGATCCGACCGGATTGTTGTTGTCGGATCCAGGTTGAAAAGGGGATGCATCCTCAGCATCTGGATATCTTTCTCACATCCACCATCAATGCCCGCTATTCTCTCAAGAACATCTACGGCCAGACCAGGTTCACAGCAGTGTTCAAAAAGAGCCGCCAGGCGGCGAAAAAGGGGCAGCGTCTCAGGGGATGCCGGGATACGTTCCGCTATTTGACGCAGGTATTTCAACTCATGGAGCGGCTTGTTGCGCTTACCTGCACTCTCTGCCTGCAGCAGGATGGCGTCGTCCTCAAAACCCAGGTCTGCCAATGCTTGGAGTGAAGGCCCCATCTTCTCCGGGTACTGGAGTAAAGATCGTGCTTCCGTGAGCAGTTGATCCTTTTTTTTGGCCGCTTGTTCAAGTAATAGCCGCTCGCAGAGTTCCGGAGAAAATGCGGCCATTGAATGGAAGGATCCGTTGCCCTTGAATATTTTTTGCTTAAGGTCGGGGACGGTGAACTGTCGTATACTGCCTGTCTTCTTTGAGCTCGAACAGATGGCCACAATTTTCTTCGTACCGAGCGGGCATAGTTCTATCACGGACGTCTGGGCGTCGAACTCGGAAACAAGGGCTTTTCCCTTCAGGTCCCATAACCTGACGAATTGATCTTTGTATCCGCCTGTTGCCAAATATTTGCCGCAGGCTGCTACAGCATAAAAACTACCCTTATGGGCGTCAAATGCCTCGTGGCTGCAGAGGGATTGGGAATGGAGATCAAATAGGTGCAATCGACCATCCCGTGAAGGGCAGCAGAGATGTCCCGTCTCCTCGGAGAAGGCCAGCGAAGGAAACACAAAACGCGCTTCTCGCTGAAAATGGAATCCCGGTTTCTGGTACACACACCGGAAGGAATCCATGTCCCAGATTTTCAGAATCCCATCGACCCCAAGGCTCGCAACAATCCGGCTTCCCAAAGACACAATACAACCGATGGGTCCCTGATTGGCATCAATTTGACCGACATGCTTCGCCTCTGAAACGGAGGTGATTCGCAACTTCCCGCTGGATGCGGCCGACAGGAGCAGGTCATCCGTGAGGAAGGTCAAAGCTGTCACAGGCGATAGGGAATGATAAATTTCAAAAAGGAAAGGAGGAGGCTGTAAAATATCTAGACCACGGAGAGGCCATACACGGATCAGGCCATTCTGGAATCCGGCAGCCAGGTAGTTCCCATCGGTAGATATCGCGACAGAGAAGACATTTTCTCCTTTTTCGTCTCGATGGAAAAGCTTTGACTTCCCGGACGGTTCAGAATCCTTCCAGACATGAACCTCGCCGCCGTCCGCCGCTCCGCCACCGGTCACAATACAGTCTGAATCGAAATCCATTCACCAGATTCCAAAATCATTTTTTTGCGCAGGCGAAAACACTCCCATATCTCCGCCAGCCATGTAGCTTCCGTCACCACCTTTTTGAGACACGGACGACTCAGCGCTTCTCCCGTCTCTGTTTGAAGAGGCCGGAGATCCCTGGGAGGCCATATTCATCTGAAGATTATTGAAGTGGGCGTTCTCGATATAAACCCCGCCCTTATATAGACCGGCTTGAATTTTGGAAGTCCCCTGTGCAGCAATGGGGATTTTCTTCAATGATTCCGATAACCCACCAGGAGATGCCTTACCCAAAAGGGGTTTTAGTGTATCATTTTCTCCCTGGCTGCCGCGATTGTCTCTCAGTGATGGATCATCCGTTCTCCGGGAGTCTCTTGATGTCGCCGTGAAGCGGAAGTCGCCGTCATCCTCTCTGGGGGTCTGTATTCTCGCAATTTCGTTGCCGGCAGAATCGCTCATGGATAAGGCATTTTCGATCTCTTCCAGCAGTTTTTCTAAGCGCTTGACTTCACTCCATGCACCTCCTGCGGCGCGTTGCAAGCTCATCTCCGAATTTGGATCGTTCAGATACTGGCTTTCCAGTTTCTGAGCATTCGATTCCGCTGCATGCATGTACTGCATCAGGGTATCTTTTGTCGATTCCAGTTTGCTGCGACGCGTGGATATTTTCTGCATCAAGGCTTCGATCTGTTTATTCTTCTGTTCATCATGCCTCGTATTGCTGGCGATGTTCTGCAGCTCAACACAGGCATCCAAGATCTCTCCGATCAGTGACCTGGCTAAGCTCTCCGCCCCGGAAAGATCATGCGCATCTATCGGTTGGGTGTTACCAAAAAGGTTATCAAGACTTACCGAGAAGGTGCCTCGTGATTTGATCATAGGTCATCTCCAAGACAAATGCATACCTCAGTGAAACCCGGCTTAAACCTGACAATCTATCCGCTAAAGTAGAATCGCAATACTAATATTCGATTCCTTATCATTCAAATACCATTAAAGAAAAGCGTCCTAACTTCTCAATAGGACGGTGTGACTGGGAAGATGGGTATAAAAGTTTATGTCGCACAACGGTACTGCACAAGCATGGAAATCCGAGATTCAGGTGTTAAATAACCATTACTTTATTGGAAGAAATTTTGTGGCTGAAAAAAATCAATTCTTATTGTATAGTAGCTAACATGATCATATTTTTCAAGCGATAAATTCAGCACCATCCCAGGGGGATAAGCACGTGATGTTCCCCACCCAGGGCTAAGCAACGCAGCACGTTGGATAGAAGCACCATAGAGACATCATTCTGTTGATACCGAGGAGCGTATGACCGATTACAAGTCTTACCCGCCGCTGATTTCAATCAATCGTGCCGACACTTTGGCACCGATGCTGAGCCGTTTGAGCTTTTCCAAACCGCCGGGTGTCATGCGAACCAGGACAAAACAGACCGCCCACGGCCCGTATTTAGAAAACATACTGCTTGATGTTTTGCTGGACCGAGTCCAGCAGCCATCTGACCGTGTAGCTCAACTTTTCTTTTCAAATCTAGCGGGATCGGTTGAGATCGTCGGCCAGTATGGATTCATGTGACAAATGGTGCTCGGCGCCCATAGCTTAGAGGATTTGCCAATTGCCGAATCGAGGGACTGTTGCCTTGCTTCTGTATCGGAGGAACAGTGTCTAGAGGTCCCTATGTATGAATATTCCGGTATATGGACCGCCAGAAGGGAATATCCAACAGTCCTGGCTCCAATATCAAAGATAGAGACGGACAAAGCGGAACCGGGGATTTACCGCCTGCTGATGGTCAAGAAACTGGCCGATACGGACGACTACCTTCGGGAGAATCTCACCAGGTCATGGCTCCTGGAAGGCAAAGGGAAAGGGGTATTTTAGGTCATATATGGAGCACAGACATTCAGACACTATCCATCCGAATATCCATGAACTTGAAACCACGCGTTGGAATGCCCTGAAAAAAGAATCCACTATTTCTCTTATTTGGAGAATCGCAGAAGATTCCGATACGCTGGCTCTTCACGTTTTTCATGAGACGCGCACCCTATTTTATTGTTCAGGAAGATGGGTGCGCTTGGCAGAATTCGTCAGAGCTATGAAAGACGGCAGTATTCGAAGAGAGAAAGAAGATAAATTCACCCAAAGCTATATGAGTGAAGTTTCAGATAACGCATACGACCTGACATTGGCCAAGTTTCGTAACATTCCATCCCGGAATCTCAAACCGGTGAAGGCAGATAAAAATGCATCTGATAATAAACGATTTACCTGGAATGTGGATTGTAGAAAATACTTCAAGCAACTATTGATAAATATCGATAAGGAACTGAGTGAAAACCCTATTACCTCCGAGGCCAATATCGAAGAAGAAGTTTCCAGGATTACAACGAAATTTGTAATCGGACATTTTAATAAATCCATGAAAGAGTGCAAACGACGTGACACGACTTCAACCCGCTATGCCTGGGAAGTAGGAGGACGGAAGATTTACCTTTTCCGCCCCTCTTACCTAACCGCCGAGCAATTACGAAAATGGCTTGAAGATCATATAACGGATGTCAATCCAGATGCTCCCCATGAAAAAGATAGAATACAAGCAATAATTGATAATAAGTATCCCTGTGGTGCTAATATTCGAACGGATGATCTGGAAGTCTTCAATGAATCCGGGAGGGAAGACGAATCCTGGATTGTTAAAGAATTTTCCCGTAACACTGACGTTCTAACGGATGATCAGGAAATTGCCGATGAGCTGAAAATTGAAGGCAAACCCCCAATTGAATATGAAGAAGGGAATGAGTTTACCGATCGCCTAAGCGACTATGTTGCAAAGGAAAAGTCAGAGAACCTTGAAAATCTCCGGCCAGCTATAGGAAGCCTCGGAAAAGAAGGGGTTTATAATCTGGTGAAGCGGATATTCACGGACATGGTGGATGGGCAATACAATCTAAGCGAGGTTGCCCGTAATTTCAACCTCAGCAAGGCAACAATGAGCCGATTTGCCGGTTCGGACTGGCGTAAGGACGAGGATATGAAACAGCTATCGAAAGCAGATATCCCCGATCTTTGGATTAATACAACCCGCGTCCTGGCGGGAAATCCCACTTTGATGGAAACCGTGAGGAGCTCTGGATTTGGGGGTTACATCGATGACATCCTGACAATTGTTGGCCCGAAGGAAGGACAGAAAAATGAGCGACAGTAAGCGACTTTATTTCATTCCCATTATCGATAATGCTTTGAGCAGCGATAACCCCGAGGTGGCGCTCATGGGAGCGTTCAAGAAAATCCGTGATCGCGGCGTTACACAGGAATACAAAGAGGGATTCGCTCAATTCCGGTTATTCATGGGGAAAATTGTCGAAGCCTATGTGGAAAACTCTCCCGACCATGAGCAGTTGATTCGCGAAGACATCCACAGCTTGATCAACGACCTGGTCACGGATTCCTTTGAAGGCTCCGAGGAAGAGAAAAAAGCCCTGATCGAATCCTTCGCAAAAAACGACAAATGGCAGACCGAATACGCGCGCATTAAATCGGAGTTGGCCGATTTCATCGAACCCCACCCTCCAATGGGGATAGAGGTCCTCAAGGACGGCGAACCGATTGCATCGTTTGCTATCACTGAAATGCCGATCAAGCTGATGAACATTGATCCAGGACAATATATCATAAGGCTATCCACTGGGAGGGTCCTTTGGGAAGATCAACTACTGAAGACGCACCTCATATGGCTGGACGCATATGGCGATGAAGACCTCCCCATGGCGGCGAAAACTGAAGAAGACGACATTGCAGCCCGACCTACCGTTTCTGATCCTCTGCTGGGTGGAGAACTGACAATGGCGGTTATCCCCGGTCTGAAAAGTGGAGAGATACGCTTCAATCATGGCAAACAAAAACGATGACCCGGCCATAGGAAAAACAAAGACCGCCATCGTTTCCCAGGTAACCGGGGAAGCCGTCGCGATCATAACGGAGATCTTCGCTCAAAAGACACCTGTGGATTCAAACACAAGGCTGGAGTTTCGCGGACCTGTTAAACTGGATGATAAAGCCTTCAATCATATCGAAGCGGTCATCCTTCCAATAATAGACCAGATTACCCAGTCGCTTGAACTTTCGATCCAAAATTTCCTCATCTCTGTTTCAAATATTGGTGCTACGGCGACAATGGGAAAAGGCATCAAAATATCTGGGTTCTCCACAGACCTTCCGATATTTATGGTAATGCTGTCGGCCAGTCTACAAACGGCCCTGAGACAGGATATCATCGCTACGGGACATATTGCATCGTTGGCTGGAGATGTCGCGCCGGTATTAGACATTCCATTGAAAATAGAGGCCGCAGTCGCTTCGGGGAACATCACGGAATTCCTCTTCCCGGAGATTGAGAAAGACCGGTCTGTAACCCTCTTGATGCCGCAGGATGAATTCATCAAAGCCAAGAAATCCATATACCAGAATAAAGGCCGGATCAAATTGACAACTGTAGAGAACATCCATGGTGCGATAAAGGCATTCCTTCCCGAGGAATCCATCGTCACAGCCGCTCTCATCCAAGGCTTCTTTGATGCGGCGCCAGGCTTCAAGGATTTCAGTAATCCCGTGAATCGAAGCGTTATGTTTCTATTGGAGGATAACGAAAAGCGGTTTTGGAATGCCTTAAGCGATTTCCTCCAGAAGGATGATGCTGTAAAAGCTAAATCAATCATCAGGACCTTCATCGATTTCCATCTTGGCAGGAAACGCTATCCCCAATTCTTCGGTGAACAGCTATACCGTCTCACCATGTCCATGCCTCTATTAGCCCGAAGGTTAGACGGTTTGTTCCCCATCGTGTCGGTTGACCAGTGCATTGCTCTTTCCCAATATGCCAAACAGACGGACCACAATGATGTCCAGACCCTCTATAAATTGACCTCTCCGGATGAATTTGAAAAGAAAATCGACACCAAGGATGAAGAAGGGCTATCACCAACAAGCGACCCGGATCAAGAAGGACAGTTTCTGAAAAAGATCTTCTACGAACTGAGCGACACGAGCCTTACCCAAAAGATCGGAAAGTCTCTGGACGACGCCCGGGCCGACTACTTGATAAAAAACGTTATAGTTAAGGATGCCTCCGAATTCAATCAGGCAATCACCAGCTTTTATATTCACATGTTGAGACACACCCAGTCACCCGAGGGCCATGTTTCAAGAGACGCCGCTGCGGCCGACGCAATCGATAGAATTGAGGATTCATTCCGAAACGCAGGCGGTTATGAAGCCGCTTTAGCTGAAGCGAAGTTCGGCACAAAGGGCGGCCTTCGTTATATCTTCGATGTGATGACCGATCAGGAACAATTGGGTAGGAAAAGAAAATATAAAGAAATGATCTTGAAGGAGGCCATAGATCCGCTGGATTGGGAAACGAAGGTCAATCTGTCGGCGTATATCCAAAAACAATATGGTCGGTATTTGCCCGATACATTCAGGACTATGGAACCCGAGCAACTCGCACATCATTTGGAGGAAGTAATTCTGCTTCTGGCAGAAAGGGAAAGGGATATAGATCGTTGGCTCAGAAAACATTAAACCAAGGAGGGTAAAATGAGTTCGATAGATAATCTTTGCGCCGCTCTGGATGAAGTTGCCATTGCAGGAAACGTAGGGAATACTCATGACAATGCTCGGGGCGCATACAGCCTGAAGATAAACACCGTTTCCAGTTTCGCTGAATTCAACGATCGGATCGCCGATTATTACAGCTACCACATCGGCAGGTGCGTTGTTCAAGGCGGTCGGCTTGCTCATTTTGAAGCGGCCGGGAGGGCCAGTGAGATTTTGGAGAGTGAGTACAAGCGCCATGGCGGGAGTCTACAGTCCGCTTATAGAGATGCCAATGACGGGACAAATGGCGGTATGAGAATCATCCTGGATGTCATTGCCGACCGTTTGAAGGAAGAGTCGGTCGAACGTTATACTCGGCATGCCTTCAACAGATATGTCGATCCGACTTCGTGGCCTCAGAAAGTAGAAATCATCCGGCAGTTCATCAACCGCAACAGGCATATTCTCGGATCGTCGATTGATGCTGCTCACCCCGAGAGATATGCTCAAAATTACGATGAATTGATAAGGGCATTCATGGATGCACTGAAAAGATCATCGAAAATATTCAGAAAATTTTAAGGAGGAAACAAATGGCGACAAGATTGGAAGCGCTTATGGAAAGTATAGATCCTTCGCGAACCATAGATCGGGTATCCGCCGCCGTCGATGATGCATTCAATTCATTCAGAAACAATAACCCAATAAAATCATTTGAGGATTACCAGGAGTACATGTCAAGGTTTGTTGGGCACATAGAAAGTGTTGTGCTCAATTTCGGATCGAATGTTCCCTTTAAAAAGGATTTTTGGTTGGCTCGCTACGAAGATCTTGTGAAAGAAGGGCATGGTCCGGATGCTTGGAAGTGGAACTACGAAAAGATTCTCACTGGCAAAGACGGTGGGACTTACAAGCTACTCAAAGATGTCGCTGCCATGATTCTGAAGGATCGCAGTGGAAGGGAAATCTCGGCCCGTATCTGGAGGTTTTGGGAATCCTTAACGGATGGCGAGAAAAAAGAAACTGTCGATGAGTTCTTACGAAAATTTGGTCACATACTGCCATCTGAATATACGATCGGCGGTGGTGCTTATCTGAAAATCAATTTTCCTCGTGTACTGGAGAAATATTTTCAATTGGTGATGGAGATCAGGCGCGCCGTGAGGTAAAAGTGGATTAACCTATTCTTCGAACGATAATGTCAATCAGCTATTGATAGCTTCCTCTGCTATACGTAACAATGTAGGTTCCACAGCATTAAGCCACCGATTCAACCTCTGACTCTATAGAAAGGAGAAACAACGACTGAAACGATAGCCCTTTTTCCGCCGCTTATAGCAATAGAAAGGAGATACTATGAGCACGGAGAGGGCAATCATTACCCGGGCACTGCCCCAGATAGTCAACGCAAGGATAGAAGGGTTCCTTGTTGATGAAATCAAAAAGGGATGCGACCCCCAGATTTCACCCGTCCCCGTATCTCTCGAATCCCCGTTCAACCCTATTGTATACCTCCCTCACTTCCAAGATAGCGTGCCTCACGAGATAGAATCTTATGAGGCCATCCCCAAAGAAAAGGAATGGTTGCGCCTGCAAATTTGGCTTTCCCCGAATGAGGAATCAGCCTGGCTCAATTCCGAGTTATTTCTCAAGCAACTCTCTCAAATATCCCATCGTATCGGTTTTGAGATCATCGGAAACCGGGAGAAAATCCATATCGGGTTTCTGGCCCATAGGGACGACATCCCCTTTCTTGATACCAGCTACCATGGTTCCTTCGAGCGAGGCGAACTGACAGAAACGCCTTCCCCGGAGGCTTTCGATCAAATCGATGATGCCGATCATCGCATCGGCTTCCTGGATTATTATCCGCCATCCCCATATTCGCATTTGCTGACCAGACCGGATGAATTCATCATCAGTCCCTACCAGTCCTTCATCGCTGCATTGATGAACATTCCCGAACCCGATTGGGGATTCTACCAAGCCCTGTTTCAGCCTGTTCATCCCGACCATAATTGGCACCGAAACGTTGAGACCCTCCTGGATATGGAATTTGTCGGCAAACTCAGGAGCGGTCAGGCTCAACAGAGATACCTTCAACAGTCCCCTTCGGGGGATCTCAGACAAATGGCCAAAGACGTGGAGACCAAGTCCCACAACGACAAACCCTTCTTTTGCCTCGCATGCCGGATAGGCGCCATCTCTGCCGGCGCTCCCTCTGCCCTTTTGAAACCCCTCTGTACGTTCTTCAACCTGTTCCAGCATGGCGGAAGGCCCATGAGATACATAACCGACCGGGACTACCGCACCATTTTGTCCATCGATGACATCAAGACCATGTTTCGACTCGGCCTCACCTATCGGCCGGGATTTCTGGTCAATTCAGCGGAATTATCAGGTCTTGTACACATCCCCAAGGCAGACATCCTAGGATTCAGGATGCCAGTGATCAACGTGATCAAGGCTCTGCCAATTCAAAATAAAGACATTCATGAAGGAACGCCTATCGGATCGTATGAATACACCGGCCAGACTCATCCCGTCTGCATCCCTCTCTATCTGAAACCCCGCTCAACACACATCATCGGAAAATCGGGTATGTCGAAGACCACAACCATGGCACACATAATCCTTGATGACATCAGACGGAAATTTGGAGTGGTTGTCATCGATCCCCACGGGGATCTCATTGACGATTTGCTGTGTTGCATCCCACAGGAGCATATTGAAAAGACGGTCTATTTCGACCTCAATATTCCTGACCACATCCCCATCTGGAATCCCCTGACAAGGTCGAGAAGGCAGGACATCAGCCGCCTAACGGATGACATCATCGGGGCCATGAAGACCGTGTTCCAACAAGGATGGGGTGACCGGATGGAACACCTTCTCAGGCATGGCATTTACGCCTTATTGCACATCCCGGGAAGCACGTTTCAGGACCTGTCCAACCTCCTTTTCAAAAGGGACAAGAAAAGCACGATCCAGGATGAACCGCTGTTGCAGGTTATCCTGGAGGTCTTGAACAACGAAGAGGCAAAAAGTTTCTGGCAGTACCACGTTCGGAATTACTCCTCCGAGGCATTCGATCCCCCGAAACCAGGAATCCTAAAACTCCTCCTGTCGGGAAAAACCGGCCTGATGCTGTCGCAACCGGACAGCCTCATCGATTTCAGGCAGATCATGGACGAGGGCAAGATCCTTTTGGTGAAACTCTCCGGCATCGGTTCGGAGGTGCGGGAGATCCTGGGATGCTTCATTCTGTCCCTGCTCCATCTTGCTGCCATCGGAAGAAGCGATACCCCGGCGGCTCAACGCCGACCCTTTCAGATCTATGTAGATGAAGCCCATCGCTTCGTAACGGACACCCTCGAAGACCTGATTGCGGAAACGAGAAAATTCGGGGTTGGGATCACCCTGGCCCATCATTTCTTCAGCCAGTTCGGCCACACGAAAGTGGATGCCCTATCCAGCGTCGGAACGACGATCATCATGAACGTTGACCGGAAGGATGCCGGGTATCTTGTCAAAGACCTGCGGGAAATGGTCACTCCGAACGATTTGACGAGTCTCAAATTGGGAGAGGCCGTTGTCCGCATCGATACGGACATCCTCCGCATCAACACCCTCGGAAAACTGAACATCCCGCAACACCATTTCAAGGATCAGATTATTCGCCACTCCCTGAGTCACTATTATCGGCCGATAAAGGAGGTCCAGGAAATAATCCGGCGGAGACAAAACCGGTACCAGCAAGCGTTCATCCCGCCCACCGGGGTTCATCATCCTGCCGACAAGGTGTTTACATATGACGATGGTTTCTGAGATGTCGCAGAATGGGGGGAAAGTCATCGAGACGATCCTCGATCTCCTCTCTCCGGAAAGGATCTACCGGGAGATCGAATATCCTATTGATGCAATCAGCGGAGGCTTCCAAATCAACATGGATGAATCTCTGACACACACGGTTTTCAACAGGGTCGTTTCCGGGTTCGTGCAGCGGATCTATGGGGAGGCCCTGCGCCTTCCAAGGAGATTTTCCACCGATGAAGCCCTGGCAGAGGGCATTGATTTGTTGAATCGCTATTCCGCTGTCGAAGGTCCCGATAGATACGGAAGCATCCTGGGACTGGCGCTTACCGGAAACCCGGACGATCTGAAGGCCGTGCTCATGCAACTGGCGGAAATCATCAAGGACATCGAACGACGAAAATACGTGCGATGGGTCTTTGTCTGCCATTTTCGAACCCTGGAGTGGAAGAGGCAGTGCTGCATCGTTGCAACATACAGGGAACGGATGTCCCCATACATGACAGCGGAAGTGCTGCGCCTGAAACCGGAACAGCTGGTGGAATATTTTGAAGACCTGATCCATCCCGAGAGGATGGTCCAGGATCTCTTTACACAGCAACATTACGAAGGAGGGTACTCATATGGAAAGCCATGAGCGGATGATTCCCCTGTTGTCGAGCAATGCGGAAACAATTATTAAAACAAGATATTTGAAGAAAGACCATACCGGTCAGGCCACAGAAAGCCCTGCTGACATGTTCCGGCGTGTTGCGGTTGCGATTGCCCAGGTAGAGAAGAAATTTTATGTCGAGACCGATATACCGACCCTGGCGAACAGGTTCTATTCCCTCATGGCCAATCTGGAGTTCCTGCCGAATTCTCCTACGCTGATGAATGCCGGTCGCGAATTGGGTCAATTGTCAGCCTGTTTTGTTTTACCCGTAGGAGATTCCATGGATGAGATATTCGATGCGGTAAAAAACACAGCCCTCATCCATAAGTCCGGCGGCGGCACGGGCTTCTCCTTTTCCAATCTCCGCCCCCACAATGACGTGGTCCAATCCACGGCAGGGATTTCCAGCGGCCCCATCTCCTTCATGAGGGTCTTCGATATCGCCACAGAGACGGTCAAGCAAGGCGGTACCAGACGAGGCGCCAACATGGGTCTCCTGCGGGTGGATCATCCGGATATTCTCGATTTTATCAAGTGCAAGGCCGACCAGACGCAACTGAACAATTTCAATATCTCGGTGGGTTTGACCGACACCTTCATGATAGCCCTTGAACAGAACGAATCATACCCGCTGATCAATCCCCGCAACAAAGAAATCACCGGCACTCTCAAAGCCAGGGAGGTATTCGATCTTATCGTAAAACAGGCTTGGGAAAACGGAGATCCAGGAATTATCTTCATTGACCGCATCAACAGGTTCAATCCTACCCCACATATAGGCAGCATCGAATCGACCAATCCTTGCGGCGAACAGCCTTTGCTCCCTTATGAATCATGTAACCTGGGATCCATTAACCTGGGGTTGATGGTGAAGGATGGTCAAGTCGATTGGCAGCGGCTCAAAGAGGTCGTGCACCCGGCCGTACATTTTCTGGACAACGTGATCGAACTCAATCGTTATCCTCTGCCCCAGATAGCCGCGATGACCAAAGGGAACCGAAAAATCGGCCTGGGCGTCATGGGATGGGCAGATATGCTCATTGCCTTGAAGATTCCTTATAACTCCGAACAGGCCCTTGAGTTGGGAGAAAAAGTGATGGCGTTTATTAATAATGAAGGGCATAAGGCTTCCAGTTTTTTAGCCAACGAGAGAGGCGCATTTCCGAATTTCAAGGGATCCCTTTTTGCTCAGCGGCAAATGCCTGCGATCAGAAATGCGACCGTGACCACCATTGCCCCGACGGGAACGATCTCCATCATCGCTAATACCTCATCGGGGATCGAGCCTCTTTATGCTGTTTCCTTTGTCCGGACGGTTCTCGATGACCAAGCAATGATTGAAGTCCATCCCTTGTTTGAGAGAATAGCTAAGGAAAGAGGCTTCTATTCCGCTGGACTTATGGAAAGGATAGCGGAACACGGCACGATTCAGGGTATCCAGGAGATTCCCGCCGACCTTCGCTCGTTGTTCGTTACCGCCCACGACATCACACCGGAGGATCATATCCGGATGCAGGCGGCATTCCAGAAAAACACCGACAATGCCGTCAGTAAGACGGTAAATTTACCCAAAACCGCGACGATCGAGGAAGTCAGGAAGGTATACGAACTGGCCTATAAGATGGATTGCAAGGGTGTTACGATCTATCGGGACGGATCGAGGGATCGCCAGGTTCTTTCCACAACGAAAAAGCCAGAAACTGACACATCACAGGATAACTTCGTTCGTGTTCGCCCAACAATTCTTAATGGTCGAACTTTCAAGGAACAGACTGGTTGCGGCACAATATACATCACCATTAATGATGACCAAAACGGACCGTTTGAGTTGTTCACAACCATGGGTAAAGCAGGCGGCTGCGCCGCATCTCAGAGCGAGGCCATCGGGCGGATGGTTTCCCTAGCCTGGCGGAGTGGGGTTCAGCCGGTCCAGGTAATCAAGCAGCTCCTGGACATTTCCTGCCATTCACCTTCAGGATTCGGTGAAAACAAGATCCTTTCCTGCGCTGATGCAGTAGCCAAGGCCATAAAAAGTCACATGTCTTCTAATGGTCATACCGTTCCTGAAACGGTTGTAACAAAGCCATTGATCAAAGGCGCCTGCCGTATATGTGGAGGGCGAATTACGTATGAAATGCGCTGCCCCTTATGCCGTTCATGCGGACACAGCGAGTGTCCTTAATTTCGGGATAGGCGAAGGCCTCACGGCCTTCGCCCCCACACCATACCGGGAATATCTTAATAAGCCCTATCTACGGTTGACCCTCTTTTTCAGTTCTTTGCCTACCTTGAAGAAAGGCAATTTCTTCTCTCTCACCTTCGTTTTTACCCCAGTTTTAGGATTCCTGCCTGTATAGGAACAGTAATTCCTTACCGTAAAGCTGCCGAATCCCCTGATTTCAATTCTGCCATCAGATTTAAGTGTTTCCAAAAATCCCGTGAATATTAAATTCACGATGTCTGTGGCCTGTTTTTCGGTTAGGCTTTCTTTCTGGGCCAATGCTGCAATAAGTTCTGATTTGTTCATGAATTTACCTCATATAAAATTTTCTGTTACTCGCTATTCTGTTGAACTCATACTCATGCCTCGCATCATCATCCATCTGAAACAACGATCCGGTTCCATCCGCACATATTATGAATCAAGTCAACGCGTATGTGCAAGTCCCTATTGGGTGGATATGATGATGGATGAAACGAATAAAAGAACCATAGCAGAAAAGATCGCCCTTTTTAAGAGATATTTCTCAGGGTTACCAAATGTTTTCGGTACGTATGATCCTGATACGGGTCGTTCCTGGCAAGAGAAACGGCTTGTAACCTCTGAGACTATCCTCACCCATCTCAAAGGGAAGAGGCATTATGGGGTCTATCTTCTCGTAAACGATATTACAAAGGCTATCGTAACAGACTTTGACAATCATGATTCTTCAAAGCCCTTGGAATTTATCAGGGCAGCTCATCATTATCGTTTGCCCGCATATATTGAAATCAGTAAATCCAAGGGATTTCATGTTTGGATATTCTTCAATGAACACGGTGTGAAGGCGGATAAGGCTCGATTGGTCGTAAAGACTATCATGAAGGATATTGATTCTGCCCAGACTGAAATATTCCCCAAACAAAACTCTTTGAATTCTCAAGTTTCTTTCGGGAATTTTATCTATGCTCCACTCTTTGGCAGATTGGTTCCAGAGGGCAAGACCGTGTTCATTGAACCCGAAACAATGAAGCCGCATCAGAATCAATGGGACTTCCTTGAATCAATCCAGCGCGTAGAAGAATCCATTCTGGATGATATCATCGAAATCAATGGGCTAACAGGTCAGCAACCTCCAGATAATCGAACAAATCAATCCAAAGAGCGACCGGTCCAAGGTACAGGGCTTCCGCTATGTACTCAAAGTATGCTCCAGAATGGCGTGACCCAGTTCCAGCGATCCAGTTGCTTTCGATTGGCGGTACAACTCAGAAGGATAGGCTTGCCGTTTGACGCCACGGTGTCAGTTTTAAAAACATGGTCACTGAAGAACAAGCCGGATGATGGAAAGCGGATTATTACTGACCAAGAAATCGTGGAACAAGCTACCTGTGCTTACCGGAATTACTATCAGGCTTATGGGTGCGAGACCCCGGAAGTGGCACGCTTCTGTCTTGCAGAGTGTCACTTATTCGCAAAACGACGGAATCGGGGGGAAGTATGTTGACCTCCATGGAAGGATATGAATCGGCAACCACCAAAGCCCAGGAAAATAGAAACGTCAATGAGTATTTGAAAATTGACGACATATCAGCCTATCTGAACATTAAAACTAAAACGCTTTATGCGATGGTCGAATCCGGTGATATCCCTCATTATAGAATAGGTCGCCTTATACGGTTTAAGAGAGAGGATGTCGATTTATGGATGGAAGCAAAAAAAGTAATTGTAAGGAATCCACAACACAAATCTAAGAGAATGTTTATATCCAGCAGGCGAAACCAATATATCGATAAGGTTGTAAGAAAGACCATTGACGGTCTGACAGGGTAGGGCTATACTCCCTTTTACGGGAAATCAGACCGGATTAAGGGCCTCAGAAAGGAGGTCAATAATGGCTCTGTATAAGAGAGGCTCGGTCTGGTGGATGAGCTTTACGCACAATGGTGAGCAGTATAGAAGGTCAACTGAAACGGAAGATCAGAAGCTGGCCCAACGGATCTTTGACAAATTGAAGGGGGAAATTGCGGAAGGAAAGTGGTTTGAGAAGCTGCCTGGTGAGGATTGCACATTCGGAGACCTAATGAAAAAATATCTTGAAGAATATTCGGTCGTCAATAAGGCAAAATCATCCAATAAGAGGGATAAAAGTCTGGCAGCCCATTTACTCAAGTCCTTTAGGGACAAGTATCTTCCTGATATCACATCGGTGATGGTTTCAGATTATAAGGTTCAACGAAGAGCTGAAGGTGCTTCACCCCGTACCATCAATTATGAACTGACCCTGATGAGCCATGCATTCAATATCGCCATCCGAGAATGGGAGTGGATAGATGACAATCCTATTAAGAGGGTGAAGAAGGAAAGAGTGAACAATATAATCGAACGCTGGTTGACCTTGGAGGAAGAGAAACTGCTTCTAAAAGTGTCAGCAAAGTGGCTTAAGGAAATTATTGTTTTTGCCATCAGCACTGGTCTACGTCAGGGCGAGATCATTAATCTAAAGTGGCCACAGGTAGACATGGACAGAAGGACCATAACGATTTATGAGCAAAAAAACCGGTGCGTCGATACCCTTCCGCTGAATGAGACGGCTGTTGAGGTGCTGAGGGAAAGAAAAAAACTTCGCAGAAACGAAATTGATAATGTCTTTTACAATCAATTGTTCAGGCCGCTACAGTTTAGAAATCTCTTAAGGTCATATGATAGAGCTATTGAAAAAGCGGGTATCAACGACCTTCGCTTTCATGATCTTCGGCACACCTTTGCTACTCGATTGATTCAAGGTGGCGTTGGGATCTATGAGGTGCAAAAGCTGGGGAGATGGAAGAGTGTTTCGATGGTTCAGAGATATGCACACCACTACCCTGAAAGTCTTAGATCTGCAATTGAGGTTATGGACAACATCAAGCAGCCGTTTATCACAAATTTATCACAATTACAAAAAAACAGGGGTCACAAACCGTTGTTACGACTTGTAACCCCCTGATTTTGTTTGGTGGGTCGTGCGGGAATCGGACCCGCGACCAACGGATTAAAAGTCCGCTGCTCTACCGGACTGAGCTAACGACCCCTGATGGAAAAGACCGTTCTTTTAACAGTAACGAGCGAAGGTTGTCAAGAGGAAACATGAACGGCCGGTGATCCCTTTTCCCCTTCAGCCCTCAAAGGGATTATTGAGGATGATCGTCTCGTCCCGGTCCGGACCGACGGAGACCAGGACCAGCCTCACCCCGGAGAGCCCTTCCAGCCGTTCTATGTAATGGCGAGTGTTCGCAGGCAGATCGGCGATCCGCCGCGCCCCCCGGATATCCTCCGTCCAGCCGTCCATCTCCTCGTAGACGGGCTGACACCGGCTGAGAAGCCGCAGGTTGACGGGTACGGATTCGGTATACTCCTCCTGCCCCATTCGGTAACCGACGCAGATCTTCAGCTTTTCGATACCCGTCAGGACGTCGAGTTTTGTCAGGGCGATGCCGGTGATCCCGGAGACACGGACAGCCTGCCGGATGAGGACCATATCCAACCAGCCGCAGCGCCGCTTGCGGCCCGTCGTCGCTCCAATTTCCTGTCCGACCTGCTGGAGTCTGGCCCCTGTCTCGTCCTTGAGCTCAGTCAGGAAGGGACCTTCCCCGACCCGCGTCGTATAGGCCTTGCAGATCCCGACCACGGATTGAATGCAGGAGGGCCCCACGCCGGTCCCGCAGCAGGCGTTGGCGGCCACGGTATTGGAGGAGGTCACATAGGGAAAGGTGCCATGGTCGATATCGAGGTGGGTCCCCTGGGCCCCTTCAAAGAGAATCCGCTTCCCCTTGTCGATCTCCTGCTGCATGATCACAGAACAATCGGCTGCGTAAGGCCGGAGCTTTTCGGCATAGGCCCGATACTCCTCATAGATCGCCTTTCCGTCCACCGGTTCTTCGGCGAAGCGCTTCGTCAAATAAAAGTTCTTCTCCTCGACATTCCGGTTCAGTTTTTCCTGGAAGACTTCATCGTCCAGAAGGTCGCACAGGCGGATGCCCACCCGCGCGATCTTGTCCTCATAAGCCGGTCCGATTCCCCGACCGGTCGTCCCGATCTTTTTTCCGACGCTGTGCGATTCCCGAGCGACATCGATCCGCCGGTGATAGGGTATGATGATGTGGGCTTTTTCGCTGACCAGCAGCCGTGTGCTGTCAGAAAGAAGACCGCGGTTCCTGAGGTTATCCATCTCTTCGATCAGGACGGGCGGATCGACCACGACGCCGTTGCCGATGATACAGAGCTTGCCGGCATGGAGAATGCCGGAAGGGATGAGATGCAGGATGGTCTGTTTCCCTCCGACGACCAGGGTGTGGCCGGCGTTATTCCCCCCCTGGAACCGGGCGATCACATCCGCATTCTCCGCGTAGAGATCGACAATTTTTCCCTTCCCTTCGTCACCCCACTGGGTTCCCACAACAACCACGTTCGCCATAACCATAGATCTCCCAACACAAGTATTTGACCATAGACACAGGGATTGTTACATTTCCAAATCGGTGACCGAGATCACGTGCGGCAGCTGCCGGAGCTTCTCGATCACATCCGGCGAAACCATGCTGTCGGTACTCAGGACGACCATTGCCTTGCCGTCCACCTGGGCTCGGCTCAGGTGGAGCCGTGAGATGTTGACGCCGTTCTGACCGAGAGTCGTGCCGATGTTGCCGATGACGCCGGGTTTGTCGTGGTTGAACATGACAAACATGCGTCCTTCCGGGATGACCTCCACGGTGAATTTATTGATCCTTACGATCCGCGGCTCCTGGCGTCCGAAGATGGTGCCCGCGGCATAGGCATCGCCCTGCGCGGTCCTGATGGTGACGGAGATCATGCTCGTGTAGTCCTTCACCTCGCTGCTCTTCGCCTCGACGACGTTGATGCCCCTTTCCCGGGCGATGAGCGGGGCGTTGATGTAATTGACGCTCTCGTTGAGGATGGGAGTGAGGAGCCCCTTGAGCAGAGAGATCGTAATCGGTGCGACGTTGTAATTGAGGATTTCGCCGCTGTACTCGATGATGACCTCCTTGATGGCGCCGGAGACAAGCTGGGCCTCGAACTTTCCCAGCTTCTCCGCCAGGTTCAGATAGGGCCGGATCACGGCGAGGAGCTCGGCGCTGACCGAGGGGAAATTTACGGCGCCCTTGATCTCGCCGGTCGTCAGGTAAGCGCAGATCTGCTCGGCGATGGCAATGGCTACATTGATCTGTGCTTCGTCGGTTGAGGCGCCCAAATGGGGGGTGCAGATGACATTGTCGAGCGCGATGAGCGCCGTGTTCTTTGTCGGCTCCTCCTCGAAGACGTCCAGTGCGGCGCCTGTGACCTTGCCGGATATCAGGGCGTCGTAAAGGTCCTTCTCGCTGACGATCCCGCCCCGGGCGCAGTTGACGATGTAGACACCTTTTTTCATCCGGGCAAAGGCCGCCGCATTGATCAATCCTTTGGTCTCCTTTGTCATGGGGGTATGGACCGTGATGATATCGGCCTGGGTGAATATTTCATCCAGGCTGGCCAGAACGATCCCCATCTTCTCAGCCGCTTCCGGGGCGATAAACGGATCATAGGCGAGGACCTTCATTTTCAATCCCCGGGCCCGGTCGGCGACGATGCTGCCGACCCTCCCGGTGCCGATGATCCCGAGGGTCTTATTGAGGAACTCATGCCCGGTGAATTTGCCTTTTTCCCATTTGCCGGCCTTCATGGATGCCGTTGCCTGGGGGATCTGACGGACCAGGGAGAGCATCATGGCGATCGTATGCTCTCCCGTCGTGACGGCGTTGCCTCCCGGGGTATTCATCACAACAATGCCACGTTTGCTGGCTGCAGGGATATCCACGTTGTCCAGACCGATGCCCGCCCGGCCCACAACGGAAAGTACCCCGGCGCAATCGATCACCTCCTGCGTCACCCGTGTGGCGCTCCTTATGACCAGGGCGTCGTAATCTTTGATGACCGATTTGAGTTCATCAGGGGTCATCTTGGTCCGGACGTCGACTTCGATCCCCGGCGTCTTCTTGAATATTTCAATGCCTTCGGGAGAGAGACTGTCGCTGATCAGTATCCGTTTCATGAGTCGTCACCCTTTTCCCTGCCGCTAAAGTGCGGCGATCCTTTCCCGGTACACCTTCTCTAACTCCTCGACAGCGGCGCGGATGTCCTTAGGGTCAAGGGTGGGGCCGCACCAGAAGCGGAATCCCGGCGGCGCATCCTTGTAAGAACCCATATCGTAGGCCGCCTTTCTTTTACCCAACTCGCCGGCGATCCCCTTGAGGAACTTTGCCTGTTCCTCCTTCGGGAGCGCCCTGACCTTGTCGCTGACTACGGACAGACAGACCGACGTGTTGGACCGGATCTCCGCCGATGCGGCGAGAAATGCGATCCAGTCGTTCTTTGCGACCCATTCCTCCACAACCCGGAGGTTGGCCTTGCTTTTTTGGATGAGGCCTTCGAGACCGATCCCGCCGGCCCATTTCAGGGCGTCCAGGTAGTCTTCCACGCACAGAAGGGAGGGGGTGTTGATCGTGTCTCCCTCGAAGATCGCCCGGTTGATCTTGCCGCCTTTCTTCATACGGAAGATCTTCGGGAGCGGCCAGGGCGGGTCGTAAGATTCGAGGCGCGCGACGGCCCGCGGACTGAGGACCAGCATTCCGTGACCGGCCTCACCGCCGAGACATTTCTGCCAGGAAAAGGTGACCACATCCGTCTTCGACCAGTCGATCGGCATGGCGAAGGCCGCGCTCGTCGCATCGCAGAGGGAGAGCCCCTTGCGGTCGGCCGGTATCCAGTCCCAATGAGGGACCTTCACGCCACTGGTCGTCCCGTTGGCGACGAAGACCACATCGTGTTCCCAGTTAACGGCGTTGAGATCGGGGATCTGTCCGTAATCGGCCCGTTGTATCGTGGGGTTGAGCTTCAACTGCTTGGCGATGTCCGTCGCCCATCCCTCCGAGAAACTTTCCCATACCAACACAGTCACCGGCCGTGCACCCAGAAGGCTCCACATGGCGGCTTCAAAGGCCCCCGTATCCGAGGCGGGCATGATGCCGACAAGATAGTCTGCCGGGATTCCGAGGATCCTCACCGTTTCCCGGATGGCCTGAGACAGCTTCTCTTTCCCCGGCGCGGAACGGTGAGACCGTCCGACAGCGGCGTCCCTCAGGGCCTCAAGGCTCCAGGCGGGTCTCTTGCTGCAGGGGCCGGATGCGAAGAAGGGATTGTACATGATCAACTCCTTTACCCCGCC
>JAMDBG010000095.1 GCA_023487865.1 Deltaproteobacteria bacterium | reverse complement strand
TCGATGAAAATATCCTTTATATCAAGGAAATCTTTGTCGATCATGGTCCTTCCCTGAAGCGGTGGAGGGCACGGGCTCAGGGAAGGGCTGCTTCGATAAAAAAACGGATGAGTCATATTACTGTAATCCTGGATGAAGAGTAATTCTTGAGGAGGTGTCAGGTTGGGGCAGAAGGTGAACCCGATCGGGTTGAGGTTGGGTGGTATCAAAACGTGGTCTTCGCAATGGTTTTCTGAAAGGAATTACTGTGAGCTGCTTCATGAGGACGTCAAGATCAGGAAATACCTCAAGGAGAAGCTTTACCACGCCGGTATCTCCAAAATAGAAATCGAAAGGGCGGCCAATAAAGCCAAGGTGAACATCCACGCCGCACGCCCCGGGATCATAATCGGGAAGAAAGGCTCTGAGATTGAAAAGCTCAAAAAGGATCTCGAGAGTATCACGAAAAGCGAAGTGATCATCAATATCCTTGAGGTCCGCAAGTCTCACCTTCTGTGGTGACATCCGGATATATTTGGCAACTGCTCTTGCTTCCATAACCAACTCCAAACTGCCGATGGGAGATGCCTCAACTCACCCGTTTGAGGCGCACTTATTTGCGCAGCTTTGTCTTGCGGTCTCCGGCATGGCTGTAAAACGTCCTTGTTGGGGAAAATTCTCCTAACTTATGACCGACCATGTTCTCGGTCACAAAAACCGGAATGAATTTTTTACCATTGTGCACCGCAAAGGTTTGTCCGATCAACTCGGGAGTGACCGTAGAACGGCGCGACCAGGTTTTGATGACCGTCTTACTCCCCGTAGCGTCCTGCCTTCTGACCTTCTCCAGCAGCCTCTCTTCAATATATGCACCCTTCTTGATTGAACGTGCCACCTTTTAACCTCTTCTTTTTACGATGTATTTGTCTGTACTTTTATTGGTTCTCGTCTTATGGCCCTTCGTCGGCACACCCCACGGGGTACAAGGATGACGGCCGCCTGATGATTTCCCTTCCCCGCCGCCCATCGGATGATCAATCGGATTCATTACCACACCCCTGACTTTGGGGCGTTTGCCGAACCAACGAGTCCTTCCCGCCTTTCCGATACTGATGTTTTCATGGTCGATATTGCCGACCTGTCCGATGGTGGCCTTGCACTCCATGAACACCTTCCTGACCTCGCCGGAGGGAAGGCGTACCTGGGCATAACCCTCCTCTTTGGCCATCAGCTGACCATATGCGCCCGCGGACCTGATCAGCTGTCCCCCCTTGCCGACCTTGAGTTCCAGATTATGGATCAGCGTACCCAGGGGAATGTTCTTCAGAGGCACGGTATTGCCGGGCTTAATATCCGCCTTGTCTCCGCTGACCACAACATCGCCGACCCCGATCTTTGAGGGGGCAATGATATATCTCTTTTCGCCGTCGATATAGTTCAGAAGAGCGATCCGCGACGAACGGTTGGGATCGTACTCGATCGTGGCTACCCGTGCCTGGATGTCTTCCTTGTCCCGTCTGAAATCGATCAATCGGTAGCGACGCTTATGACCACCGCCTATGTGACGGCTCGTCAGTCTTCCATAGCTGTTGCGGCCTCCCGATCTTTTGATAGGTCCGAGAAGACTCTTCTCAGGCGTTGCATCGGTCAACTCTTTAAAGTCCGAACAGGTTTGAAATCTTCTTCCTGGTGACGTTGGCTTGTATTTTTTGATTCCCATCCCCGTTATATCCTCATTCTTCTTCCTGCCCTCATCCTGTTATGAAGACAGGTTATACGCCATCCATTGCCTCGATACGGTTGCCTGGAGCGAGGGTCACTATCGCCTTCTTCCAAGAACGTCTTTCGCCCATGACCTTGCCTGTTCGTTTCTTCTTGCCGGGAACATTCATCACCCGGACATTCAGAACTTTGACCTTGAAGAGCTTCTCTACGGCTCGACTCACCTCTATCTTGTTGGCCCGGAGATGAACCTCGAAATTGTACTGATTTTGGGCATCCCTCGCAATGGTGCTCTTTTCGGTGATTAACGCCTTCTTTATGATCTGATGCAGTTCCATTATGATATCAACGCCCCTTCAATTTTCTTAACAGAGGGTTCCAAAAGGACAACATGGTCGTATTTCAGCAGGTCGTAAACATTGATCCCTTCGGACCTGACCATTTTAACCTCTTTGATATTGCGAGACGATTTCTCCAAAACCGGCTGCGATCCGTCGATGACGAAAAGGACCTTGCTCAATCCAAAGCGGTCGATCACCTCTTGAAATCTTTTCGTCTTGATTTCGTCCATCGGAAAATCCCTTTAGGATGATCATCTTCTCTTCCTTGAGCTTCAGACTCAGAGCGGATATCAGTGCCACCCGTCTTATCTTTTTGGGCAGCCGGTAAGAATAGCTGTGCGGGGTAGGTCCAAAGATGATCCCCCCCCCTCTCCAGATCGGTGAGCGTGAGTGACCTGCCCTGGCGCGGCCCGTTCCCTTCTGTCGCCATGGCTTTTTCCCGCCGCCTCTGACATCGCTCCTGCCTTTGGTAGAGGCGGTCCCTTTACGCCGCGAAGCCATTTGCATCCTGACTACTTCGTATATGGCGTCTTCATTCACCGCTGCCCCAAAAACGGCATCGCTCAGATCTATCTCAGAGATACGGTTATTTTCAATATCGTACACACCGGCTACTGGCATTTTTCCACCTTAAAATCGTGCTCTTGTTAACTCTTTTTTATCGCCTGTTTGATCAGCAGAAATCCGTTCTTGCACCCCGGAACAGCCCCCTTGACCAGGATGACATTGAGATCCGGTCTCACCGCCCACACCTGGAGGTTCTGCACCGTTTTTCTTCCACCCCCCATTTGGCCGGGAAGCCTTGTCCCCTTGAAAACTCTGGACGGATCAGCGCTCGCACCGATAGAACCTGGAGCCCGATGGAACATGGAACCATGTGTCGACCTGCCGCCGCGGAATCCGTGCCGCTTCACGACGCCGGCAAATCCTTTGCCCTTTGTTGTTCCGACAATGTCCACATAATCCCCAGGTTCGAACACCTCGGCCTTCATCTCCTGCCCCAGCTCGCAACCTTCTATATCCATCTTGAATTCTCTGAGAACGCGAAACAGTCCCTTGTCCGCCTTCCGGAAGTGCCCCTGAAGGGCTTTGGTTACACTTTTCTGCTTGACTCGCCCATAACCGAGCTGAAGGGCTTCATAACCGTCCGTTTCTTTAGTCTTCTTTTGAATGACCACGGAAGGTTCCACCTCTATGACCGTCACGGGGACAGAGATCCCTTCGTCAGAGAACACCTGGGTCATCCCTATTTTTTTACCGATCAATCCTTTTGTCATCATCTTTCTCATTTACCAAAAAAATATCACCACTCACAATGGCTGGCGAAGCGGTCCATTTTATCTGCGGGAAACCCTCTCTTACAGTTTTATCTCTACATCCACGCCCGCGGAGAGATCCAGTTTCATAAGGGCATCCACGGTCGCCTGAGTCGGTTCAACAATGTCGATCAGCCTTTTATGTGTTCTGATCTCGAACTGCTCCCTCGACTTCTTATCCACATGCGGCGACCGATTCACACAGTACTTGTTGATCTCGGTCGGCAATGGAATCGGACCTGCCACGCGGGCGCCGGTCCGCTTGGCGGTCTCTACGATATCCTCCACTGAACGGTCCAGCAACTTATAGTCATACGCTTTCAGACGAATCCGTATTTTCTGATCTTTCATAATATCATTCAACCCGCTTCTGATGCATTCTATTCAATAATTTTACTGACAACGCCGGCGCCAACCGTCCTGCCCCCTTCGCGGATGGCAAATCGGAGCTGTTCCTCCATTGCAATCGGGGTAATCAAACTCACTTCCAGCTCCACATTGTCACCGGGCATGACCATTTCGACGCCTTCCGGCAGATTGGCCACTCCCGTCACATCCGTGGTCCTGAAGTAGAACTGCGGGCGATAACCGTTGAAGAAGGGGGTATGCCGGCCGCCTTCCTCTTTCGTCAGGACATAGACCTGGGCCTTGAATTTGGTGTGCGGTGTAATGGAACCCGGCTTTGCGACAACCTGCCCTCTTTCCACATCTTCTCGTTTCGTACCGCGGAGGAGAACCCCGACATCATCGCCTGCCCGGCCTTCATCGAGGGTCTTACGGAACATTTCGACACCGGTACAGACGGTCTTGAAGGTCGGGCGGATGCCGACGATTTCGACTTCATCACCGGTCCTGACGATCCCGCGATCAACGCGCCCCGTCACCACCGTACCACGACCGGAAATGGTGAATACGTCGCCGATCGGCATAAGGAAAGGTTTGTCGAGGTCGCGCACGGGCTCGGGAATATACGCATCGACGGCCGCCATGAGTTCCCAGATCGATTTTGCATCGGGATGATTCGGATCATCCGCTTCCAGAGCCTTCAATGCCGACCCTCTGATGATGGGAAGGTCGTCACCCGGAAATTCATAGGCCGTCAAGAGTTCCCTGAGTTCAAGCTCAACGAGATCCAGAAGTTCAGGGTCATCGACGAGATCCACTTTGTTCATATAAACGACGATATAAGGAACCTGAACCTGCCGCGCCAGGAGAATATGTTCCCTGGTCTGAGGCATAGGACCATCGGATGCAGCCACGACGAGGATGGTGCCATCCATATGCGCCGCTCCGGAAATCATGTTCTTGATGTAATCGGCATGCCCCGGGCAGTCGACATGGGCGTAATGACGTTTCTCCGTCTGATATTCCACATGAGAGATGTTGATGGTAACGCCCCTCTCCTTTTCCTCCGGTGCATTATCGATAGAATCAAAGGGTCTGAATTCGGCAAATCCCTTCGAGGCCAGGTGTTTTGTAATCGCGGCAGTCAACGTGGTCTTCCCATGATCAACATGACCGATCGTGCCGATATTTAGATGCGGCTTCGTCCTCTCAAATTTTTTCTTAGCCATCTCTAACCTCCTTAAACTTTGAATGGGTTGTTAAAAACGGTAATGGGCAAAAGCTTTGTTTGCCTCCGCCATCTTGTGAACAGCTTCCCTCTTCTTGACGGCACCACCGCGATTATTCGCCGCATCGATCAGTTCCGCCGCCAATTTCTCCCGCATCGTCTTTTCAGAACGTTCCCGCGCATGCGTAATCAACCAGCGGATACCCAGAGCGATCCTCCGGGAGGGGATCACTTCCGTCGGCACCTGGTATGTCGATCCACCGACGCGCCTCGACTTGACCTCGATGACCGGCTTCACGTTGGTTATGGCCTTTTCAAAGACTTCGACGGGCGGTTCCTTTATGCGATCCTGAATGATGTCGAATGCCCCATACAGGATAGATTCAGCAACGCTCTTTTTCCCCCTCTTCAGGAGATTGTTGATGAACCTTGCCACCAGCCTGTTGCTGTATTTCGGATCCGGCAATATCTCCCTTTTGGTAACTTCTCTTCTCCTAGGCATAACTCTCTATCCCCGTTTAACTCGGCCTCTTAGCTCCGTATTTTGACCTTCCCTGTTTTCTGTCCTGTACTCCCACGGCATCCAGCGTCCCTCTGATGATGTGATAACGCACACCGGGAAGATCCTTGACTCGACCGCCTCGTACCAGAACGACGGAATGTTCCTGAAGATTGTGCCCCACGCCCGGTATATAGGAAGTCACTTCATAACCGCTGGTCAGCCGAACCCTGGCGACCTTTCTTAAAGCGGAATTCGGTTTCTTTGGTGTTGAGGTATACACCCTGACACACACCCCCCGCCTCTGAGGTGAACTCGCCAGTGCGGGTGTTGCCGCTTTCCTGCCGATCTTGGCTCTTCCCTTCCGAACTAATTGATTTATTGTAGGCATTACTCCTCCGAGCCCCTTTTTCAGTTGTTGGTTTCACCAGTGCAACAAAAGCTTGGTTAACTATCAATTCGCTGATTCTATGTCAAGTAATTTCTCGCTATTTTTTTCATCCGGAAGAATCTCTCCCTGTTCGTCCCCGCGCAGGGAAGTTTCCTCTGCAACTGTTTTGATACCCAGTTTCTTATACATCGGAAGTCCCGTGCCTGCCGGGATCAGCCGGCCCATGATCACATTCTCCTTGAGACCTCTCAGATAGTCCGTTTTCCCGGCCAGCGAAGCCTCGGTAAGAACCCGCGTTGTTTCCTGGAAGGAAGCTGCGGAAATGAAACTCTGCGTTGACAGTGACGCCTTAGTGATGCCCATCAGGATGGGTTCACCCAGGGCGGGATTTCCCCCCTTGGCCACTACCCTGTCGTTCTCCTCCTGAAAACGGAACCGCTCCACCTGCTCATCGGCAATGAAGGCGGTATCGCCCGGATTCTTGATCACGACCCTTCTGAGCATCTGGCGGACGATCACCTCCATATGCTTGTCATTGATCTTGACTCCCTGCAGTCGATAGACATCCTGTACCTCATCGACCAGATAACGGGCCAGCACCTTTTCTCCTTTGATCATGAGGAGGTCATGCGGATTGTTCACCCCATCCATGAGAGGTTCACCGGCCGTAACCCTGTCTCCTTCCTGGACACTGACATGCTTACCCTTGGGAATCAGATATTCCTTCTCATCCTCGGCATCGGGAGTGATGATGACTTTCCTCTTGCCCTTGGAGTCCTTGCCGTAAGACACCACCCCATCGATCTCGCTGATCACGGCAAAATCCTTGGGTTTGCGGGCTTCGAACAATTCCGCGACTCGGGGAAGACCCCCGGTGATATCCTTCGTCTTGGTTGTCTCCCGGGGAATCTTGGCAAGAATATCGCCGGCATAAACCGTATCCCCTTCAGACACGACGATATTGGCGCCGACGGACAGAAGGTGCCTGGCCACCGCATTGGATCCTGGGACTTTGGCCGTCTTGCCTTTCTTGTCCTTGATGGATACACGCGGACGCATATCGGTTCCCCTGAACTC
>JAMDBG010000187.1:29201-29601 GCA_023487865.1 Deltaproteobacteria bacterium | reverse complement strand
CATCGAACAAGGCAAAAAGGGACCTGCCGCAGTGAACGTACAGCCATTGTAAGAGAAACGTCATGAACTGCGAATGCCCCGGACGCCACTGACGCCGGGGCATTTTTTTTGTCTTTTTTCCCGGCAGGATGATTCAGGGAATAGAGAAGGATTGAAGTCGTGTCGACGGATGAAGAAGCGATCCGCAGATTCCGAAAAGAGCATAACCTCCTCGTTGTCCTGGGACCTACCGCCACGGGTAAAACGGGGCTTGCCGTCAGTCTGGCCGGAAGGTTGGGCGGCGAGATCCTCTCCGCCGATTCCCGCCAGGTATACAGAGGAATGGATCTGGGGACAGGCAAAGACCTCAATGAATACGTCCTGGGCGGGGTGCCCTACCACCTGATCGACATCTTCGATC
>JAMDBG010000187.1:0-29191 GCA_023487865.1 Deltaproteobacteria bacterium | reverse complement strand
TTTGCATACCAGAGGCTCTTTTACCGCTGTTTTCAGGAGATCATCATGCGGGGCAATATCCCCCTGATGGTGGGGGGGACGGGTCTCTATCTGGATGCGGTGATCCGGGGATACCGCCTGCCGGCAGTCCCCGAAGATCCGGCGTTGCGTAAGGAACTGGAGGGGGAAGGGATGGTATCCCTGCGTCGGCGCCTCTTTTCGCTGTGCACTGATGTGCACAATACGACCGATCTTCAGGACCGAAAAAGACTCATCAGAGCGATTGAGATCGCTGAATTCACACGCTCTCACTCCGGGGGCGATGTAGGCAGGATCACCATTTCTCCGCTGATTCTGGGGATCCGCTGCGAGAGAGAAGTGCTGCGCCGCAAGATCACCGACCGCCTGGAGGCGCGCCTGAAAGCCGGAATGATCGAGGAGGTACGGGCGCTTAAGGAAAAGGGCCTTGGCTGGGAGAGGATCGATTCCTTCGGCCTTGAATACCGTTACATCGGCTGTTATCTCCGGGGGCAGATGACAAGAGAAGAGATGGTCACCGTTCTAAACACCCGTATCCACCAGTTTGCCAAACGGCAGGCAACCTGGTTCAGACGCATGGAAAGAAACGGTGTTCGGATTCACTGGATTGAAAACGCCGATACGGACAAGGCGATCTCCCTGATCGCCCATGTGACGGCATGAACGTGCGAGGGCGCGAAAAATATCTCCGGACCTATGGGATTTCTCCCCAGCGCCCACTTGTTGCGGCATCGGTTGAGGGGATCGAGCAGGCTGTCGTGATTCCCGCCCTTGCCGAAAGGGATTCCCTTTTCCGGACTCTGGCTTCCATCGCCAGGAATCGCGCCAGCGACCTCCAGAGGACGCTGGTGATCTGCGTCGTGAATAATCACCGGCGGCCTTTGACTGCGGATGCGGAATTCGCCGACAATCAAAAGACCCTTCCCATATTGCAGTCCCTCGTTTTCAGGCGTCCCGTTCATCCCGACCTCTCCGACGGGATAAGGGGAGATCTTCAATCTGTCGCCGGCAGCGATCTGCGGTTGGCCTTCATCGACGCCTCCTCCCCCGGACTGGAGATTCCGGACCGGGACGGCGGCGTGGGGACGGCCAGAAAGATCGGGATGGATGCGGCCCTCGGGATTGTTGACGCGCGGGCGGCGGGCGGCGGGGTGATCTGCTGTCTCGATGCCGACACACTGGTGGAGGAGAATTACCTTTCCGCCTTCCGGGTGTATTTCACCCAGGCGGGCGATCCCGCCGCCGTGGCCGCCTATGCCCATCAAGCATCGGACAATCCGAGACTGATGGCGGCGATCTGCTGCTACGAGATCTTTCTCAGGTCCTACGTCATCGGCCTTTCCTATGCTGCATCACCCTATGCCTTTCACTCCATCGGTTCGACGATGGCCTGTTCGGCAGAGGGATATCTGGATGTCCGGGGGATGAACCGGCGTCGGGCGGCGGAGGATTTTCATTTCCTCAACAAGCTGGCGAAGATCGGCAGGATCGGCGCCATTACCGAAACGACAGTTTTTCCCTCGCCGCGGCCTTCGGGAAGGGTGCCCTTCGGTACGGGAAGACGCATGCTCCGCTTCCTGACCGGCGGGGTGGATGAGTACCGCCTGTATGACCCAATGATCTTCGTGATCCTCAAGAAGTGGCTCGCCGCGATGGAGGCCGATCCCGACAGGGACCTGGAGGCGATCCTTGCCGGGGCGCGCCGCATTCATGCGTGTCTCGAGGAATATCTTCGCCTGAGTCGATTTGCAGAGGGCTGGAATCTGATCAGGAAAAACTGCCGTGATACCGGACAACTCCGGCGACAATTCCCTGTCTGGTTCGACGGATTGAAAACCTTGAAGATGGTTCATCATCTCAGCCAGTCCGCATTTCCGTTAATTCCGATGTTCGACGGCTTGAAAAAACTTATCGCCCTTTGGGATCGGCCGCTTTCACGGGTCATCACTTATGAAGGCATCCCAAAACTTGACGAGCAGTTCCGTATTCTGGAGACCCTGCGGTCCGACTTTCCGCATTCCTGAATACATTCCTCATTCCTCCTTGACCTTTACATTGGTTATGCATATATTACGGACCTTTCGTTTAACAGCATGTCCGGTTTGCCGTGCCCGGCAGATGTGGATCGCTTGAGAGGCAAGGATTTGAATGATCGAATAATCGGGGAGGAAGGATTGTGATAAAAAAAATCGGAAAGAAATTTTTCATCGGGACGGCCCTTCTGTTGATCTTTATCAGCATGATCGGATGCGGCTCCAAGGAAGAGAAGAAGGCAGCGGCGACTCAACCCGTCATGGCACCGGCGCTTGTCTTGGATGCAGCGCCGCAAGCAACAGCGGCAAAACCGGCAGTCGCACCTGCCGCTTCAGCAGCCGTAGAATCCGGAAAGACTGTTGATACATCAGGTGTTGCCGTCGAGGTCGACGGAGTAAAGCTGACCAAGGAACAGCTCGAAGCGGATCTGCAAAAGAAACTGGCAGTGCTTAAGGGTCAGATTCCTGCGGAAGGTCTTGAACAGGCCAAAGTCGAGATCAGGCGAGGTCTCGTTGATGAATTCGTTGTCCGGACGCTTCTCAACAAGGAAATCGGCGTAAAAAAACTGACGGCCTCCGAGAAGGAGGTCACAGATATTCTGGAGTCCATGAAGAGCCAGCTTCCCGCCGGGATGACGATGGACGATCTGCTCAAGAAAAACAAGATCGATGCCGCGAAGATGCGCGATGAGATCGGTATAAACATCCGGATCAACAAGCTGGTCATGCAGGAGCTGGGAGGAAAGGTCAAAATAGCGGACAAAGAGATCGGCGACTTCTACAACAAGAACCTCGATAAATTCAAGAAGCCGGAATCCGTTCATGCCAGGCATATTCTGGTGTCCAAAGCATCCGGGGATACCGATAAGATCAAAGCGGAGAAGAGGGCCAAGGCCGAAGAACTCAGGAAGCAGCTCGTCGCTGGTGCCGATTTTGCGGAGCTGGCAAAGAAGAGTTCCGACTGCCCAAGCAAGGAGCACGGCGGCGACCTGGGAACCTTCACCCGCGGTCAGATGGTCAAACCGTTTGAAGACGCCGCATTTTCTCAGGAAAAAAATGCGATCGGCCCGGTGGTGGAGACGGAATTCGGTTTTCACATTGTCCAGGTCATCGAACATAAGAGCCCGGAGGTTGTGAAACTGGATGGCGAAACGAAGAATCAGATCCAGGCATTCCTTGAACGTCAGAAACAACAGGGTGCCTTCGATGCACTGGTGAAGAGACTCAAAGCGGGAGCGAACATCGTTGTCTATGGAAAATGAGGCTGAGGGTAAAATGAGGAGCTGCAACCCAGGGCGGATCGGTGAACGCCTCTGGTATTTGGGCAGAGAAGAATCGGGGATCTATCTGCTGGAGGGAGACGCCTACTCTCTGATCATCAGTGGTGGGATGAGCTACCTGGCACCGGTCGTGCTAGACCAGCTGGAGGCCTTCGGTATCGATGAAAAGAGGATTCAAAAGCTGCTGATCCTTCATTCCCACTTCGATCATGTAGGGCTGGTCCCCTTTTTCCAGAGGCGCTATCCGGCTCTTCAGGTTTATGCCTCGGCGAGGGCCTGGCAAATTTTACAGATGCCGAAGGGAATCGAGACGATCAACACCTTCAGCCGCCTATCCGCGTCAAGAAGGGGAGTGGCCGAATGGCTGGAAGGGCTGGATATCGAATGGCGGGATGATGTCGTCGGACAGGCAGTCTCGGAGGGGGCAACGATCGACCTCGGCGCTTTAACCGTGGAGATCCTGGAAACACCCGGTCACTCCTCCTGCTCCATATCCGCTTATGTTCCGGAAATCAGGCTCTCTTTCCTTCAGACGGGGGGCGGGATACCCTATGGCGAGACGATTCTGCCGTCAGGCAATTCCAATTTTACCCAATACCAGCAGAGTCTTGAGAGGCTGCAACCGCTCAAAGTCGATATTTTATGTGCCGATCATTACGGTTATGTGAAGGGGCGGGAAGCAAAAAACTATCTCTTGCGGAGCAGTGAAGCGGCCAGAAATTACCGGGCCATGGTCGAGGCGATCTATCGGCGCACAGGCTCCATTGATGCAACCGTGGAGGAGCTGGTAAGGGAGAGATTAAGTCAAATTCCGGATTTTATCATCGGGGCGGAGATTTATACCGGTGTATGCCGTCAGACAGCGCGGCACATCACCGGCGCCATGGAGGAAAAGGCCTGAGATCCGTCTTTCGGTATTTCAGGTTCATTCATCTGGACAGAATGCTTCTGCAGAAGGATTTCCAGCCGGGTAAGACTCAGGCTCGTCCTTTTGCAATACACAGTCATCAGAGGGAAGAGGATGCCGGGACCCATGAAACAAGTTGATCTGCTGGTATTCGATCTTGATGGAACCCTTGTCCGGTCGGGCGAAGACCTTGTCGCTGCCGTCAATCATACTTTGCAGTCGCTTGGATTTTCATTGCTGGACGCCGATACCGTCCAAGGATTCGTCGGCGACGGTCTGGAGGTACTGATGAAACGGGCCCTCGGTCCCAATGACGGACAATACCATGAGCGGGCGATGACGATATTTTATCCTTATTATTCGGAACATCTTCTCGACCATACGACGCTTTATCCGGGTGTTCCGACGGTCCTTGCCCATTTTGGCGATAGGATGAAGGTCATCGTGACCAACAAACGGCAGGAATATGCGGTGAAGATCACGCGAGGTCTTGGGATCGATTCCCATTTTCTGGAAATTGTCGGTGAGGGAAGCGCGCCTTACAGAAAACCGGATCCGCGGCTGCTCCAGCCGGTGATGATGAAATGGAACGCATCCCCCGAACGGACGGTGGTGATCGGTGACGGCGTCAACGACATCCTGCTCGCGCGACAGGCGGGAGCGCTGAGCTGTGCCTTTCTGGGCGGATTAACCGGGAGAGACAAGCTGCTCTCCCTTGCCCCCGATATGATCTGCGAGACCCTGTCGGATATCATGACTCTTCTTGGCTAAAGTCTTTGGTACAAACGTGGCAATTATATCAAAAGTCCGCACGCTGCGTTACACTTTCCGCTTCGGTATGGAGGCGTTCAAGAGAGCATGCCGACTTCCAGGACACTGCGAACCGCGTCTTCCTTCTTTACGTAACCGTTGTGGAAAGTGATCCGATTTTCTTATGAATGTATCGATCATGATCAAGAAAATCAGAAAAACGATTGCCGACTGTTCCCTCCTGGAGGGGGGCGATCATCTCCTGGTGGCGGTTTCCGGAGGCCCCGATTCCGTGGCGCTCCTGCGGGTGATGGTGCTCCTTGCATCCGATTATGAACTGCGGCTGACGGCGGCACACCTCAATCACGGTCTTCGGGGGGCGGAAGCGTGCAGGGAGGAGGAATTCGTCCGGGGCCTATGCACCGGGATGGGAATCGCCTGTATCTGTAAAACCGTCGACATCCGCACGCTTCAGAAAGGCAGAGGGATGTCACTGGAGGAGGTCGGCCGGGATGAACGGTATCGGTTTCTCGCTGAGACGGCGGAGACCTGCGGCGCCCGAAAAATTGCCACCGGCCACCATCGCGATGATCAGGCAGAGACGGTTCTGATCAACCTGCTCCGGGGCAGCGGTCTCGAAGGCCTGAAGGGGATTCCGCCGGTGCGGGACGGTCGGATCATCCGTCCCCTGCTGTACGTGGGGAGGGGGGAGATTCTGGAATTTCTCCGTCAGGAAGGGCTTACCTATATGACGGACAGTTCCAACCGGAGTCCCCTGTTTTTGCGCAACAGGATCAGACACGAGCTCATTCCGGAACTGGCGTTGAGATACAATCCCGGAATAGTCGAAGCTCTCAGCCATACCGCCGAGATCATCCGCCGGGATGATGATTATCTTCAGGCCGTGGTCCGGCAGGTCCTGAGTCAATGGGGAATTGTTCCAGGCGCGACGGAGATCCGGCTCCCGCTTGCATCTCTTCTTGATCTACACGAGGCCCTTCAGGGACGGGTGCTCAAATGTCTGCTGGAGACCGCCGCCCTGCCGGGATACGGTATCGGCTTTCGGCATATTGAGGCCGTGCTGGCGTTCATCCGCCGTCAGCGCAGCCGCCGCGCCTCTCTGGATCTTCCCGGCCTGATTCATGTGGAAAGGGAAGGGGGCTTCCTTGGTATCGGAAGGGTAAGCTCCAGACCGGTGAGAAGGGACAAAGGCAAGAAGTGAGGGCTGCTCGTCTGCAAGATTCCCTTTTCGAGCCGAAGGGTGTCGGTACCGATCGATAACCGATCAACGTACAGGGCCGCTGGAGAAAGGTGCTGTGCAGGGATCAAGATAAGCGGGAGTGGAAAAAAGCGCTGAACACAGAAATGGTTTGAAATAAACGAACCAATATTATAATAAAACGCGTAAATGAGATGAATGTCGGTTGTCGATTGTGATGTCTGATGCCCATCTCTTCAGATCAAAGGAGAAAATAGATTGAATCCCCTGCAGAAGAATATTGCGCTATGGCTTGTCATTAGTCTTGTCTTCGTGATGATTTATCATCTTTTCAATCAGCCCAAGACGGCCCAGATGGAGGTCATCTACAGTGATTTTTTAAGTTATGTGGATAAGGCCCAGGTTACAGAGGTGACCATCCAAGGTGATAACATCTCCGGAAGACTAAGCTCGGGGAAGGCTTTTAAGACATTCGCCCCCAAAGATGCAGGTGTGATTACGCTGCTGAAGGAAAAAGGGGTAAGGATCTCGGCCAAACCGTTGGACGATTCACCCTGGTATATGACCGTTTTGGTCTCTTGGCTCCCCATGCTGCTTCTGATCGGTGTTTGGATCTTCTTCATGAGGCAGATGCAAGGCGGCGGCGGCAAGGCCATGGCCTTCGGAAAAAGCCGGGCCCGTCTGGTCACGGATAAGACGAAAAAAGTCACCTTTGCCGATGTCGCCGGCGTCGAGGAGGCAAAGGCCGAACTCCAGGAGGTCATCGATTTTCTCCGGGATCCGAAAAAATACACGCGATTAGGGGGGAGAATTCCCAAAGGGTTGCTGCTCGTGGGTCAGCCCGGTACGGGCAAAACGTTGCTGGCCCGCGCCATTGCCGGAGAGGCGGATGTTCCTTTCCTCAGCATCAGTGGGTCGGATTTTGTCGAAATGTTTGTCGGGGTCGGGGCATCAAGGGTCAGAGACCTCTTCAATCAGGGTAAGAAGAATGCCCCGTGCATCATTTTTATCGATGAAATCGATGCGGTGGGACGCCACCGGGGCGCCGGTCTCGGAGGCGGACATGACGAGCGGGAACAGACGCTCAATCAGCTTCTCGTTGAGATGGACGGTTTCGAATCCAACGAAGGGGTGATCCTGGTCTCGGCAACAAACCGTCCGGATGTCCTTGATCCCGCTCTCCTCAGACCGGGCCGAGTGGACCGGCAGGTCGTTGTGCCTCTGCCGGACGTCAAGGGGAGGGAAAAGATTCTGGCTGTTCATGCCCGGAAAACACCTCTTGCGGAGGATGTGGATTTCGCCGTCATTGCCCGCGGGACTCCCGGTTTTTCAGGCGCTGATATCGAAAATCTCGTCAACGAGTCGGTCCTTTATGCCGCCCGGTTCGACAAGGAAAAGGTGACCATGAGTGACTTTGAATTTGCTAAGGACAAGGTTCTCATGGGAACGGAGAGAAAAAGTCTTGTCATCAGCGACGCCGAGAAGAGAAATACGGCCTACCATGAATCGGGGCATGCGCTTGTGGCCAGGATACTGCCCGGAACCGATCCGATTCACAAAGTGACCATCATTCCCCGGGGGCAAGCCCTGGGGGTGACCCAGCAGCTGCCCGTCGACGAGAAACATACCTATCCACGGGAGTTTCTCATGAACAATATCGTAATCCTGCTCGGTGGAAGGGCAGCGGAGGAACTGGTTCTGAAAGATTTTACCACCGGCGCCGGAAATGATATCGAACGGGCGACCAATCTCGCCCGGAAAATGGTCTGCGAGTGGGGGATGAGTGAGTCGATGGGGCCGCTGAGTTATGGGAAGAAAGAGGAACAGATCTTCCTCGGCCGTGAATTTGCCACCCATAAGGATTACAGCGAGGAAACCGCCCAGAAGATCGATAAAGAAGTCGCCCGCATCGTGATGACGAGTTATGAAAGTGCCAAGCAGATCCTGTCGGACCGCATGGATGTCCTTAACCGGATCGCCTCGGAACTGCTGGAAAAAGAGGTCCTGAACGCGGCAGAACTCGATGCGCTCATCGGGATAAAACCGGCACAGGACGCCGCACGTCCGGTGCTGGAGACACCGGCCTGAGATGGGTTCCAGACCACCGGGGAATGATGGGAGCAATCGCCATGCAGGAAGCAAAATTGCAGGCAAGAGTCCTGCATTTATTATCTCAGGAAGAGACTCTTGACGCCCTGAAGGCTGTGGAAGTAGATCCGTACGGGATCCAGGCGATGCTTCCGAAGATGGTCCACCTGAACATCCTGATCGAGGGGGTGGAATGTAAGGTGGCCAATATCATCAAACAGGAGATGCTCTCCCTCGGGGCCGATGCAGCCGTTGCCCGGGATGCGGTCGGATGTTCCATTACCAGGACCGATGTCATCCTGATGGGGACACTTAAACAGATTCGCCTCTTCACCGAAAAGATAGCCGAGCAGCCTTTTGGTCTGCAGAGGATTTCCGAATCGATCCGCGAAATTTTGCTCAACCTCTCTTTGGACTCTTCCCTTCTTCAAACATCAAGAAGAGAAATCAAAATCGGTGAACGGACCCTGATTATGGGAATCATCAACGTGACTCCCGATTCCTTTTCCGACGGCGGCAGGTTTACAACACCGCAAATGGCTGTGGAAGAGGGCGTCCGCATGGTTGAGGACGGCGCGGATCTGATTGACATCGGCGGCGAGTCCAGTCGGCCCGGATCAGATCCCATAACTGAGGAAGAGGAATTACGGCGGGTGATTCCGGTCGTCAGGGGACTCGCCGGAAAGGTTTCCATCCCTCTGTCGGTCGATACGATGAAAGCGGCCGTGGCACGCGCGGCCCTGGACGAGGGAGCGGAAATAGTAAATGATATCAGCTCGATGCACTGCGACGACCAGATGACGAAAGTGGTCGCAGAAGCGGGTGCGGCACTCATTCTCATGCATATGCGCGGTATGCCGAAAACCATGCAAACGGGCGATCTCGCCTATCGTTCCCTCCGGGGAGAGGTGATCTCTTTTTTGCAGGAAAGGATCGATACCGCAGGGAAGGGGGGTATTGCACCGGTGCAGATCATGGTCGATCCCGGGCTCGGTTTCGGCAAATCGGCAATGGACAATGTGCGGTTGATCAGGCATCTGCGTGAACTGACAATATTCGGCAGGCCGGTCGTCGCTGGGCCGTCCCGGAAGTCATTTATCGGTCATGTGACGGGGGGGAGCCCGCAGGAACGGATCGAAGGCACGGCGGCTGCAGTCACTGCGGCTATCATGAACGGGAGTCGTGTCATCCGGGTTCATGATGTCAAGACGATGAAAAAGGTTGCCGCCATGGCGGATGCACTGGTCAGGGTATGACGCAACGGCAGTTTTGATTTTCTTTATACAGGATGACGGCGTTAACAGAAATGTCCAGGCAGCAAGCTTCTTTGGTTCTGATTTCAAACAGCCCGACGGAGACCTTTTGTATCGGCAGATCTTTGGGTGAAGGTCTGACGGGAGGGGATTGTGTCGCTCTGACGGGGGAGCTCGGCGCCGGGAAGACCTGCCTTACCCAGGGAATCGCCGCGGGGCTCGGCGTCCCGGACAGTTACGTGGTGGCGTCTCCGACTTTCACGCTTGTCAATGAATATCCGGGAAGGGAGACCTCTCTTTATCACCTGGATGTCTATCGCCTGCGCGGATCGGCGGATCTGGAAGAAATCGGGTATCAGGAATACCTGATGAGTGACGGTGTGATGGTGATAGAGTGGGCAGAAAAGGTATCTGATGCCATTCCGGATGATGCTCTGAATGTCGAATTATCCTATGTCGACGAGACGGTGCGTAGAATCGAGATTTCCGGTTGCCCTGATAGGATCCGTTCCTGGGAACGAACCTTTAAACAAGGAGGAAGTTAGCAAATGGCTCTGGTGGTTCAAAAATACGGAGGCACCTCGGTTGCCAATATCGACAAGATCGCCAATGTGGCGAACAAGGTAATCAGGACAAAAGAAGCGGGAAATGACGTTGTCGTTGTCCTGTCGGCTATGGCCGGGGAGACGGATCGATTGATCGGGCTTGCGCAAAAGGCGGCGGACAATCCCGACGGTAGGGAGTATGATTCTTTGATCTCCACGGGGGAACAGATCACCGTTTCTCTTCTGGCGATCATGCTCAACGCTATGGGCTGTCCGGCGAAATCCCTGCTCGGTTTTCAAGTCAGGATACTGACCGATAAGGCCTTCAAGAAGGCCCGTATTCTGACCGTGGAGACAACCGCCATTCAAAATGAACTGGGGAAGGGAACCGTCGTCGTCGTCGCCGGTTTTCAGGGTGTCGATCCGGATAACAACATTACCACCCTGGGTCGAGGCGGTTCCGACACCAGCGCCGTTGCCCTGGCCGCCGCCTTGAAGGCCGATGTATGCGATATCTATACCGATGTCGATGGAGTATATACCACCGATCCCAATATCTGCAGCAAAGCCAGGAGATTGGACCGGATTACCTATGATGAAATGCTGGAGATGGCCAGGGCGGGCGCTAAGGTGCTTCAGCCCCGTTCTGTAGAACTGGCAAAGAAGTACAATGTGCCCGTATATGTGAAATCCTCTTTTACGGATGAAGGGGGAACATTGGTGACCAAGGAGGAAAGAGAGATGGAGAAGGAAGTCGTATCCGGTGTAACCTACGATCGGGATCAGGCAAAAATTACGGTGGTTCATGTTCCGGACCGGCCGGGTGTGGCTGCCCGTCTTTTTACGCCCCTTTCCGAAAACAACATCGTCGTCGATATGATCATCCAGAATGCCAGCATCCAGGGGCATACGGATATGACCTTTACGGTGTCCCGGAAGGATATCCGGGATGCAAAGCGAATCATCTCCGATGTCCTCAAGGATGTCGGTGCGGAGAAGTTGGAGGTAGACGACAATGTGGCGAAGGTATCCATCATCGGTGTTGGGATGATCAGCCATTCCGGTGTTGCAGCAAAGATGTTCGCCACGCTTGCCCGGGAGGGGATCAACATCATGATGATCAGCACATCCGAAATCAAAGTATCCTGTGTTGTGGAGGCAAAATATGCAGAATTGGCGGTGACGGTCCTCCATGATGCCTTCGGATTGGAAAGGGAATCGTAAATGCGGGTCAGCGAAGGACAGAGACTGGGCGCCCTGACTGTCCTGATCGCCTCGTTGTTCGTCTATATAGGCGCCTTTATCCATGACCGCTGCCCGTTTCCGGTGTTCCCCCTGCCCTGGGGAGACCAGAAACCGGGGATGATCGCCGTAGAGGTCACAGGTGTGCGAAGGGCTGACGGCGTCTATTTTTTCCCGAAAGCGACAGCCGTTGCCGAACTTTATAAAATTACCGGCCTTGAAGGAAAGGGTGAGAATTCCGGTTTTGCCGAAGCGTGGCGTTCTGCCGGTGCAGCACTCTCCGTCACCGTAGCGGATGGGAAGCTGAAAATCGTGGAAATGTCTTCTGTCACGAAGCTTGCCCTGGGATTGCCTGTCGATCTCAACCGTGCAACAGAAGAGGAGCTTTCCCTGGTACCCGGCATTGGAGAGACGTTGGCCCAGCAGATAGTCCAATTGAGGCAACAAAGGCGGAAATTCGGGGGGCTTGAGGAACTCACAGCCGTTCCTGGGATCAAGAACAGAAAGCTGCGAATCCTTGAAAAATACCTCTCTGTCGAACCGATTCCCTGATCGCACCTGCAGGTCCCGCTGGCCTTCTTCGGTCAGGGAGGATATCGGTCTTCCTGTCGTTCTTGGTCGCTTCCAGCTTAGGGTACGGGGTTTCCGCTGCTGTACCTGCTGAAATAATGGAGGACGCGTCGGACATAGGTCTGTGTTTCCTGGTAGGGAGGAATTCGGTTCTTGTATCGCAGAACCGTGTTCTCGCCGGAATTGTAAGCGGCAAGCACCAGCGGCAGATTCCCTTTGAATAGATTCATCAGATAGCGAAGATAGCGGACGCCTCCTTCGATGTTGTTTTCAGGATGAAATGAATCCTGTACCTGAAGCGTGGCGGCAGTCGCAGGCATGAGCTGCATCAATCCCCGGGCGCCCACCGGTGAAACAGCTCGGTGATTGAAGTTTGATTCCGCCTTGATAATGGCCTTGACAAGCGCAGAATCGACGCGGTACTTTTCAGCTGTCTTGGCAATCAGCTCATCGTAACCGGAGATATCCCCCCTGATCTGGATGATGACCCTTTTTTCCTTCATGACGAGGACATAGGGCACGTTGTGCTCTGTTGGGATATTGGTCAGATGAACGACGCCCTCCGGGTCCACATATTTGTATATGTCCCCCCGACAAATCGAAGCGGCGCCAAAGATTACGATGACCGGCGCAATAAGCAATAAGGATCTTTTATACAGCATGTTGAACCTAAAAAAGCATCATACGATTCAGGAAAATGATATGTAGACATACTGTAATCCGCTTGTGAATGCAAGCTGAGAGTTTTGTACAACCCTATTATTATCGGTAAGAAAGAAGATTTTCTTGAGACGCATCACGGACAAATCGAATTCGTCATTACGGGTGGAACACACCAAGGGTATCAAAATCCCATCGCAGTGAGCACGGTGCGGTGGTAAGTTCGTACAAGGCGCAACGAATAGGACCTCTCAACAGAATGAGGGGGATAAATTCCAGGGTGAAGGATTTTTACGCTTCATTATTCAGTGCCTCATTATTCTTGACATGGATTATCGATGGTGGTAGGTATCTATCGTATTGATTCTTTCGAAAAGGTCGGTGAAGCCTCAAAACTGGAGCCGCTTCGAGTGTAAGGCTCCAGAGGCAATGCACGTAAAGTCTGATCCCGCGAAAGCGGTGGAAAGAAATAGCGTACTGCCACAGAGGGATTTTTTATGAGACCGTCAGGAAAGGGCTGATTCGTGTCGGGGCGTGGCGCAGTCTGGTAGCGTATCTGAATGGGGTTCAGAGGGCCGGTGGTTCAAATCCACTCGCCCCGACCAATTGAAAAAACCGCCAAAAAGGCGGTTTTTTAATATCTTCCGGAAGCTCCCTCCAATAAAGGATGTTGACAATCAGAGGGCCAATGCATATAAAGAATGGGGCTTCTACCATGCGAGAGTGGCGGAACTGGTAGACGCACTGGATTTAGGATCCAGCCCGCCTGAGCGGATAGGGGTTCAACTCCCCTCTCTCGCACCAATCTGTGGATCATTCGCCAGACAAAAATAGATTTTGGTAAGGAGTATATTGCCGTGAGTGACATCAGTACCGCTGTGAAGATTGAAGATATCAGTTCCGTAAAGAAAAAACTCTCCTTTGATATCCCTTGGACGGATGTGAAAAACGAACTGGATATCGTGTATCGCAAAGTCGGCAAGACCGCAAAAGTCAAAGGATTCAGACCGGGAAAGATTCCAAGATCGGTACTGGAGAGGTACTACCGGGAGCAGGCAGAAGAGGAGACGGTTTCCAGTCTGGTGAACAGATACTACTGGGAGACCTTGCAGGAAAAGGAGATTCCGGCAGTCACCCAACCCCAGATCGAACAGAAGGGGATTGAACAGGACAAGGATTTTAGCTTTTCGGCCACCATTGAGGTTGAACCTGCCGTCGACCCCAAGGACTATATCGGACTTGAACTGAAGAAAGAAGATCCTTTGGTAACCGATGAGGACCTTGAGGCGAGACTGCAGGAAATCCGCCAGATGTTCGCCACGATGGAAGATTTGAATGATGATCGGGCTGTCATCAGGGGGGATTTTGTGACGATTGATTTTTCAGGCAAGGTTGCCGGAGAATCGCTCAAGGAGCTGACGGCGGAGAATCATCTGCTGGAAATCGGATCAAAGACATTCGTCCCCGGTTTTGAGGATCAGCTGATCGGAACAAGAAAAGGGGAAAGCAAGACATTCGCCGTTACATTTCCTGAGCCCTACGCGGCCGCACATCTTGCGGGAAAAGAGGTGGAATTTTCGGTGACTGTCAAGGGAATACGTATCAAGCGAGCGCCGGAAATCGATGAGGATTTTGTTAAGAACTTTGAAAGATACGACTCCTTGGAGGCCCTCCGGGCCGATGTACGGAAGAACCTGGAAGAGGAGAAAAAACGCAGGGTGGAAGCAGACCTTGATAAAGGTATCGGCGAAAAACTGCTGGCAAGCAATGAGTTCGAGGTCCCTGAATCCTTTATCGAGCGCCAGATCTATTATATGATGTCCGATATGCAACGAAGAATGGTGTCCGGGGGTATGGATGCGAAAAAGGCGGCGGAGCTCTGCTTCAAACTTCATGATCAGCTCCGGGAAGAAGCGACGAAAATTGTAAAAACCGTTATTCTTATCAAGAATATCGCCCGGAAGGAAGCCATAACCGTCGATGAAGGTGAAATCGAGAAGCAGATCGGCGAAATGGCGTCCCAAAGGGGCCAGGATGTTGATACTTTAAAAAAATCCTTGGAAAAGGATGACATGGTTGATAGCATCAAATCGGAGATCCTGAGCCGGAAGACCTATGATTTTCTGGCGGCGAAAGCCCAGATCACGACGGTCAAAACGGAAAAAACAGGAAAACCGGAGGAAGAGAAATGACCCTGATACCTATGGTGGTCGAACAGGACGGACGGGGAGAGAGGGCTTATGATATCTATTCAAGGCTTCTGAAGGATCGGATCATCTTCCTGGGAACGGCCATTGATGATGCCGTGTCGAACCTTGTAATCGCCCAAATGCTGTATCTGGAATCAGAAGATCCGGATAAGGAAATCTTTTTTTATCTCAATACCCCCGGCGGCCATGTCAGTTCGGGACTCGCCATTTACGACACGATGCAGTACATTAAATCCCCGGTTTCTACTGTCTGCATGGGGCAGGCAGCCAGCATGGGGGCACTGCTCCTTGCCGCCGGGCAAAAGGGGAAAAGGTACGCCCTGCCCCATTCGCGAATCCTGATCCACCAGCCGTTGGGCGGATTTCAAGGACAGGCAACGGATATAGACATTCAGGCACGTGAGATCCTGAGGTTGAAAGAAGATCTGAATCAGCTTCTGGCTGAACTGACCGGTCAACCGATAAAAAAGATCACCAATGACACGGAACGGGATTATTACATGACCGGAGAGCAGGCCAAGCATTATGGAATCATTGATGAAATTATCATCAAGAAGATCTAAAACGAACAAAGACAGGGGTTTGTTTCATGGCTAAAAAAGAAAGAGATCAGGAGGGGCGGGGACTGCTGTTCTGCTCGTTCTGTGGTAAAAATCAAAATGAAGTCAAAAAGTTGGTCGCCGGTCCCACAGCCTACATCTGCGACGAATGCATCGAATTATGCCGGTGCATTGTTGAAGAGGAGTGTGAAAAACCGGTTGCGGATGAATTCCGCAAGGGAATTCCGGAACCGAGAGACATTACGAAATTTTTGGATCAATACGTCATCGGACAGGAAAGATCTAAGAAGGTCCTGTCGGTTGCCGTTTATAATCACTACCGCCGTTTGTTTTCCCATGCCGATATGGGCGGCGTCGATATACAGAAGAGCAATATCTTGCTCATCGGTCCCACCGGTTCCGGAAAGACACTTCTGGCCAGGACTCTGGCAAAAATGTTGAATGTCCCTTTTACTATTGCCGATGCCACCACACTGACGGAGGCGGGCTATGTCGGTGAAGATGTGGAAAATATCATTCTGAGCCTCCTGCAGAACTCCGACTATGACGTTGAAAGGGCATCAAAGGGGATTGTCTATATTGATGAAATAGACAAGATCTCAAAAAAATCCGGCAATCCCTCCATCACAAGGGACGTATCAGGAGAAGGAGTTCAAGCAGGCGCTGCTGAAGATCATCGAGGGGACAACGGCCAATATTCCGCCCAAAGGGGGAAGAAAACACCCTCAGCAGGAATTCATTCAGGTGGATACGACCAATATCCTTTTTATCTGCGGGGGGGCCTTCAATGACCTTGACGACATCATTGCCCGTAGAGTCGGTTTCAATGCAATGGGGTTCGGCGCCGAAATCCGCAGCAAGCGGCATAAGCAGTCCGACCAGCTTCTCCAGGAGGTGCAGCCGGAGGATCTGTTAAAGTTCGGCCTGATTCCAGAGTTCATCGGCAGGCTGCCGGTGATTTCGACCCTCAATGAGTTGACGCAGGAGGACCTGATTCGGATCCTCGTTGAACCCAAAGATGCCATCATCAAACAGTATCAAAAGCTCTTTGAGCTTGAGGGAGTGAAGTTGAAGTTTACCGAGGGCGCCCAGCGTGCCATCGCCCGGCTTTCCGTGGAAAGAAAATCGGGCGCCCGCGGACTGAGGGCTATCTTGGAAAATACCATGCTCGATATCATGTATGAATTGCCATCGATGCCGGACGTGAAGGAATGTGTGATCAGCGAGGAAGTGGTGTTAAGCAAGGAAAAACCGATCCTCCTTTTCGAAAAGAAGTCAGAAACCGCTTGATAAACAAGCGCAGCAGCAGGAAGAGTATATGATGTATGATGGAGATGATATCGAGAAGCCGCGAAGGATATTAACGGAAATCCCCCTTTTGCCTCTCAGGGATGTGGTGGTTTTCCCTCATATGATTGTTCCCCTATTTGTAGGAAGGGAAAGGTCCATTGCCGCACTGGAATCCGCCATGAAGGATGAAAAGGGGATCTTTATGGTAGCCCAGAAAAGCGCCCAGAAAGATGATCCCGATGAAGAAGACATCTATTCGATAGGGACGATCGGCATCATCATCCAGCTTCTGCGTCTTCCCGATGGTACGGTCAAGGTGCTGGTCGAAGGAAAAAAACGGGGCATCATCCGTGAATATCTCCCCAGCGATGATTTTTTTCTTGTACGTGCCGAAGAGCTTGCCGAGTATGATCATGCCGTAGAGAGGGTGAAGATTGAAGCTTTGATCAGGAGCATCCGGGAATCCTTTGAAACCTACGCCAAGATGACCAAGAAGGTCCATCTGGAGATGGTCGGAGCAATCGCCTCCATTGAGGATGCGTCAAAGCTGGCCGATGTCGTTATCGCCCAGATCAATGCCAAATTGGAAGACAAACAGAAGATCCTGGAGATCTGTGACGTACCCGAGAGAATGGAAGCGATCTATGAACTGATGCTTTCCGAAATCGAAATTCTTCAGGTTGAGGAGAAGATCAAAAGACGGGTCAAGAAGCAGATGGAAAAGACCCAGAAGGACTATTATTTAAACGAGCAGATGCGGGCCATCCAGAAAGAAATGGGGGAGAAGGATGAGTTCCGCAATGAGATAGCGGAGCTGGAAAAAAGGCTGAAACAGAAGAAACTCTCTGAGGAGGCCCATAAGAAGGTCAAACAGGAAATCAAAAAGATGCAGATGATGGCCCCGATGTCCGCAGAGGCCACTGTCGTCCGAAATTACATCGACTGGCTGTTGGATATGCCGTGGGCGGAGAAAACGGAGAATAAATACACCCTCAAGGAATCCGAGGCCATTCTTGAAGAGGATCATTACGGTCTGAAACCGGTTAAGGAACGGATCATCGAATATTTGGCCGTTCAGACCTTGATAAAGAAGAACAAGGGGCCCATTCTTTGTTTGGTAGGACCTCCCGGCGTTGGGAAGACCTCGATTGCCAAATCGGTTGCCCGCGCCACCAATCGTAAATTCGTCCGGTTTTCTCTGGGAGGCGTCAGGGACGAGGCCGAAATCAGGGGCCATCGTCGAACGTATATCGGCGCCATGCCGGGTAAAATCGTTCAGCTCCTGAAGAAGGCCGGTACGAATAATCCGGTCTTCTGTCTGGATGAGGTGGATAAGCTGAGTTCCGATTTCCGCGGGGATCCCTCCTCGGCGCTGCTGGAGGTTCTGGATCCCGAACAGAACAATGCCTTCAACGATAATTACCTGGAAGTCGATTATGACCTTTCCGATATTATGTTCATTACAACGGCCAATGTGCTGCAGACGATCCCGGCGCCACTGCAGGATCGGATGGAGGTCATACGTCTGGCCGGTTATACGGAACCGGAAAAACTGAATATTGCCAAGCGGTTCCTTGTAACGAAAGAGATGGAGGCCAACGGGCTTAAAAAAGAGGATGTGTTTTTCACGGACGGCTCCTTGCTGACTATCATCCGTCAATATACCCGTGAGGCGGGGGTCAGGAATCTGGAGAGAGAAATCGCGTCGATCTGTCGGAAGGTCGCCAAGAAGATTGTGGAAGATGGCGGGAAAAAGCGAATCAGAATTTCGTCGAAGTCGGTGCAAGGCTATTTGAGTGTGCCAAAATTCCGACATGGAGAGACTGAAGGCAGGGACGAGGTCGGGCTGGCGATCGGTCTGGCCTGGACGGAAGTCGGCGGTGAACTTCTCGCCATTGAAGTCTCCATCATGCAGGGGACGGGAAAACTGACCTTGACGGGGAAACTTGGGGATGTCATGCAGGAGTCGGCGCAGGCCGCCCTTACCTATGTTCGCGCCCGGGCATCACAGTTTGGATTGCCGGAGGGCTTCTACAAGGAGACGGATATTCATGTTCATGTGCCGGAAGGAGCCATCCCCAAGGATGGGCCATCCGCCGGTATTACCATGGCCACTTCCATCGCCTCGGCGTTCATGCGGCGAAAGGTCAGAGGCGATCTTGCCATGACAGGAGAAATCACCCTTCGGGGCCGCGTGCTGCCCATCGGCGGGCTCAAGGAAAAGCTCCTTGCCGCGCATCGGGGGGATATCCGGAAGGTGATCATTCCCAAGGACAATGAAAAGGACCTCGCGGACGTCCCTGCCAATGTCCTGAAGAATCTGGAAATCATCCTTGTCGATCATGTGGATGAAGTGTTGAAGATAGCGCTCCTTCCCCGGGAAGAAGTAAAGGAACCAGAGGTGTTGGCAGGAGGGGCGGCAATGGTTCCTGCCAGAAATGTCCTGAGCGATAGTACCCAGGTCCCGCTACAATCGTAATGGTGGATGGGTTTAAACGGCAACATAATCCTTGACAAGAAGGAACATAGCTGTTAGAAAACTCACCGCGAGTGGGTGATACGGGCGGGTAGCTCAGCTGGGAGAGCGCCACGCTTACACCGTGGATGTCACAGGTTCAAGTCCTGTTCCGCCTACCATGGAAATTGAGAAATCCTGAAGGCAGCCCGGTCCTCATCACTGCAAGTGGCGGCAGCGGGTTTTCATACAGATAATATATATCGTTTCTTTCGGGGTCGTAGTTAAGTTGGTTATAACGCCGGCCTGTCAAGCCGGAGGGCGTGGGTTCAAGTCCCATCGGCCCCGCCAGTTCATGTCAAAGGGGTTGCAGAGGAATCTGCAACCCCTTTGATTTTGAGCACACTTATCCCCCACGTGTAGGATAAAAAAGAATCCCCGCGGTCAAACCCCCCTGAATTCGCCCATCAATTCTTATCGTGTACAGAAGTGACTTCAAATACTAATCTTTAAGGTGGATCACGGGACCGGAATGCAGAATACGAGATGGAAACGCAATACTTTGCCTTGAGATCTTCTGTTTACAGTATGGTCGCCCTCCTCCCTAAAAGTGGTAAGTCGAACATATTTATTGAAGTAGTAGATTTGAAATGAAAATTGTGATAGAAAAAACGACACTAATAGGTCCATAAAGTTTTATCCTGTATAATAATCCTGAGGGGAAGTATGGATAGAATGACTAATACCCCATATCTCAAGAAGAGAACGGGATTTGACGTTTAGTGAGGTATCAGTAAAAACCATCTACTCAATTTATAAGGATGTTAGGAGGATATTTCATGCGAAATAAGATCGTATATCAAAACTCCGCATTCTCACTGCTCCTTGGTTTTTTCTTAATGATTCTCACTTTCTCATATTCAGTGCTCGGCGCACAACCAATACCCTCCTTGACTTATACTGTTTCTCTACAACCCAATCAGCGTGGCAGAGTGGAAATCGCGGTCCAAGGATATAACACATCGTCGATGAGCTTTAGGATTTTATCAACTGATACAGTTCTAAATGCTATACTCAATATCGGTGATGCGTCAGCTTATGATTCACAAAACCTTCCGTTGTCATTGTCTCCTCTAAGTAACGGATGGAGAGTGAACAACCCCGGTAGAGGAAATTTTACATTTAAGTATAGTTTCGGCACCTCACTAATGAGAACAGGAGAATATGGTACCTACTTTTGTCGCGTATCACCTGATGGGGCTTTTTTCTTAAATGAAGTGGTATTTCTATATCCGGATGAATTACCCGGTCGTATTGAAGTTGTTTTCCAAAAACCCAGTTCCTGGACTATAGGTACATCACTGACACCTCTAGGAAATGATCATTACTCAATTCCTTCCGCACCAGATTTAAAAAGCGGCTTGATCTACGACAGTACCCGTATGGGAGTAGCCGAAGCCGTCGCTACTGAAAACTGTGGCGGTACGCCTATCACCTTTATTGCCTATAAACCGACAAGTAGCTATGAGAGATTCTGGTATCCTGCCTATGGAAATAGTCAGGTACAGCAAATGCAAGAATATATTAATTTAAACTGTAATAGTATTAATTATTTCAAGTCCATTTTTGGCTTTTGGCCCGGCTCTGACCGTTACTGGATTTCGACATTTTCTACTGGAGTAATGGAACGTCCCACCAACTATGATCACTGGATGCAAGCTTGGCCGCGTGAGCGTTATTCACAAGTCCCACACCATACGTTACATGCATGGATTTGGAGTGGCAATCCTCAAGCATCTCTTCTATTTAATGCAGAGGAAAACAGCTGGTTTCATGAGGGGATTCCGAGTTACTACGAATCGAAACTCACGGCGGTACTAACCGGCAATACCATGTGGCGGGGTGCCCTGTATCCTGATTATCTGATTACCAAGCGTGCGGCAAAATTTGGATTATTGAAAAAAGGTAGCGTAAACAACTATGCCCTGGGATGCATGAGGGCATTAGCCATGGATAAAAAGATTGCTGAAAGTACCAGCGGCAAGAAATCTCTTGATCATCTTTTGACAGTGCTAGGTCAACGCTATGGTTTAAGCAAAACAGGTTTCAATCGAGATGAGATGCTAAATACCCTCACAGAGGTGACTGGTTCCAATCTGAATAATTTTTATCAGAGTTATTTTAGCGGGCAGGTTAGTTCAGAGCTGCCTCCTGTTGATGGATATATGATTGATTATTTAGGCAATTTTTTACAATGGTTGGACTATCAACTAACCTCTCAAACCTATATGAATCAAGCAAAAGGGTTTCGAACAATGTTTTTGATTGATATAGAATTAGCACTCCATGACTCAATTGGATATGGAAGTGATGAACACAGCACAGCCACGGCAAGCGGTCTATATCATTTGGATAAATTTCGAAACGCTATTGGTAATAGTGCCTCAGTGACTAAAGAAAAAGTGATTAAAACTCTTTCATCCCTTACGGGCGTTGATCAATCAGATTTCTTTGAATTTTATACTGTTTTGGGGGTAACGCCGTCAGTCAATGAAATTATGGCGTGGTTAGAAAAATCATCTACAACAACGACAACCGTTCCACCAACGACAACGACTATTGCTCCCTCCAGCGAAGGTGGTGGAGGTGGCGGCGGGTGTTTTATCGCGACAGCAGCTTATGGCTCGCCAATGGAATATCATGTTCAGATACTACGGGACTTCCGTGATCGATATCTATTAGATCACAAGCTGGGAAAAAAGTTTGTAAATTTGTATTATCAAGCAACTCCTCAAATCGCTCAGGCTATTTCAAAAAGCGAGACTTTACGATTTCTGACACGTTGGCTCTTAATACCTTTTGTCGGAGTAGCCTATTTGACAATCAATTTTGGGATAATGACCACGTTGCTTATAATTACATTAGCCATTCTGTTGCTGATTTCATTTGTTTGGGTGTTGAGAAAAACCGATATTTTTTTTAGGCATTACTACTTTTGAAAGAAAATGTAGGGATTGCGGTCGCGAATACCTCTTGGCTTTTACCCGCGAGTGTCGCTGCTTTCAACGGGTTGGAGTAGCCCAGGGAGTATAGAAGAAACCATCTTAAGTTAGAACCGTGTCCGGTCAATTAGGGGCAACTCCATCATATGCGTATGGACCACGTATCGAATGCCGACAGGTAGCGCAAGAGATAGATTTTTCCATCGGTCGTCTTCACTTTGAAGTAATCGATAACCGGCTTGCCGGGATCCAAACCGCCTTCGTACCAGCGATCGACGATCTCTTGTATCTCCCGACGCTCCTTTTGATATGTAAAAGCGACAGGGCGCTCATTCGCCTTAAAGCCGCTGTAACATTCCACTTGGATTACGTCATAGTCGAAATTCGTCATTCCTTGAAAGCCGTTCCAAACTTATTGGACAGAAACATTCCCGATCTTTTCCAAACGGCCGATCCTGACACCCACAAGCCTGACCTTTTTGTTGGCAAGATCGACCCTTGAGGTGCAGCCCCTTGTCTATCCAGTGAATCTGACCAAGGATCAGCCGTTGTAGCCGGCGGCCTGTTTGTACCAGTCCAGGATCTCGCTGCCCGTCATGAAGATCACTTTATCGTGCTTTTTGATATACTCGAATATCTTGTTGAAGTAGCCGATGCGATGGGGAACGCCTGTGATGTATGGGTGGACCGCAATGGCCATGATGCGGTAGTCTTTTTTGCCCTCTTCATAAAGGGTATCGAACTGATCGCAGGAGCGATCGAACAGCTCTGCGGAACGGTGGTGCTGCACGGCATAAATGGGGATGTCATTGAGCTCCATTGTATAAGGAATGGAGAAAAGGCTGCCCTGTTTGACTTTCAGCGGATAGGGCTGATCGTCATTGACCCAATCAAGGACATATTCTATCCCTTCCTCGGCCAGGATGTCCGGAGTGTGAACGGTCTCATGCAAGCCGGGGCCCATCCATCCGCGCGGCTTTTGCCCCGTTTTTTCCTTGATGACCTCGATCGTCTGCCGGATGACGGCCTGTTCATCCTTTTCCTTGGGCAGCGCCCGCTGGAGGAAGCCATGGCCAAAAAGTTCCCAGTGGCTTTTGAGGCATGCATCGACAATCTGCGGATAGGTGTTGCACACGGAACCGTTCAGACTGACCGAAGCCCTGATCCGGTGCTTATCGAGAACATCAATGATTCTCCAGATTCCGACCCTCAGTCCATAATCAAACCAGCCGAAGTTGGTAATGTCCGGCACGATCGTGACACCCTGCGGCGGCGGGATAACGGTACGGGCCATTGGTTCGGAAAAGGGCCACTCCTCTATGTTTACGATCACCCAGACGGCGACTCTGGCGTCTCCGGGAAGTTTCAGGGGTTTACGGTCAACGATGGGACTGAAGTCAGCGCGCGGATTGGTCATGATCATTCACCCTTTCTCTTTTTTTTACAGGAAATCTACTGCCGGTATTCAACCGGAACATTAAAAATGTCTCTGATGCTTTTCAAATCACGTGTTTGGCTCAGCGCCAGGATCAGTTTAATTCTGGCTTTGGGGCCGCTGAGGCCGGGGGCGGGAATGGCGCCGAGTTCACGCAGATACTCCTCGCTGCCGACAAAGGCGTAGTTATCCTCAAGCACGAGATTTTCGTAGCAGCGGCTGGTCAGAACGACGGGTTTGCCTGTGGCAACGATAGCCTTTACGGCTTGGGCAACTTCCTGGGAGACGTGGCCGACGCCGGCGCCCTCGACCACCACGCCGTCAATTGTTGAATCACGGATGACGTCAAGAAGGAAGGTACTCATTCCCAGAGTGAATTTGATCAGCTCTACACAGGCCGAGACCTTTTCCACCTCTATCGATTCCCTGAAGCCTCCCTGCCGGACAAACTGGACGCTCCTGCCGTAGATCATACCGATCGGACCGAAAAGGGGGCTTCGGAAAGCATTGAGTTGCGTGGCGCTGGCCTTGGTGACATCGCGAGCCGTGTGAATTTCGTTGTTGAAAACAACCATCACACCCCTGCTCCGTGACGCATTATTTGCTGCCGTCAGGATGGAATTGAACAGATTGGCGGGGCCGTCGGCACTGATCATCGAGCTGTTCCGCATGGAACCGGTTACGATAACCGGGTTATCGAAGGAGGAGAGAAGATCAAGTGCGTATGCGGTCTCCTCAAGCGTATCCGTTCCATGGGTGATGACCACGCCATCCGACTGGTTCTTTTCAAAAAGTTCCTTGATGGTTTTACTGAGGTCAAAGACATCGTTCAGCAGGATATGAGGACCCGGTTTATTGCAGAAATTAAGTATATTGATAGTGGCAACGCTTTTCAGATCGGGCATGCTCGTCATTAAGTCCTCACCGCTTAACAGGGGAACTGCACCGCCAGTTCCGGGATCGACTCCCATCGCAATCGTGCCGCCGGTAAATACCACGGTAATTCTTTTCTCTGCCATCACAGTTTCCCCATTAATGGAAAGGTCGTTGCCCGAGTCATTGAATCGAGGTTTATTTGGCATGACAAACGGGAAAAATCAAGAACATGTTTGAACCTGCCATTTCGTTTCGATCAGGTGAACCGGAATCGTCAGATTCTCTCCTTATTTCTTGATAAATTCCCCTATCTCATATATGAGGGTTGGAAAAGGGCGGACGCAAGTCTTATCGCCCTATCTGATCAAAGGGAGTTGGCCATCACTGGTTAGCCCCCTTTTGGTTTTGAGGCTTCATACTGCGGCGCTCGCTTCGAAAGGGTTCTGCAGTAGGATTGGTCGGGAGTCGAGCAACGGGATAACGAATTTGAGGGTATCAAAAAAAAATTTTGCGCTTGCCGTATTTTCTGGCCTTTTCCTTTTTCTGTCTTTTCCAAAGTACGGAAGCGGGATCATGGCCTGGGTGGCTTTGATTCCCCTTTTTTTTGCCCTGAAGGATGCCCAGCCGCGTGAGGCACTGAAGATTGGTTTTCTGGCCGGCTTTGTGGCACACATCGGTATCCTTTACTGGATTGCCTATGTCGTTGTCCAATACGGCTATCTCCCCATCTATGCCGGGATAGCGGCTATGTTGCTCCTTGCCGCCTACTTGAGCCTTTACACGGCATGCTTTGCCCTAGGGATTGTCTTTCTGGGGGCAAAAGGGATTCGGATATTTCTGTCGGCGCCCCTCTTATGGACGGTTCTTGAATTCTTGCGCTCCCATCTCCTGACGGGGTTTCCCTGGGAAAATCTGGCCTACTCTCAGTATCTCTATGCCAAAGTCATACAAATATCTGATATAACCGGGCTATATGGAATCACCTTTGCCATAGTGATGATCAATGCTGCTCTTTACGGTCTCGTGTCGGCAAGGTTCCGGGGACGATATCTTCTGGTAGAGACGGTGGTTGCCTGTTTGGCGATCGTGATGATCATCGTCTATGGTCATTACCGGATCGAGAACATTGACGCGTTGCTGAAGAAAACGCCCTCTATGAACGTGGCCTTGATTCAGGGGAATATTGATCAGAACATGAAATGGAATCCTCTCTATCAGTCGCAGACCATCGATATCTACCGTTCCCTTTCCCGGCAGGCGGTTCCTTCGGGAGGCGGGTTGATCGTCTGGCCTGAAACTGCTGCACCCTTTTACTTTCAGCAACGCAATGCGATGCAGGAAGCGGTAGTTGATGTAGCCAGGGCGTCGGGTTCTGCACTTCTGTTTGGCAGCCCGAGCTATGAAGAAGAAAATGGACGTATTGCCTATATGAACAGCGCTTTTCTCCTCAAACCAGATGGGACTGTAAGCGGACGCTATGACAAGGTCCATCTGGTTCCTTACGGAGAGTACGTGCCTTTGAGACGTTTTTTCCCATTTATCGGCAAGCTTGTGGCGGGAGTCGGCGATTTCAAACCGGGCAAGGGATTTTATCCTCTCACCAGCGATGGACGCCGTTTGGGTGTCCTGATCTGTTATGAAGGAATCCTTCCGGAAGCGGCAAGGGATTACAAGCGGGAAAAGGCTGAAATCCTTGTCAATATCACCAATGACGCCTGGTTCGGTAAGACATCGGCGCCCTATCAGCATCTCTCCATGACGGTTTTCCGGGCGGTTGAAAATCGTCTTTACCTTGTCAGGGCCGCCAATACCGGGATCAGCGCCATTATCGATCCCAAGGGGGAGATCCTTTCCCGAACGGGAATCTTTGAACGAACAATTCTCAATGGCGATATAAAAATCATTGACGAGAAGACCTGTTATGCGGCATATGGGGATGCGTTTGTATATCTGTGCGCCATCGCTCTGATCATTATAACTATTTCAACGACGCGAAGGAGAAAGAAGCATGCTGGAAGGAATTCATGAAACACTGCTCGATCTGAGGAAGAGAATAGAACATATGGGAGAGTGTCTTTGACATCCCTGAGAAGGAATTGCGAATCAGGGAATTGGAGAAGGAAGCTCTGCGGGAAGGTTTCTGGAATGAGCCAGACAAGGCAAGAGCGACTCTCCAGGAGCAGAGCCGATTGCATGAGGTCGTTGCGAAATGGAAGAGGCAGAAGAATAACCTTGATGATCTGGCGTTGCTCTGTGAAATAGCCTCTGAAGAAAAAGATGATTGCACCCAGGAAGAGATCAGAAAGGAACTGGACACGCTCTCGGCCTCCGTCCGGGACGATGAGCTAAAAATGATGCTGGGATCCGAACAGGATTCCATGAATGCCATCATGTCGATTCATGCAGGGGCCGGAGGCACGGAAGCGCAGGATTGGGCGGAAATGCTCCTGCGGATGTATCTGCGCTGGGCGGAACGAAAGGGATTTACCGCAACCATCATCGATTATCTGCCGGGAGACGAAGCCGGATTAAAAAGCGTGACCTGGACACTGCGGGGAGAATATGCCTTCGGTTATGCAAAGGCCGAGATCGGTATCCACCGGCTGGTGAGGATTTCTCCTTTCGATGCGGGGGCGCGCCGGCATACCTCTTTTGCTTCTGTCTTTGTCTATCCCGAGGTGGATGACCGGATCACGATCGAAATCGATGAAAAAGATCTGCGCATTGACACTTTCCGCTCTACAGGCGCGGGTGGGCAGCATGTCAACAAAACGGATTCTGCGGTGAGAATCACCCATAAGCCGACAGGGATTGTGGTCCAGTGTCAGAATGAGCGCTCGCAGCATAAAAACAAGGCGATGGCGATGAAATACCTGCAATCCCGACTTTATGAGATGAAACTTCAGGAACAGAATGAAAAGCTTCAGGAGATCAACAAGACCAAGAAGGATATCGCCTGGGGAAGTCAGATCCGTTCCTATGTGCTCCATCCGTACAAAATGATCAAGGATCATCGTACCAATGTTGAGACGGGCAACGTCAACAAAGTGCTCGATGGCGACATCGACATGTTTATCGAGGCCTATCTGCTGCAGTAGTTGTTGAGGGCAGAATAGATAAAGGAGTGATAAGATGTTCAGAATCAAAATCTGCATAATCCTGATTTTCTTGCTCATCGGTTGTAGTTTGCAACCATCATCCCAGCGTTCCAATACGTCCGCCGGGGAGCTGAAAGGAAATCGACCGCCAACATCGGCGATGAGCGTAAATAATGTATCACCGCCAGAGCAGGGCCCCCTACCGGCGAAAGAGCCTGCATCGAAGGTCACGCCTGTTGTTCCTGAGAAGAATGAGTCAATAAAGCCGGAAAAGCAGCTTCCTGCGACAGCAGAATCCTCTCTGAAGGTGAACGCTCTCCCCCAGGGAAAGGTCGAGTCAATTAAGCCGGAGAAGAAGGTTCTACCGCCGGCGGAATCCTCACCGAAAAAAACGCCCTCTCTGTCTAACAAGAATGAATTGTCAAAACCTTCTCCTAAACCGAATTCCTCCCAGCCACAAATTCCGGAAGGAAAAAAAGAGTCTCCGGAAGAAGCGGAGCGGGATATCATGGAAGAAGCACTCGTTCTTCTGAATGAATCCCATAACTACTGGGTAAAAGGCGATTTTGAGGATGCTTTGGAGATGCTGGATCAGGCTTATGCCATTCTCCTCGATACCAATGGTGATCCGGATATCGCCCGGCAGAAGGATGACCTCCGGCTGATGATATCGAAGCGGATCCTCACCTTATATAATTCAATCCAGGCCAATGCGAAGGGAAAACGCAGTGAAATTCCGCTGACGATCAATGCCGATGTCGAGAAGGAGATTCGTCAGTTTCAGACGGTGGAGCGGGAATTTTTCATCTCTTCCTATCAGCGGTCGGCAATGTATCGTCCGATCATTCTGCGGGAACTAAAAAAGGCCGGTTTACCGGAGGAGTTATCCTGGCTTCCTCTCGTGGAGAGCGGCTTTAAGATTAGCGCCTTATCGCCGGCCAGGGCCTTGGGTCTTTGGCAGTTCATTCCTTCTACCGGGTATAAATATGGTTTGAACAGGGATGACTGGGTAGACGAGCGGATGGACATGGAAAAAGCCACTCGAGCGGCAATCGATTATATGAGAGAGCTGCATACGATGTTCGGAGACTGGCTTACGGTGCTTGCTGCATATAATTGCGGTGAGGGAAGGATCATCAAAACCATTGCTTCACAGCATATCAATTATCTGGATCGGTTCTGGGATCTCTATTACAAACTTCCCTATGAAACAGCGCGTTACGTCCCTCGTTTTATTGCCACAGTCTTGATCATCAGAGATCCGCAGAAGTACGGAATCGATCTCGGAGCAGGGAAGATGTCCGCCCTGTCCTATGAAATGGTGGAGATAAACAAATCCATGCGGCTTCAGGATATCGCCCGAAAGCTGGAGATACCGGAGGAAACCTTAAATGTCCTGAACGCCGAACTTAGGCATAGAATTACACCGGATAAACCTTATAAACTGAGGGTGCCGACAGAGGTGGCGGCCCATATTTCCATGGTGATTGACGAAATTCCGGAAGCGGATACGCCGCGAGAGGCCTTCCGTAAAAAGCGAGGGGTGGCGATCAAGCACAAGGTGCGCCAGGGGGAGACGATCGCCTCCATTGCCGCCAAATATAGAACCTCTGTAGGTGCCATCAGGACGGCGAACCGTTTGTCGAAAAGGGGTCAGTTGGTGGTAGGTCGGAGGTTGACTGTGCCCATCCGTACAAAAT
>JAMDBG010000066.1:406-7001 GCA_023487865.1 Deltaproteobacteria bacterium | reverse complement strand
GGGCGGTTCCCGAATACCTGGAGCGGTTCGGCATCGGCCGCTTGGCAAAGCGATCGGCGAGGAAACTCTCCGGCGGTGAGGCGCAGCGGACGAGCCTCGCCCGGGCCTTCGTAACCCGGCCGGAGATCGTTTTTCTCGATGAGCCCTTCTCGGCGCTCGACCCGCCGACGCGGGAGTCTCTGACGGAAGATCTGGAGCGGATACTCCGGGAAACGCACACGACGGCGATCGCCTCCACCCATGACCAGACCGAAGCGCTCCGCCTGGCGGACCGTATTGCCGTCGTCAACGGCGGGCGGATCGCCCAAATCGGCCCGGTCGCCGAGGTGATGAACCGGCCGGCCGATGAATTCGTCGCCTCCTTCGTCGGCGTGGAGACGGTCCTGCCGGGACGGGTAGTCCGGGTGTCCGACGGTGTGTTTGCAGCGGCCGTCGCCCGGGGCAGGGAGGTCGAGGCGGTGGGGCAGGTGGAACTCGGCAGCGCTGTCCTCTGCTGTGTCCGGCCGGAGCATGTGACCCTTTCCCCGAACCCCACGCCACCCGGCAGCAGCGCCAGGAACGTCTTTTCGGGAACGATCCGGAAGATCACGCCGCTCGGACTTATCTACCGGATCCGTATCGACTGCGGCTTCGAACTGGTCTCCTATGTGACGCGCCAGTCCGTAGAGAGCCTGGCACTGGAGGAAGGAAAAAGCGTTATCGCCTCCTTCAAAGCGACGTCGGTCCACGTCATCCCCCGGAAGGAGCCGCTGCGGATGTCGCTTTGACGGAGAGCACAACCCGCAGGGCTAGATTTGACGGGGACGATGGGCTCAATAAAAAAGGGGATACATACCTGCCGTGGCTGGAAGACCCTGCCCTTCGGACCCGGAGCCACACTTCCCTGGAGAAATTTCTTCTCCCCCGCCTCCATTCAAAGGTGTTGACATCCCCGCTATATGGGGTTAAACTACCAGATATTAATAGAGTATTGGCAAACGATCGACCTGTTTTCCCGCTCTCTACATAGATCTCAGGGTTAAGCAACGGATTGGAAAGATACGTTTCCGCGGGATTTTTCATGTGTCTGGGTGGTCTCGATCAGGAGACCGATACGGAGGGGGGTGAGAGCCGTCGGACACGGTCGGAAATCTCGAAGTTTGGCGCGTTGTTTATTTTGTCCTGCGTTGGCTGTTCATTCTTTATTCTCCCGCCGGTGGTTGGGGAGAACAGGAAGTTTGGAGGTTGACTATGAGTGAGCAAAAGCAGGAAGATTTGGAGCGGGCGGGATGCGGTCCGGTCTTTGAGGTGACCGATATGCCGGAGCCGCCGCGGGATCTCAATGCGAAGAAACTCTTCGCGGTTTTAGGACCTGCGGTCATCGCCCTCGGGGGGACGATCGGCGGCGGCGAGTGGCTCATCGGACCGTCGCTCTTCGTCAAATGGGGTCTGGGCCTCCTCTGGATCACGACGGTTTCCGCCCTGCTGCAGGTATTTCTCAACCTGGAGATGTGCCGGTATACGCTTTATACGGGTGAGCCGATCACCGTCGGTTTCATGCGGCTGAAGCCCGGAAAGGCGTTCTGGGGCTGGCTCTTCACGATCGCCGGATTTATGGAACGGGGGCTCCCGGGATGGGCCCTGGGCACGGCGACCGCCATCGTGGCGCTGCAGCTGGGCAAGATCCCCGGCGCCGGCGACAGCGGAACGGTTACGGTGTGGGGAATCATCATATTCATCTCCTGCGCCGTCATTATCACACTTGGGAGGACGATCGAACGGACGCTCGAATGGATGAACTGGGCGATGATGATCTGCGTCCTGGGGGGGCTCTTTATTCTGGATCTGTTTATCGTCCCCGCGTCGGTCTGGATCGATGGCCTGAAGGGATTCATCAGTTTCGGCTACATCCCGGAAGGGGTGGATGTCTTGCTCCTTGGCGCCCTGGTCGGGTATTCCGCCTACGGAGGCTTCGGCAACAATGCGATCACGAACTGGTATCGGGACAAAGGATACGGGATGGGCAGCAAGGTCGGCTACATCCCGGCAGCGATCGGCGGCAAGGTGATCCATGTCTCACCGCACGGAAAGATCGCGCCGACAGACGCGAAGAATATCGACAGCTGGAAAGGGTGGTGGAAGCTCCTGAACATCGACCAGTGGGGTGTCTTTTACCTTGGCGCGATGATCGGGATGTTCCTCCCCGGTATCCTCTATGTGGGGGTTCTCCCGGCCGGCCAGTCTCTCCCGAGCTGGGGGATCGCCGCCTCATCGGCGAGCGGTCTGATCTTGAAACTGGGCAACTTCGGATGGTTCCTCGCCCTCTTCTTCGGCTTCTGGGTCATGTACTCGACGGCGATCAGCAACGTCGATTTAGTCGTCCGCCAGAGTACGGACATGCTTTGGTTCGCCCAGCCCGGTCTCCGTAAATGGGCGAAAGAGGACATCCGGAAGATCTATTACACCCTCCTTTTCGCCTTTGTGATCTGGGGTTTGATGTATGTCAATATCACCCTCCCGCTCATCATCTTCGCGGTCAGCGCCAATATTGCGAACTTCACGATGGCCCTCTCGGCGGCCGCGACCATCCGCCTGAACCGGAAGGTCCTCCCGAAAGAGTTTCGGCCGGCCGTGTGGCGCGAGTTTGTTCTGATCCTGAATGTCCTTTTCTTCGGATTCTTCTTCACAATGTTTATCACCCTCAAGGTCTTGGGGATCAAATTCTAACGGGTTCTCCGGTCACCGGCGGCTGTTCCTTACCGCCGCCGGCGACCGCTTATGAAGGGTGCATTGCACATAATCCCTGTTATATCGGAGGTGGGTAATGACGGGAAAAGGGCAGGTGAGAAAGGTCGTTGTTCTGCTGGGTAGCCCGCGGAGAAAAGGGAACAGCGCCCTCCTGGCTGCCCGGATAGCCAGGGGGGCCAGAAGCGCGGGGGCGAAGGTTGAGACGGTTTTTCTCCAGGATCTGAACATCGCCCCCTGTAAGTCTTGTTACGCCTGCCAGAAGGAAAACAGCAAAGGCTGTTCCATAAACGACGCGATGCAGGAGGTCTATCCAAAGCTCCTCGGCGCGGAGGGATGGGTCATCGCAAGCCCTGTTTACTGGTTCACGATGTCGGCGCAGACGAAGCTCTTCATGGACCGCTGTTTTGCCCTTCTCGCCAATGCGAAGGAATCCTTTGCCGGAAAACGGATCGCCATAGCGATGAGTTATGGCGATGCCGATCCCTTTGTTTCCGGCTGTGTGAACGCCCTGCGCACTTTCCAGGACGCATTCAGGTACGCCGGGGCAAAGATCGTCGGGATGGTTTACGGGAGCGCTTTCGGTGCGGGAGAGATCCGGACGAATGAGGCATTGCTGAAAGAGGCCGAAAAACTGGGGAGGGATCTCGTCGGCTGAGCGATCTGCGGGAGACGATATTTTCAATGGTTCCATAAAGGGGTCATCAAAGGTGTCGAAGCGGCCTAAGAGCCGTTCGTGCTGTCGGAAGATCGCTGTACAGATCTTCACATGATAACGATAATGCGCTGCAACTTGCCGGGGGACTTTACAAAGGCAAGCGTTTGGTATAGGTTGCCCGCCATCACCTATCAAAGGTGTTCTCGCAGGCGAAGGCGAGAGCGGCTTACCGGTTGAGATTTTGTCTGCTTTTGCCCCTTCGGGCGGCTGATCGGCCGGAATAAACCTGGGCGGGCGATTCTGCTTTGGGATCAGGAGGTATCACATGGTTCGAAAAAAAGGTGAGAAGGCATCCCTGGGCCAGCGGATGAAGGCCGGCAGGGAGAAACTCGGGATGAGCATTGCGGACCTTGCCCTGGAAACGGGGTACCTGCCGGAGATACTCAAGGGCGTGGAGGAGGAGCGGACGGTCCCGCCGGTGTCTCTTATCCTCCAACTCAGCCGGGTCCTGAAGCTGAATATGGATGAGCTGGAGACGGAAGAGGAGACCCAGGCGACGAAACGGAGGTCCAGAAGCCACAAGAAGCGGGTTGATGCCTACGCTTACACCCCGCTGAGCAAGCCCGGGCCGGACAAACACCTGCGGGGCTACCTGGTCACGATCGACGCCCAGACGGAGCACAAGGGGGTGGAGTACCACCACGAGGGGGAGGAATTCGTCTTTGTCCTCAAGGGAGGGATTACCATCCAGGTCGGCGAGAACGTCTCCCATCTGGCCAAAGGGAAGAGCCTCCACTTCAATTCCGCGCTCCACCACAAGCTGAGCAATCCCCATCCGGAAGTGGCGGAACTGCTGGTCGTCGTTTACGTGCCCTGAGGAGGCCGAGATGTCATTTCAACTGTCTCAGGAACAGGAAATGATCCGGCTGATGGCCCGGGACTTTGCGAAGAAGGAACTGGAGCCGTTTGCCGGAAAGTGGGACAGGGAGGAGACCTTCCCCGGGGCGGCGGTCAAGAAGATGGGAGCCCTCGGGCTCATGGGGATGATGGTCCCCGTCGAATACGGCGGCGCCGGTGTCGGGGCGGTCGGCTATTCCCTTGCCCTCCAGGAGATTGCCTATGCCTGCGCCTCCACCGCGGTGACGATGTCGGTGACGAATCTCTCCTCGGACCCGGTCCTCAAGTTCGGGACCGAGGAACAGAAAAGGTGCTATCTGACACCCCTTGCCCAGGGGGAGATGCTCGGCGCCTTCGCCATCACGGAGCCGGAGGCGGGTTCGGACCCCGGAGGGATGAAGACCCGTGCCGAAGAGCGGGGGGATCACTATCTGGTCAACGGCTCGAAGATCTTCATCACGAACGGCTCTTATGCGGACGTCATCATCCTCGTCACGCGGACCGGTTCGGAGAAGACGAACCGCGGCCTTTCCGCTTTCCTGCTCACCAAAGGGACGCCCGGGTTCAAGATCGGCCGAGCCGAGGACAAGATGGGGCTCCGCGCCTCCGACACCGTCGAGCTCCTCTTCGACGACTGCCGGATTCCCAAGGAGAACCTCCTGGCGAAGGAGGGCTTCGGCTTTCGCATCGCGATGACGGCCCTCGACAGCGGCCGGATCGGAATCGCCTCCCAGTCCCTCGGTATCGCCCGGGCCTGCCTTCACGAGGCGATCCGGTATGCGAAGACGCGCCGGCAGTTTGGAAAGAACATCGGATCCTTCCAGGCGATCCAATGGATGATCGCCGACACCGCCGCCGAGATCGAGGCGGCCAATCAGCTGACTCTCTACGCCGCCGACCGGAAGGATCAGGAGATCTCCTTCACCAAGGAGGCGTCGATGGCGAAACTGATCGCCTCCGAGATGGCCAACCGCGCCGCCTATCGGGCCGTCCAGATTCACGGCGGCTATGGTTACATGAAGGAGTTTAAAGTGGAGCGGCTCTATCGGGACGCCCGGGTCACGACGATCTATGAGGGGACCTCCGAGGTTCAGCGGATCGTTATCGCCCGGGAGTTCATGCAGGATTGATGATCATGCTGCCGAATCCTTTCAGTCTGTCTCTGGATACGGGAAGAATCGCCATCATCGGGCCGGGACGGCTGGGGACCGCCTTTGCTTACAAGTTCGGCCGGGACAACAAGCGGGTGATCATCTATTATCACGATATGGACGTCTGCAAGGCGATCAACCGGGAGCACCTGAATCCGAGACATCTGACCGAGGATCTGGCCCGGCGTCTTGGCGGGATGGACAAGGTCCCCCGACTCTCTTCCCGGGTTTATGCGACGAACAACCTGGAACAGGTGGTCGAGAACAGCGACTTCATCTTCCTCTCCGTCACGATGGACCGCCTGCCGGAAGTACTGCATCATATCGAACCGATCCTCGAGAAAAAGAGCACCCGCACCTGCTTCATTTCGGCGATCAAGGGACTCACCGCGAGCGAAGCCACCCACAAGCTCATCACTCCTTCACAGCTCATCCGCAACAACTTCTTCAACCTGAAGGATCGATTCGACGTGGTTTCCATCGGAGGGCCGTTCTTCGACATGGATGTGGCCCTGGGCAATCCGGTCTGTCTCACTGTGGCGGGAAGTAAAGGGGTCTGCCGGATCGTCCGGAAGGGCTACCTCGGTTCCAACCGCCGGGAGCTGACCTCCTATTACTATTTCGACGAGGTCGGGATCGAGGCCTGCGGCGCCCTGAAGAACATCGCGGCCAACATCAAAGGAGTCACGGACCGTCTTGATCTCGGAGACTCGATTCCCGGCACCCTTTTCTCCCGTTCCGGCGTCGAGGTGAGGTCCCTGTCCCGCCTCCTCGGAGGAAGCTTTCAGGCCTTTCAAAGCCAGGCCGGCGTAGGAGACATGTACATCACCCTCTCCTCGGATGCGAGTAAAAACCACCGTTACGGCCGCTTCTTCTACGAACTCTTTACCGGGAATCCGATCGAAACGCACCTGAAGGTCCTGGAGCGGATCGACGGGAAGCCGGAAGGGCCGAACACCATTCTGAACGTCCACAAGTTCCTCGAGAAGCGGAACATGTACAGCCCCCTGTTCCACTGTGCCTACAAGATCTTCAACGAAGATCGGAATCGTGAAGAGATCAAGGAGCATATCATTCAGGCAACCCAGTTCGACCGGCGAACAAGGGAGTTTATCGGCCCTGTGTCGCGTCTGCTTTATCGGCTGTTCCCGAACCTCTGGTACCG
>JAMDBG010000066.1:0-396 GCA_023487865.1 Deltaproteobacteria bacterium | reverse complement strand
CTTGACATCTGTTTTTCGACTGTATTAGAAAGGAACAAAATTTCCGGAGAACTGGCGACGTGAAAATGGACGCAAAGGGCATAACGTTGTTCTGGTGGTGGCAGACCTTGACAGTCTGCCTGCGATAGCTCTTGTGTGACATGAGCCGTGGGCAGGGCGGAACCCTTCCCATGTCTCAAGGATGATTGTACAGGAAGCCATGGGAAGACCCCGTGGCTTTTTTGTTTGGGGAAGTAGGTGGTTGCAGGGGCGAGAGGTTGTCATGGCAAGCCATGACGCTTGTTGTCGCTTTTCGACGGGTGAACAGGTATTCTTACAAAAAAGGAGATGGATTATGGAACAAACAAAGGTCGTTCTGGCGGATCACGAGATTCCGAAACAGTGAGACAGACCGGA
>JAMDBG010000025.1 GCA_023487865.1 Deltaproteobacteria bacterium | reverse complement strand
CCCGTTTTGCTAAGGACGGCACCCTGCCGGTGCGGTCCCGCCTGGAGGCCCTGGGGGTTCCCGCCCGGCCGAATGCGAAGATCAACATGGGGATGGGACGCCCCATCGTCGAGTTATAACCAAGGAAAGGCTGTTCAAAAATGTCCGGATGCAAGGCCGCCGAAATTCTGAGGAGTGAGACGTACGGCATCGGTACGTCGCAGCGACGAAGAATGAGGGAACGCAGCAGAGGGGCGTTTTTCAACAGCCGTATAAGGAGAGAACGATGAGTCATGCATTACACCGCCACGGAACGGCCAAACAGCTTCAGAACGACTACACCTTCTATGCCCGGGCCTCCCGCTTCGTCAACCGGGAGGGGTGCGGCCCCAAGCTCCGCAAGATCCTGAGCATCGCCCTTTCGGAGAAGAACCTCGTCAACTACGGTTCCAGCCAGGCGGGGAAGAGTTTCAAGGCCGGCCTGAAGGCCGACGAGTACGCGGCCACGCTGGACAAGGCCTACGGCGTCGCCGGCTGCTTCTCCGATCGGGAGGCGGTCCGGTCGCTCCTGATCAAGCTCAAGGAGGCGGACACGGGGATCTCGATCGTCATCAGCGGCCTGATCGACGAGATTGTCCGGATCGCCGGGGAGATCGGCCTCAAACCCCACACCGCCTTTCTGTCTCTGGGCGTTCACGGCAAGAGGGCCCTCCTCCCGGAGGACGAAATCCAGCAGATCACCACGATGTGCGGCCACGGCATGGTCGGCGCAAAGCTCGCGAAGGTCGTCATGGAGCGCGTCAAGGCCGGGAAGATGACCCCCGAAAAGGGCGCTGACCTCCTCGCCCAACCCTGCCCCTGCGGCATCTTCAACACCGACCGCTGCGAACAGATCCTCACCGACCTGGCGGAAAAGAAGTGACTTGATTCCATCAGGATTCGCTTTTTGGAATAGAGGGCATGTATTATAAGCGACAGGGAATCCATTTGCAGAGATTTTATTTGACAAATCGCGGGGAATGTTCTATCCCTCTTTTCAAAATGAAACTGAGGAAGTCTTTTAATATGGACAGCAGAGACAGGAGATTATTAACGACCACGGTGACAGCGGGCATCATTACCGGGCCGACATACACGGGCCTGATGGGGTAATCTTCAAGTACATTAAAGTCGAAAGTGACCAAATCCGTTATCAGGTGCAAACCGATAACGGATTTTTTATTTAGGGAGCAAGGGGGAGTTATGAAAAAATCGGAAATCCTTATCTACGATACAACCCTGAGAGACGGTACGCAGGGCGAGCACATCAATTTCTCCGCCGAAGAGAAATTGAGGATCGCCCGGCGCCTGGACGAGATGGGATTCCACTACATCGAGGGGGGATGGCCCGGTTCCAACCCCAAGGATGCGCGCTTCTTCGAGATGGCAAAAGGGTTACCCTTCCGCCACTCCCGTCTGGCCGCCTTCGGAAGCACAAGGAAACCGGGTGTCCGGCCGGAAAACTGCCGAAACCTCAGGACCCTCCTCAAGGCCGAGACGCCGACCATCGCCATTTTCGGAAAGAGCTGGGATCTCCACGTTACTGATATCCTGGGGATTTCTCTGGAAGAGAATCTGGAGATCATCCGTGACTCGATCACATTCCTCAAGACCCGGGAAAAAGAAGTGATCTTCGACGCGGAGCACTTCTTCGACGGCTACCGTCTGAACCCCGTCTATGCCATCGAGACCCTGAAGGCGGCCCTGGGAGCAGGGGCAGACCGGATTGTCCTTTGCGACACGAACGGGGGCGCCCTGCCCCATGATCTGACCGAGGCCGTGTCGAAAGCGGCGACGATCGTCCCCCCTGAGAGCCTCGGTATCCACACCCATAATGACTGCGGCCTCGCCGTGGCGAACAGCCTTGCAGCCGTTCGGGCGGGCGTGACCATGGTCCAGGGAACGGTCAACGGTTACGGGGAAAGGTGCGGCAACGCCGATTTGACTTCCGTGATCGGGAATCTCCAGCTCAAGATGAACCGTCGGTGTCTTCCGGACGCCTCTCTTAGGCAGCTGACGAATCTCTCCTATTACGTCAGCGAAGTCGCGAACGTGCGGCCGCTTCCCTTCCGCCCCTTCGTCGGCCGGAGCGCGTTCGCCCACAAGGGAGGCGTTCATGTGAACGCGGTCGCAAAAAACCCCCAGGCCTATGAGCACATCCGTCCCGAACAGGTGGGCAACGATCAGCGGGTCATCGTCTCCGACCTTGCCGGAAAGAGCAACATCGCCTTCAAGGCCAGGGAGTTCGGCATTGACGTGGGGGACAACGATGCCGTCAACCGAAAGATCGTCCGGGAGATCAAGCGACTGGAGGATCAGGGATTCCAGTTCGACGCAGCCGACGGGTCGCTGGCGCTCCTGATGAAGAAGATCACCGGCGTCTTCAAGGAGCCCTTTACGCTTCAGTGCTTCAACGTGACCAACGGGAAGACCGGAAAGGATCCCTCCCTTTGCCAGGCAACCATCAAGATCTCCGTCGGCGACGAAACGGAACTGACCGCAGCAGAGGGAAACGGCCCGGTGAACGCCCTCGACCACGCCCTCAGAAAGGCCCTTACGAAATTCTACCCCCAGATCAGCGAGATGCACCTGGTCGACTTCAAGGTCAGGATCGTGGAGGGGAGCGAGGGAACCGCGGCGCGGGTCAAGGTCCTCCTGGATTCCCGCGACGAGCAAGAGGTGTGGAGCACCATCGGCGTCTCCGAAAACATCATCGAGGCGAGTTGGCAGGCCCTTGTGGACAGCATCCAATACAAGCTGAGCAAGGACAACATCAATAAAAACGCCTGATATCGATGGCATCCTCACGCCCGATCGACACGCCGCGCACCGCCGGGGCCTGATACCATAATAAAATCCCCTTGACATCCCGGGGGTCTTCTCTTAACCTAAATCCGCGTAAAGCTGAGTTTTATCAGATTTGCAAATACAGTTCCGGTATGAATATAAAAAAGACAAAATCCCTCTTCGTTCTCGTTGTCGGCTTGACGATCGTTTTTTTATTGAGCGTCGGATCCGGCGCGGCGTCATCTCTGACGGCAGCGGATATTGATATGCTTTTGTCCCTGGGCCTTATTTCCAAAGAAAAGGCAGCCGCAGCCAAGGCCAATTTGGGAAGGCCGTTCGTAGCAACCAAACCCTTCGTATCAAAAGAAAATCCATCAATAAAGGCAAAATCAACAGCGCCAAAAGGTTACCAATTTACCAGGGATCTCCAGGCCGGCAGCAAAGGCGCGGATGTCACCGCACTGCAGAACCTGCTTGGCGTCTCTCCGGCAACAGGACACTTCGGTGCACTGACAAAAGCAGCCGTCATCAGATATCAGCTGAATAAGGGGATCAGCCCGGCGACCGGTTATGTCGGCGCCAAGACAAGGGCGTCATTGAATGCCGCGGCCGGGGTGGGAGTGCGACCATAACCGTCCGCCTGCCCTCATGTCTTTGATTTCTTTTTTCCCGTATTGATTTCCCGACCGATCACCAGAACATCTTCCGTGGGAAGGGTATCGGACTGGATGCCCGCTTCTTCCAGGGCTGAATTGACCGCTATCGTCAGAAAAGCGATCGCTTCCGGCAGGGAACAATTCTTTGTCGCCTCGACAGCCAGGGCGATCTTGTGCTGTTTCGTCAGGGCATAATAGGTCAGCGAACCCTTCTGTTCCTTATGCCTGGTTTTTGGCCCGCCGGTATTGGTGTTGTTCACCAGAAATTGATAGCTCTTTTTCTTGATCCGCTCATTGGACCTGCGGGCAACCTTCTGTGCGAAACCTCCCGGTTCGAGTTTGTCGCCATTGCGCAGATGGTAGGTGGGGGTGTCAATGACATTGCATTGACCCCATTTGGATGGATTACGCTCGCGGGAAATCCATCTGGGAGCGTAGAAATCATAAGCCTGATGGAGATTGATCACATAGTCGGCCTGCTGGATCAGGGATTTGGCCAGGTCGACGACCTTGGCATCCGGGTTGCGATGGCGGGTTTTTTCCGGCAGATCAAAGAGGCGGTTCATGTCACCCCCCAGCCCCTGCCTCTGTCTTTTTTTGATGGCCGCTGCGTTCAGGCGCGGCACCAGAATCAGGTTTCCATTCCTGATACGGGAATGAACAAAGCGCTCGGCGGCCAGGTAACCGGCCTCCTCATCCCCATGGATGCCTCCCAAAACAAGCAGGGTGGGACCCTTGTCCGATCCGGATATGAAGTGGACCGTCACTGCCTGGCTGGTCTCGGGGAAATAGGTCTTCTGCTGGTAGGCGGGCGGGATTACCTTCTCCTCGGTAGACAGGGGGGGAGGGATCGGCAGGAAAAGGAAAGCGGTTGAGACGGTAAAAAAAACTACAGTCTTGATTCGCCGATGATCTGCCATCCTGTCTGTCCTTTTTTCAGATAAAAAATCTTTCGGGAATTGCTTTCAAAGTTGCTGGAGCGGTATCGCTGCGTAAAGCGGACCACGGCGATCTGCCCCTTCTCTTCCTGAACAAGCAGGACTGCAGGATTTTCAATCTGGACGCGGATGAATTTCTTACCGCTGTTGACTCTTTCCTTCTGCCGTTTGAACGCCTGGTAATTCATCCCGTCTGCGTTGATAAAATCACCGGAATAGTGGCTCATGAATGTTTTTACATTGCCGCTCTCCCAGGCCTTGCCCCAGGCTTTCATGAAGGTACTGAGCTCCTCGGCCGACCGCTTTTGGGTGGCGGTTTTGGTCAACTGCAACCGGTTGACCACGACCACGGGGGTGCCGCTGGCTTTGAGATAGCGTGTGAGTTCCTTGAGCACATCATTATTGACGGCGATACAGCCCTTGGTATTCTGAAGTTCCGGATCGCCGAGACTCTTCCCCGGGGTATGCCCGTGCAGCCAGATCCCGGTCCCGTCTTTCCTGGCCTTGCGGTCCAGGAAGTTTGGGTAATTGAGAACGAAGGCACCATAACCGTATTTTTCCGGAAGCTTGTCGCCGGAGATATAGCGCAGGGTAAAGTAGTTCCCCACCGGAGTGGCAAGATCCCCTTCCCTTTTTTTATCGAAACCGTTGGCGCCGACGATACAGGGATAGCTTTTCACAAGCATAAACCGGTTGTCGATATAATGGAACAGGCGTAGGGTTTTTTGATCTTTTTCAGCGATGATCAGATATTCACCCGCATCGGCCAGGATAAGGGGATAAGGGCTTTCGTCCGCAGCCAGGGTCAAACCGGCCGGACGGGGCGGCGTCGCTTTGACCGGTGCGGTTCCCGGAGCAGGGGGGACCGGCGCCGGGGCCGCTGCGGGCGGCTTTGATGCGGGAATGGTTTCGGGCTGTATGGGCGCCGGCGGTTGTTTCTGGGCAATGACCGATTCTGGCGCTGGCGCCGTCACGGGGGGGAGAAGATCGGCTATGTTTTTTTGTGCCAGGGCCAGCTCGGAAAAGGCCTTTTTCAAATCCCCCTGGGTCAAGGACACCTGAATCTGATCCAGCTTTTTCTGTGTCTCCTGAACCTGCTTTAAGAGCAGCTCCCGCTGCTTTCGATCCTGCAAATAGAGATAGGCAAGGGTGGCTGTGGACAGAAGCAGGACGGCGATCAATATCAGCCCGATAAGTGTCTCAGGGCGGACCGGGCTTTTTTGTTTTCGCGGAAACAACGGTTTCATCAATTTTTCTTACCCTGTCGTTTCAGGGATGCGGAATGTGTACTGAGAAATGCGATCAACAATAAAATGTCGTCAAACGCCGACGTATGGCTAAGTAATATAGTCATCTATAAAAAGCAATGATTTTTTGGAAAAATGGATTGATAAGGGTTGGTAAATACGGTATAGGAAGAGCCCAAAGGGGAACTATCCTTTCGATTGTGAATGCAATTTTACCGGATGATCAGGAGGGGACGGACGTGCTTTTCGATTTTGTTTTGGGGAAATTTTCGAACGATCTGGCGATTGATCTGGGGACGGCCAACACGTTGGTGTATGTCCGGGGGAAGGGGATCGTATTGAACGAGCCATCGGTGGTGGCGGTGCACATGAACTCCAAGGGGGAGAAGAAGGTGCTGGCGGTGGGTGCGGAGGCGAAGAACATGCTGGGGCGGACGCCGGGGAACATTGTTGCGATCCGGCCGATGCGGGACGGTGTGATAGCGGATTTCGACATCACGGAGGCGATGCTGCGGCACTTCATATTGAGCGTCCACAACCGGCGGACGCTGGTTCGCCCCCGGATCATCGTTTCGGTTCCGTCGGGGATCACCCAGGTGGAGCGGCGGGCGGTTCGGGAGACGGTGGAATCGGCGGGGGCCCGGGAGATCTATTTGATTGAGGAGCCGATGGCGGCGGCGATCGGGGCGGGTCTGCCGATCACCGAGCCGATCAGTTCGATGGTTGTGGACATCGGGGGAGGGACGACGGAAGTGGCGGTGATTTCGCTTTCGGGTATCGTCTATTCGAAATCGGTTCGGGTGGCCGGGGACAAGATCGACGACGAGATCGTCCAGTACATGAAGCGGAAGTACAGTCTTCTGATCGGCGAGAGGTCGGGGGAAGTGATCAAGATGACGATCGGGAACGCCTTTCCGGATCCCGGTCAGGAGGTGCACCGGATGGAGGTGAGGGGTCGGGATTTGATTTCCGGGATTCCGAAGATCGTGGAGATCAATTCCGATGAGGTCCGGGAGGCGATCACGGAGCCGGTGAGCCTGATCGTGGATGCCATCAAGGATGCCCTGGAGAATACGCCTCCCGAGCTGGCCGGGGACATTGTCGATCGGGGGATCGTTCTGACCGGCGGGGGCGCACTTTTGAAGAATCTCGATCTTCTGATCCGCGACGAGACGGGGCTTCCCATCACGGTCGCGGACGATCCCCTCTCCACGGTGGCCAGAGGCGCCGGCATGGCCCTCGATCAGCTCGGCGTCCTCAAAGAGGTGACGTTTCAGGTATAAGGATGCATGTTAATCCCCAGAAAATACCAATCCATAGCGGTAGCGGCCACTTTGTTGATCATATCCCTGATCATCCTTTCCTACAGCGCGGTGCGTCTGTCTGAAACCGGCCTCTTGCGGAAAATGGTCCTGGAAACGGCTGCACCTATCGAAGATGCGATCAACATCTCGCTCAAGAGCCTGCATGATGTCTGGAAGCGGTATCTCTTTCTTGTCGGCCTGCAGGATGAAAACAAGCGGCTCCGGAATGAAAATGCCGCGCTGAACGAACAGATCAACCGTTACAGGGAAGGATACCTGGAGGGAATTCGTCTCCAGAAACTGCTCGCCATCAAGGACGGCTTCAAATATCGGTCAGTGGTCGCCAGGGTGATCGACAACGACCGCACGACCCTGTTCAAAACGCTTCTGATCAATAAGGGAACCGCGGACGGCCTGCGGGTCGGCCTTCCGGTGCTGGCCGACCGAGGGGTGGTGGGAAGGATCATTGAAACCTCCTGGCACGCCTCCCGCGTCCTGCTGATGATCGATGAAAACAGCAATATCGATGCCCTGATCCAGCGAAGCCGCGCCCAGGGGATCCTCCAGGGCGCCGGCTCGGCGGGATGCAATTTGAAATATATCTCCCGGGTGGAGGATGTACAAGCGGGCGATGTAATACTCTCCTCAGGACTGGCAGGGGTGTTTCCCAAAGGATTGCTCCTCGGTGTCGTTACCGGTGCCTCCCGCCGGGAGGGGGGGCTCTTTCAGAAGATCGACGTGGCGCCTGCGGTGGATTTCGGCAGGCTGGAGGAGGTCTTGGCCTTGGTCGTTGACGCAGGTGCCAGGCCATGATCTATTACCTCCTGCTCCCATTACTGCTGCTTTTGTTGGTGATCATCCAGAACACGATGCTGGATGTTATTGCCCTGAGATGGATCGGCATGGAAATCTCGCTGATCGTTGTGATCTATGCCGGATTCCATCTTGACGCGCTGCGGGGAGGCCTCCTTTCGCTGGTGCTCGGTTTCTTTCTGGACTGTCTGACCAGTGCAATTTTCGGTCTCTATATATTTCTCTATATCGTCATCTTTTATTTCTCCATGATCGTCGCGGGCAAGGTTTATGCGGAAAAACCCGTGTTTATCGCTTCCTTCACGGGACTCTGTACGCTTCTGGAAGGCCTGGCGATCACCCTGCTCTATCGTCTTTTCTTCGGCACCGACATCCTTTATGCGATCCCGACGGTCTTCATCCCGCAGGCCATCGTGTTGGGACTCCTGAGTCCGTTTATTTTCCGCTTTTTCCGGCGTTTCGAGGTTTTTTTGTATGCAAGAGATACACGACCGACTCGATAGGTACGAGCCGGGTCAGTTCAAGAATAAATTCAAAATACTGTTTATCGCCGTCTCGATCGCGCTGACGCTCATTGTCATGCGGCTGTGGTATCTTCAGGTGATCAAAGGGGACGAACTGCGGCAGCGCTCCGAAAACAACAGCGTCCGCCTGCGGAAGATCAAATCGATGCGCGGTCTGATCTTGGATACCGGACGACAGGTTCTGGTGGACAATCAACCCTCCTTCGACCTCGTCTTCGTCCCCAACCGGACCAGAGACGTCAATACGACCATCGAAAAGATCAGAGCCCTCTATGCAGAGCGCTCCCTGACGCATTCCTTCCTCAATGCTTTTACAGGCAAGATGAAACCCCTGGTGCCCGTCACACTGGAGAAGAACATCAGCATGGAAAAACTCGCCGTCGTGGAGACCCATGCCCTCGAACTCCCCGGCGTGGTCGTAGAGGTGACGCCCGTCCGCCAATATCTCAATGGAAAGACGACCGCGCAGATCATAGGATTCACAGGAGAGATCAGCCGGGAGGAACTGGATCATGACAGCTCGGACCTGCTGACACCGGGCGATATCATCGGCAAGTTCGGCATTGAAAAATTCCTCGACACACACCTCCGCGGGAAAAACGGCGCCGAACAGGTCGAGGTCAATGTGGCCGGCAAGGCGGTCCGTTACCTGGGTAAGATTCAGTCAGAGCCGGGCGACAATGCCGTTTTGAGCATCGATTCGGCGCTCCAGCAGGAGGCGTGGAAAGCCGTCGGAGAGAGGCCGGGTGCCGTCGCGGTCTTGGACCCCCGTAACGGCGCCGTCCTCGCCCTGGTGAGTTCACCCTCCTTTGATCCGAACCTCTTCAACAGCGGCATCTCCTCCGAAGACTGGGAGAAACTTGCCGGAAACCGCCGGCATCCGATGGAAAACCGATCGATCTCCGGACAGTACCCCCCCGGATCCACTTACAAACCCATCATTGCCGCTGCCGCCCTTGAAGAGGGATTGATCACCCCGGAGACCGCCTTTTTCTGCAACGGAACATTCGAATTGGGTAACCGGATCTTTCGCTGCTGGAACACGAAAGGTCACGGACACATCAGCCTCCACCGCGCCATCGTAGAATCCTGCGATGTCTATTTCTATAATCTGGGCAAACTGCTCGGCGTCGACAAAATTGCCGCTTACGCAAAAGCCTTTGGCCTCGGCGCCCCTCTGGGCATCGACCTGACACGGGAAAAGGGAGGACTGATCCCCACCAGACAATGGAAACTCTCCCGCCTGAAGGAGCCGTGGCAGCAGGGGGAAACCATCTCCATCGCCATCGGTCAGGGATTCAACCTCGTCACGCCGCTCCAGCTCGCCAACGTCTATGCCACACTGGGCAACGGCGGCACTTTGTACAGGCCCCGGCTCGTTAAACAGCTTGAATCTTCCGCCGGACATGTCGTAAAGGAATACGGACCGGAGAAACTGGGCGCCCTGCCGGTAAGTCAGCAAACCCTCCAGATCATCAACAAGGCCTTGTGGGGGGTGGTGAACGAAAAGGGGGGAACCGGCTCTATACTAAAGAGAAAAGAAGCCGACGTCGCCGGAAAGACGGGCACCGCCCAGGTCATCGGACTTCCGCAGGATCAAGCCGCCAGGAAGGCGAAGCGTGTGTCGGCTGATTTCCAGGACCACGCACTCTTTGCCTGCTTCGCGCCTTATGGAAACCCGGAAATTGCGGTGGCCGTCATCCTGGAAAACGCCGGCCACGGCGGTTCCGCAGCCGCTCCGGTGGCAAGAAAAATCATCGATGCCTACTTTGCCAAAAAGCAGACGCTTCAATCCCGCCTGCAGGGGATTGCCGACAGCGGAGGGGAGACGGGAAAGCCATGATCAAACTTGACCGCCGTCTCATCCTCAATTTTGACTGGACCCTGTTCGTTCTCATTCTGCTGCTGAGCGGTATCGGTCTGCTCAACATCTACAGCGCCGGTTTCAGCCTCACTGATCTCCACCGGACGCCGCTCTACGTCAGGCAGATCCAATGGATCCTGATCGGCGTCGTCGGGATGGCCTGCGCCTTTTTTGTGGATTACCGCTTCATCGCCCGTCATGCATACATCATCTACGCCATCTCCATCGTCCTTCTGCTTGCCGTCTTTGCGGCCGGTTATACGACGCGGGGATCCCAGCGTTGGATCGCCATCGGCGGCTTTACCTTCCAGCCGTCGGAACTCGTCAAGCTGACGATCATCCTGGCGCTGGCCAAATACTTCGACCGTCACCAGCTCGGCAGGAATTGCCGGCTTCGTGATCTGTTCCCCCCTTTCCTGATCGTGATGATCCCGTTTCTGTTCATCCTGAGGCAACCCGATCTCGGCACCGCGCTCATTCTCCTGATCCTGTTCCTGTCGATCGTCTTTTTTGTCGGTCTGGACTGGAAATCCTTACTCACTGCCGCCGCCGGCGGCGTCATCCTGGCGCCCATCGGTTGGTATCTTTTAAAAGATTACCAGAAGGGAAGGATACTGACCTTCTTCAACCCGGAAAGGGATCCTCTGGGTTCTGGCTACCACATCATCCAGTCGATGATCGCCGTGGGATCGGGGGGACTCTTTGGAAAAGGATTCCTGAAAGGTTCCCAGACCCAACTCAAGTTCCTGCCCGAACAGCAGACGGATTTTGTCTTCTCCGTCTTTGCCGAGGAATGGGGCTTTATCGGCGGGCTGGTCCTGATGATCATGTTCCTGTTGCTGATCCTCTGGGGACTGAAGATCGTCATCCATTCCAAAGACTATCTGGGGGCGCTTATCGCCTTCGGCATCACCGCCATACTCTTCTGGGAAGTTTTCATCAATATCGGCATGGTCCTGGGGATACTGCCTGTGGTGGGCATTCCCCTGCCGTTTCTCAGCTATGGAGGATCGGCGATGGTGGTCCTGATGACGGCAGTCGGCCTGCTGATGAATATCAGCGTACGAAGGTTCATTCTTCAATCATAATCAACAGCCATTTCTAGGAGGCGTAACATGCTGGGACTAAAGAAAAAAGACGAGGAAGAGGTCAGAGCCTTTTTAGGTAAGGGCGCGGAATTCAGTGGAAAGCTCATGTTCAACGGCTCGGTCCGTATCGACGGCGATTTCAAGGGTGACATTTTCGGTAACGGCACTCTGGTGATAGGCGAAGGCGCCGGGATTGAAGCCGATATCCACGTGGACAGCGTCCTGGTCAGCGGTGAGGTACGCGGGCAAATCGACGTCAAGAAGAGTCTCAAGATTTATTCAACGGGAAAACTGCTTGGCGATGTGAACGCCCCCTCCTTTGCCATCGAGGAGGGCGCTTTCTTCGAGGGGACCTGCCACATGACCCGCAGCGAAGCCGAGGTCCATCCTCTGCCCCTGGACCGGACGGCGTTCGGGGACAAGCGATGACAAACCAGGGATGGCGGCAAGTTAACTATCAATAATCCATACGCATTCCTTGCATGGCTCGAGGAGGGGAACCGGGAGAGGCGGCCGTCTTTTTCCTTGACAGCCGCCTTAGAATAGTACAGATACTGACCGCGGTTTTTGTTTCCGGCTTCGAGACCGAAAGCGCTTGTCATATCGGACCATTGCTTTCACACCGGCAGTCAGCCGGATTGCGGTTCCGTTGTTTTCCAGCAGGGAGTTTCGGAGATTTGGGGCAGACGCGGACCAGTGGAAAAACGATCGACGCGCAGGTTTGATGAACGGAGATCGCCGGGGATGGTTGTAGTGGAAAAATCGTTCGCTGTCAGCAACCGGGGTAATGTCGTCCTTTACATCCGGCTTTTTTATGATACACATCGCGAGAGGTGATGGGCAGTGGTCAGTCTCGACTATTCACTGGGAATCCAGATTGTTAATTTCATCCTTCTGATATTTATCCTGAATCGTCTTCTCTACAAACCCCTCCTCGGCATGATCGACAAACGGAAGCAGCGGTTTGCGGAATCGGAAGCCGAGATCAAACGCCTCCACGAATCAGTGGAACAGAAGATGGCGGCTTACGAAGAGAAGCTCCGCCAAACCAAGGCAACCGCCATCGAACAGAAAAACGAGATCATCCGTCAGGGCGCCGAAGAGGCCAAGGGGATCGTCGATGCCGTTCGCGCCGAAATCCCCGGTCTGATGGAACAGTTCCACGCCCGCATGGAAAGGGAAATCGATGCGGCCAAAAGGACGCTGACCGGTGAGTCTCAGAAGCTGTCCGTTGAGATTGCGGAGAAAGTCCTGGGAAGGAGTCTCCGATGAGAGAGAAGCCCGGACCCGGCCGTTCCAGGAGCCATAGGGGACTGCGGATAAAAGGACCGGGAGCGGTTCACAGGATTGTTCTGTGCCTGATCCCCTGCCTCACGGCCTGTCTCTTCCAGCTGACAGCGGCTTATGCTTCAGGAGGAGGCGAAACGGGAGGTCAGGAAGGGCCAAACTGGCTGAATTTTTTCTGGAGATCGGTCAACTTCATTGTCCTGGCCGGCGTCATTTACTGGCTCCTGGCAAAAAAAACGAAGGAGTTCTTCGCCGGACGGCATAAAGGGATCCGGACCGCCTTGGCCGAAGCGGCAGCTGCCCGCGAGGCAGCGGAAAAGAAGTTCCAGGAGTACTCCGCAAAGCTGGACAAGGCGACGGGGGAGATCGAGCAGATCAGTGCAATGATCCGATCCCAGGGACTTTCTGAAAAGGAGCGGATCGTCGCCGAAGCCAAAAAAGCTGCGGAAAAGATGAAAGAAGACACACAGACGCGGATCGAGCAGGAGTTCAAGAAGGCATCTCAACAGCTTCAAAGCGAGACGGTGCGCCTCTCCACGCAGATGGCCGAAGAGCTCCTGAGGAAACATATCCAGGCCAAGGACCATGAGGCCATGGTCGAGGATTATATCGCGAAGGTGGTGAGCAAGAATTGACGGGCTTCGTAAAAAGGCCGGATGCTGCGTTGCGCTTCATCCTTCGTCATTGCGGCGTACGGCAAAGTACGCCTCACTCCTCAGGATTCGCGCGCCTTGCCTGCGGCCTTTTTACGAAGCCGTCTCGTTTTCACGAATTTTAAGAATCCTTATGAGGTGAGCAAGAATTGATCAGCAGCAATATCGCCAAACGTTACGCCCGGGCGTTTTTTAAAATCGCCGCTGAGGAGCGGCGTTACGAAGATTTCTATCAGGAGCTGGGGCGTTTTTCCACACTCCTGAAGGAAAACAAAAATCTGAGCGAGTTTCTGGCCAATCCGGTCTTCGATCAGCCCGACAAGAAAGCGGTTGTAGAAGCGCTTCTTGCGAAACTCCAGCTCTCAGAGCTGACCGCCAGCTTTCTGAAACTGCTGGTCGACAAGCGCCGCATCGGCATCCTTTCCGATATCGAAGGCTGCTACCGGGAATTGGTGGACAATGCCCTTAAAAAGGTCGGTGTCACGGTGAAGACGGCCTTCCCGCTCACGGGCGAGCTCTCCGCCAGGCTGATGAGAGAGATGGAGAAGCTGACCGGCAAGCAGGTCGAGATGACCGTCCAGGAAGATCCCACCCTCCTCGGCGGCATCGTCGTCCGGGTCGGGGATACGTTATACGACGGCAGCATCAGGGCACAACTGAACGACATCAGGAATCTCTTGGGGGAGGAAAGATAGAGCATGGAAACCATCAGGGCAGAGGAAATCAGTGAAATCATATCCAGGCAGATCAAGGAATATGAGAAGAAACTGGATATCAGCGAAACGGGAACGGTCCTCTCCGTCGGCGACGGCATCGCCCGGGTCTACGGTGTGGAAAACGCCATGGCCATGGAATTGCTGGAATTCCCCGGCGGCATTCTCGGCATGGTCCTGAACCTGGAGACGGATAACGTCGGCGTCGCGGTGCTTGGCGAAGTGACCCACATCAAGGAAGGCGATATCGTCAAACGGACCGGAAAGATCGCTCAGATTCCGGTCGGCGAGGCGTTATTGGGCCGCGTTATCGACGCCACGGGCGCCCCCATCGACGGCAAGGGACCTATCGAAACGAAGGAATTCCGCCGGATCGAGATGATCGCCCCCGGGGTGGTCGCCCGCCAGCCGGTCAATGAACCGATGTACACGGGCCTGAAGGCGATCGACGCGATGACGCCTATCGGCCGGGGGCAGCGGGAATTGATCATCGGCGACCGCCAGATCGGGAAGACCTCCGTCGGCATCGATGCGATCATTCGCCAGAAAGGGACCGGCGTGAAGTGCATCTACGTCGCCATCGGCCAGAAGAAATCCACCGTCGCCCAGGTGGTGGAGAATCTGAAGAAGCACGACGCCATGTCTTACACCTGCATCGTCTCCGCCTGCGCCAGTGATCCGGCGACCCTCCAGTACATCGCCGCCTATTCCGGCTGCAGCATCGGCGAATACTTCCGGGACCGGGGCCAGGATGCCCTGATCGTCTACGACGATCTCTCCAAGCAGGCGGTGGCCTATCGCCAGATCTCGCTGCTTCTCCGCCGTCCGCCGGGACGTGAAGCCTTTCCCGGGGACATCTTTTACAATCACTCCCGTCTGCTGGAGAGGGCCTGCCGGGTCAGCAAGGAACTCGGCGGCGGATCCCTGACGGCGCTCCCCATCATCGAAACACAGGCCGGCGACGTTTCCGCCTATATCCCGACCAATGTCATCTCGATCACCGACGGCCAGGTGTATCTCGAACCCTCCCTCTTCTTCTCCGGCATCCGCCCGGCGATCAACGTGGGGCTCTCGGTCTCCCGCGTCGGCGGGGCGGCCCAGGTGAAGGCCATGAAACAGGTCGCAGGCACCCTGAAGCTCGACCTCGCCCAGTACCGGGAGCTGGCCGCCTTCGCCCAGTTCGGCTCCGACCTGGACAAGGCCACGCAGGCCCAGCTCGACCGCGGCATCCGTCTGGTCGAGATCCTCAAGCAGCCCCAGTTCTCCCCGATGTCGCTCGGCCAGGAGGTCGTCATCCTCTTTGCCGGCACCCGCGGCTTCCTGGACAAGTACCCGGTGGACAAGCTGAAGAACTACGAGGCGCAGCTTCTGGCCTTTGTGGAAAGCAAGTATCCGGAGATCTTGAAGGAGATAGACGAGAAAAAGGTCATCAGCCCGGAACTCGACAAGAAACTTCGCGAAACGTTGACCGAATTCGACTCGGTCTATACCGCCGAATGAACCTCTACCTCGGAAAAGCATGAAACAGCCATAATGGAGCAAGGTTGAATGGCCGCACTCAAGGACATTAAACGGAAAATCACCGCCGTACAGAAGACCCGGCAGATCACCCGGGCAATGAACATGGTGGCCGCCTCGAAGTTCAAGGCGGCCCAGACGCGGATGGAGAACTTCCGGCCCTATGCCGTGAAATTCATGGAGGTCTTGAACAGTCTCGCGCTCCGGGTGGACGCCGAAGCCCACCCTCTGCTCGCGGTTCGGGAGCCGAAACGGATCCGTATCCTCTGCATGACTTCCGACCGGGGACTCTGCGGGGGCTTCAACAACAATCTGATCAAGGCGACCGAACGGTTCATCAGGGAAAAGCAGGGCCAGGGCCTGGAGGTGTCGCTCATCCCCATCGGCCGGAAAGGCCGGGACTTCTTCCGGAAAAAGGCGACCCTCATCAACGCCCGGGCCGATATCTTCGGAAAATTCGACATGAACCTTGCCGTGCAGATCTCCGGGGATCTCATCCCGCCTTTCGTCGCCGAGGAGTACGACGAGCTCTATCTCCTCTACAACGAGTTCATTAATGTGGCCGTTCACCGGCCGACGGTAGTCCGGCTCTTCCCCCTCCCCTCCATCGGCCGCAAAGAGGAGCTGGATCCGGGAAAAAGGCTCGATTACATCTATGAACCGTCCGCCGATGCCCTCCTGGCGAAGCTGCTTCCCATGTACGTGCACATCCTGATCTTCAGGGCGCTTGTGGAGACCTCCGCCGGGGAAAACGGCGCCCGGATGGCGGCGATGGACAACGCCACGAGAAACTGTGAGGACATGATCCAGAGCCTGACGCTTAAATATAACAAGGTGAGACAATCGGCGATCACCGCAGAACTGATGGATATCGTGGGCGGGACCGAGGCGCTGGCGAAAGGTTAAAAAGGACAGAGAATAGAGGCTTGCAGCGGAGAGTCGTGAGCCCATTCGATCATTATAAGGAGACGGGTATGAACATCGGAAAGATAGTGCAAGTCATCGGGCCGGTAGTCGATCTGGCGTTCGAGGAAGGACAGCTCCCGAACATCATGAACGCCATCGCCATCACCAATCCCACCATCAACGACCAGGAGGACAACCTGATCGTGGAGGTCGCCCAGCATCTGGGCGACAACGTCGTCCGCTGCATCGCGATGGATATCACCGACGGCCTGGTCCGGGGGATGAAGGCGAAAGACCTGGGCGGGCCGATCAACGTCCCCGTAGGGCCCGAATGCCTGGGCCGGATACTCAACGTCGTCGGCCGGCCGGTCGACGGCCTCGGCCCCGTGAAGGCGAAGCACACCATGCCCATCCACCGGGAAGCGCCCACCTTCCTGGAGCAAGACACGTCCGTCCACGTCCTCGAAACGGGGGTCAAGGTCATCGACCTGCTCGTCCCCTTTCCCCGAGGCGGCAAGATGGGGATGTTCGGAGGCGCCGGCGTGGGCAAGACCGTCGTCATGATGGAGATGATCCACAACATCGCCATGCACCACGGCGGCATCTCGGTGTTCGCCGGCGTGGGCGAGCGGACCCGTGAAGGCAACGACCTCTATCTTGAAATGAAGGAATCGGGGGTCATCAAACAGGCCGCCCTGATCTACGGCCAGATGACCGAACCGCCGGGCGCCCGGGCGCGCGTGGCCTTGACGGCCCTGGCGGCGGCGGAATATTTCCGGGATGTGGAAGGGCAGGACGTCCTTCTGTTCATCGACAACATCTTCCGCTTCACCCAGGCCGGCTCCGAGGTCTCGGCCCTCCTGGGGCGCATGCCCTCTGCAGTCGGCTATCAGCCCACCCTGGCCACCGATCTCGGGGAACTGCAGGAACGGATCACCTCCACCAACAAGGGATCCATTACGGCGGTGCAGTGCGTCTACGTCCCCGCCGACGACCTGACGGATCCGGCGCCGGCGACGACCTTCGCCCATCTCGACGGAACTGTCGTCCTCTCTCGGCCGATTGCGGAACTCGGCATCTACCCTGCGGTGGACCCCCTTGATTCAACCTCCCGCATCCTGGATCCGATCGTCCTGGGCAAGGAACACTACGAAGTGGCGCGCCAGGTTCAGGTGACGCTTCAGAAATACAAGGACCTCCAGGACATCATCGCGATCCTCGGCATGGATGAACTCTCCGAAGAGGACAAGGTCACCGTCAGCGGGGCAAGAAAAATCCAGCGGTTCCTTTCCCAGCCGTTCTTCGTCGCCGCCCAGTTCACAGGCACGGAGGGAAAGTTCGTGCCGGTGGCCGAAACGGTCAGAGGCTTCAAGGAAATCCTTGAGGGAAAGCACGACGACCTGCCCGAACAGGCCTTCTACATGGTCGGCGGAATCGAAGAGGTCGTGGAGAAGGCGAAGAGGCTTGCCGAATAGCCGGAGGATCTTGAGATGGCGGATGAATTGACCCTGGAAATCGTGACCCCGGAGCAGATGGCCTTCCGGGGGGTCGTCGAGGAGGTGACCATCCCCGGTACGGAAGGGGAGTTCGGCGTCCTCAAGGGGCATGCCCCGCTTCTGAGTTCCGTGGACATTGGAGAACTGAGCTTCATCCGGAATCATGAAAAGACCCGTTACGCGGTCCATACCGGCTATGCGGAGGTCTCCTCCTCCAAGGTGACGGTCCTGGTGGAGTCCGCGGAGAGATCGGATATGATCGACCTGGAAAGGGCCAAACGGGCCAGGCAGAGGGCCGAGGAAAGACTGAGGCTGCCCAAAGCCGATGTGGATATCGAACGGGCCAGGCTCGCCCTCATGCGGGCCATTACCCGGATGAATGTCGCAACAAAGGGCTAGGCTTCTTCGTCCTGAATGGAGATATCGACAATCTCAAATTCCCGGACACCGCCCGGGGTCTTTACGCTGACCTCACTACCCACGCACATGCCGATCAGCGCCTTGCCGATCGGCGAGGTTACTGAAATTCTGTTTTTCTCGAGGTCCGATTCATAGGGGCCGACCAGCTGGTAGGTGATCTTTTTCCCGTCACTGCTGTCCTCGATGGTCACAGACGAGCCGAAAACGGCTTTGTCGCAGGAGAGGTTCTTCAGGTCAATCACGTTGGCTGTTGCGAGGGCGTTTTCCAGTTCCTGCGTTTTGCCGTGCAGGAAGGACTGTCTCTCCTTCGCCGCCGAGTATTCCGCGTTTTCCGACAGATCCCCTTGTGCCCTTGCCGTCTCGATGTCTTTGATATTCGCCGGAATGGAAACCGTCTTTAAGACCTCCAACTCCCTCTTCAATCTCTCAAAACCCGCCCTGGTGATGGGCATCTTTTCCATGAACCTTCTCCTGCCTGTATTTTTTATCTGCCGCACGGATGCGACGATCCACCGGATCCCCCAGCGCGCGAATGTTGTTCCTTAGTAAAGAAAGGGGGGAGTGTCAAGCAGGAAATAGGTCCGGACGCGACGGCTTGTCATGTGATGGAAACTGTGTTAGAAAATACGGACCCGGTTTTCGGGGAGATAAAGGAGAATCCGAGTCGCCGATGATCGATCCGTACAACAGGGATATCAACTACCTGAGGGTATCCGTCACAGACAGGTGCAACCTCCGCTGCAGCTATTGCATGCCCAAGGAAGGACTTTCTCTGATCGGTCATGACGATATCCTTAGGTACGAGGAGATGATCCGGATCATCAAAATCGCCGCCGGCGAAGGGATTACGAAGGTCCGGATCACCGGCGGCGAGCCGCTGGTCCGTCGGGGTGTGGCGGAGTTCATCGCCTCACTGCGGACCATACACGAACTGACCGATATCAGTCTGACGACGAACGGCATTCTCCTGGAAGCGTATGCGGAGCGGCTTTTCGAGGCGGGGATCCGGCGGATCAACATCAGCCTCGATTCACTCAATGCCGACAAGTACGCAAAAATCACCCGCGGGGGCGATATCCAGGCCGTTCTTCGGGGAATCCGAAAGGTCCGGGAGCTGGGATTTTCACCGGTCAAGATCAACATCGTGGCCATCAAGGGACTCAACGACGACGAGATCCTGGATTTCGCCCGGATGACCCTCGATCATCCCTATCAGATCCGCTTCATTGAACTGATGGCCTTGGGTGAAGCGGGCGTAGAGAATAACGGCCGCTACCTTCCCAACAGCGTCATCAGGGAACGGATCGGCACTCTGGGGACGCTTCAGGCGGTCAACGGCAGAGGAAACAGGAATGGCGGACCGGCGCAGATCTACCGGCTGGCCGGCGGAGCGGGGGAGATCGGCTTTATCAGTCCGGTGAGCCGCCATTTCTGCCATTCCTGCAACCGTCTTCGTCTGACGGCGGACGGGCATCTCCGGGCCTGCCTGCTGTCGGATGAAGAAGTGGACCTCAAAGGCCCGCTGCGGCAGGGGGGCGGCGATGCAGAGATCGGAGCGCTGATCCGGCGCACGATCGCCCGGAAACCGAAACAGCATCAGGAATCCTGCGACGAGAGACATATAAAGAAATGCATGAAGGAGATGCCGGCAATCGGCGGATGATGGTGATGGCGATGGATGACAGCAGCGTCCATGAAGACTGGCAGGCAACCCGGACCGGCCGCTATCTCGACGGGAGGATCAAGAGCCTCATCCTCGATCTGACCGCGCCCCGGGCCGGAGAACGTCTCCTCGACATCGGCTGCGGCGGCGGCAATCATCTCAGCCTCTTCCGGAAGAAGGGATGCGATGTGACGGGCATCGATCCTTCCCCCCTCATGCTCGATCAGGCCCGGCAGCGGCTCAAGCACCGCGCCGATCTCCGCCAGGGGCGGGCGGAAGACCTCCCCTTCTCCGACAACGAGTTCGACATCGTCACCCTGATCACCTCCCTCGAATTTACGGAGGATCCGGAGAAGGCCGTCGCAGAGGCGATCCGCGTCTGCCGGGGACGGGTCTTCATCGGGGTGATGAACCGCTACTCGCTGATCGGCGCACAGGGCCGCCTGACGGACCTTTTCAACCCATCGGTCCCTGCGAAAATCCGTTATTTCCATCTCGCCCGCCTGACGGCCATGATCCGGAGCCAGCTTCAAGGGGTGCGGATCCAATGGGGAAGCGTGATCTTCCTCCCCTGGGGGGGATATCCTTTCGGCGCCGGCCTGGAAGAGAGGATACCCGCGATGAAAAACCCCTTCGGCGCCTTCTTCGGCCTTTCCTTCTCCGTCACCTTCTCCTTTCAGACGATCCAGCAGACCATCCGGGAGCCCGTCGCCCTCAATGCGGACGGCAGGCGGCCGGTGCCGGGGGTTGTAAGTGAGTGGAAAAATGGTTCATGAAGCGCTTCTGTATGAAAAGGAAACGGACCTCCGGGTGAAGTGCGCGCTCTGCGCCCACCGCTGCCGGATCGATGCCGGTGCCCGGGGGATCTGCGGCGTCCGGGAGAACCGCGAGGGCGTCCTCTACAGCCTCGTCTACGGGCAGGTCATCGCCGAACACATCGACCCCATCGAGAAAAAGCCCCTCTTCCATTTCCTGCCCGGCTCTCTTTCCTTCTCCGTCGCCACGGCGGGATGCAATTTCCGCTGCACCTTCTGTCAGAATCACGAGATCTCGCAGCTGCCGCGGGAGGAAGGCCGCATCGTCGGTCAGGAAAGGGCCCCGGCGAGGATCGTGCAGCAGGCCCGGCAAACCGGCTGCAGCAGCATCTCCTACACCTACACGGAGCCGACCATCTACTTCGAATTCGCCTGGGACATCGCCGGAATCGCCCGGGAGCAGGGATTGAAGAACGTCTTCGTCACCAACGGCTACATGACGCCGGAGACGCTGGAACTCCTTGCCCCCCGCCTCGATGCGGCGAATGTGGATCTGAAATCCTTCCGGGACGATTTCTATAAAAAGCAGTGCGGGGCGCGGCTGCAGCCGGTCCTGGACAGCCTCAGGATGATGAAGGAGCGCGGGATCTGGGTCGAGGTGACGACCCTGCTCATCCCCGGACTGAACGACGACGAGGCGGAGCTCCGCGACATCGCCGGATTTCTCTTTTCCCTCGGAGCGGAAACCCCCTGGCACATCAGCCGCTTCCATCCCCAGTATCAGATGATGAAAACCTCCCCGACGCCGGCGGCTTCCATCCACACGGCCGCCGAGATCGGCAAGTCCGCCGGTCTGAAATACGTCTACTGCGGAAACCTCCCCGGCGATGCCGGGGAAAATACCCGTTGCGATCATTGCGGCCGGGTCCTGATCGGCCGCCATGGATTTGCCATCGAACAACTGGACTTGAAGGGATCGGCCTGCCCCCACTGCGGCACTCCCCTGGCAGGGATCTTCCGGTGAGGAGGAAATGATGGACGAACCGGATGCTGTCTTCTGGGAAGCCGTGGCCACCGCCTCCGGCATGACCCAGGCGAACATCATCACCGGCAGACTCCAAAGCGAAGGCATCCCGACGAAGCTGAACTACGAAGCCGCCGGCACGATTTACGCGGTCACCATCGACGGCCTGGGCGAGGTCCGGATCCTCGTCCCGGTCGCCGACTGGGAAAGGGCAAGGGAGGTCCTTTCCCGCTCGTATGACGACGGCGATTTGCCCTGGGATTTGAAGTCATCAGGGCCGAACGGTTGATCCGTCCTTCCTGCAGTCATAAGGCCGATAATTTTCCATGAGAGTAGGCTCGTCATATGAAATGTATGTTGGCAGAGTTCCTTCCCGAATAACAGTAATGGAAGACAATTATGAACCTACCACTCATTATGTCTAAGTCTCAGATTCCAACAAAGACTATCAATTGGGTTACAAGAGAGAATAATCTAATCGATAATATTCAGTGTTTTGGGATCTCGAAATCCAATCGTGATTAAGTTCAGAATTTCGATTAGAAGTGAGGACATCTTGACAAGAGAACTGATTTTCCGGGGATGTTCAATTGCCACGGTCTAACCTTCGTATCATGTCGGACGTGCATTTTATCATCGCAATGGTCGATAAAGTCATAAAAAATTTCATCTCGTGTAAACATACCGGAGGGGTATAATGAATACTGCGCAGACGATTTTCTCAGTTTTTTACGCGGTCCTCTATGGTGCCATCTTCACCATATCAGACAGGTGGAGACCTTTTACATATGCCGGTCCAAATAATCCCGAAGGCTGTAAGAGATTTTTGTTATCTTTGGTATTGCTCGTATTATTTCCTGTCTTCTATTTCATCCTTATTTTCGACCCATTATCTTACATATGTCAAAGAGGATTCCTTAAATTACTTTTACCAATTTATTTGGTATCACCCTTATACGCTTTCTTCGTCCTTTGGGTAACGTGTGTATCATCAAATAAAAACATTTATTATTCCCAGCAAGAACAGCGCCGTCCACCCATTAGGGATTCTCTGTTTTGGATTTCTGATGATCCACAGCACAGATTATATTTACGCATTTTTTGCTCTGTTTTAATCGTCACATCCATAATCATAAGATTCTGGCTTCTTAGGTGATCTTTTTCATTAACCCCTGATGAAACGTGATTCAGTATATTCATCATGCCACTGTCAGGTTTAAGAATGATCGACTACTTCTTTCAGTTGTATATTTATAAGCAGCCAAATTCCCTTGACCATCCATCACCTTCCCGGTATATCTATCACTCTAAAGTAAGAGAAGAAACATCGGCCCATCACACGGGGAAAACCGCTCTGCTCGACTTAAAAGACTGGAGGAACACATGCCCAAACTGCCAGACTTGATCGCGACTCTGTTTAACCAGGCGGATATCCGCATCAACGGCGGACGGCCGTGGGATATACAATGCCACGATGAAACCTTTTACGAACGCATCGCCGCCGGCAGTTCCCTCGGTCTCGGGGAATCCTACATGGATGGGATGTGGGACTGCGAGGCCCTGGACCAGTTCTTCGACCGGCTGCTGACCACCCACCACGACCGGAAGATCCGCCCCACTCCCGCCATGCTCGTCGAAGCGGCCAAGGCGAGGCTTCTCAACGAGCAGACCAAGTGGCGCTCACTCAAGGTCGCCAAGATCCACTACGACATCGGCAATACCTTTTACGAGGCAATGCTCGATCCCTACATGCAGTACACCTGCGCCTACTGGAACAGGACTGCGAAAAACCTGGCGGCCGCGCAGGAGGCCAAGTTGGACCTCACCTGCCGCAAACTAAACCTCGCACCGGGCGAGAAGGTCCTCGAACTCGGGTGCGGCTGGGGCGGTTTCGCGCGCTATGCGGCGCAGCACTATGGCGTGCAGGTTACCGCCTATAACATCTCCACCGCGCAGATCGAGTGGGCCAGGGAAAAGTGCAAAGGCCTTCCCGTGGAATTCCACCTCCAGGACTACCGTGAAGCCACGGGCGTTTTCGACAAGGTGGCCGCGATCGGGCTGTGCGAGCATGTCGGCTACAAGAACTACCGGAGTTTTCTCGAACTCGCCCACCGCTGCCTCAAACCGGGTGGGATTTTCCTGCTGCACACCATCGGCAGAAACCGCTCGGTGACCCACACGGACCCCTGGATCGACCGGTACATCTTCCCGGGCGGCATGCTGCCCTCCGTCGAACAGCTCGGCCAGGCCATTGACGACCTGTTTATCCTCGAGGACTGGCACAGCTTCGGCGCCGATTATGACCGCACCCTGATGGCCTGGCACGCGAACTTCACAAACGCCTGGCCGCGCTTCTCCAAGGAATACGGCGAGCGCTTCTACCGGATGTGGCGCTATTACCTCCTGTCCTGCGCAGGGGCGTTCCGCAGCCGGCAAACCCAGCTCTGGCAGGTGGTGCTCTCCAAAGACGGCATCCGCGAAGGCTGGAAAAGGCCCTGCTGATGGACAGGAATCTCGCGGACCTTTTCGATAGCTGGGAGTCCTATCGCGAGACATGCCGGGACCTCTCCCATGCCATGTCGGCTCGGGCAGGAAGCCCCGTCCGTCTGGCGAAGAAGACGTCGAACCTGTTCCGCACCCGCAGCGGGGCCGCCGCCCGAAGACTCGACGTCCGGCGTCTCTGCCGGGTCATCGAGATCGATCCGGAGCGCGGGATCGCCGAGGTGGAAGGGATGACCACCTTCGAGGATTTTACCGATGCGGCCCTCTCCAAAGGACTCCGCCCCCCCGTGGTTCCGGAGCTGAAGACCATTACGGTCGGCGGCGCGGTCTCGGGGCTCGGCATCGAGGCTTCTTCATTCCGGTACGGGCTCGTCCACGAGACGGTCGGGGAGATGGAAATCCTCTGCGGCGACGGGACCATCCGCATCTGCCGGCCCGACAACGAAAACGCGGACCTGTTTTACGCGATCCCCAATTCCTATGGAACCCTCGGCTACATCCTTCGCCTGCGGGTGAAGCTCCTGCCTGCCGGTCCGTTTGTCAAGCTCTCCCACCGGCGCTTTTCCGACCTCACGCCATTCCTGTCGGAGATGGAGGCGGCCTGCGCCCAAAGCCCCCAGATGCCGGACTTTGTCGAGGGAGTCGCCTTCGCACCCGACGATTTCGTCCTGACCATGGCGCGACTCGCCCACGAACCCGGCCCTGTCAGCGATTACAAGGGGATGCAGATCTACCACCGATCTCTGCAGAGCCGCAGCGAGGACCTCCTCACGATGCGGGATTTCCTCTGGAGATGGGATCCGGACTGGTTCTGGTGTTCGCGGACCTTCGGCATGCAGAACCCCCTGCTGCGCCGCCTTTTTGGGCGCTGGATGCTGCGTTCCAGCTCCTACTGGAAGATCCAGGCCTGGTACCGGAAATGGGCCGTCGAGGAACGGGTCCATGCCGTCCGCAAGGCCCTGCACCTGCCGGATGAGCGGTTCGAACAGGTCATCCAGGATGTCGAGGTCCCCATGGAGAAAGCGCCGGAATTCATCGAGTTCTATTTCCGCGAGATCAACATCCGGCCCTGCTGGATCTGTCCGATACGCCCCCTCGAGACCGCCGGTAGATGGACTCTCTACGCCATGGAACCGGGCGCGCTCTACCTGAACTTCGGCTTCTGGGGAAGCGTCCGTACCTCTCCGGACAGGGCCTCCGGCCATTTCAACCGCCGCGTCGAGAGCATCGTGCAGGCGCTCGGCGGCCGCAAATCACTCTATTCCCAATCCTTCTTTCCCGAAGACGAATTCTGGAGCCTATACAACGGCACCGCCTACCAACATCTCAAATCGAAATACGATCCGCAGGGCGCCTTCGGCAACCTCTACCAGAAGACGGTTCTCCGGCAGTGAACATGCACAACAAGTCGCACCTTCTCCGTCATGACTCACTATATATTGTGGTGAATTTCCGACGTGCCACATGCTGTTGTATTTTTGCTTTACAAACCCCCTTTCTTCTGTTAGAATCCGCCAGAATTTGGCTAATCTGTGGATTTTATAGAAGATGAGACTAAAGAAGCTGGAAATAGCCGGTTTTAAATCCTTTCTGGAGAAGGTCGTCGTCGATTTCTCCCCCGGGATCAGCGGCATCGTCGGCCCGAACGGCTGCGGCAAAAGCAACATCGCCGATGCAATCCGCTGGGTGATGGGCGAGCAGCGGATCAGGACACTCCGCGGGAAGAAGATGGACGACGTGATCTTCAACGGCTCAGAGGAAGCCTCTCCCGTCGGGATGGCCGAAGTCTCCATGACCCTTTCGGCGGACGACCAGCAATTCCCGGGAACCTACGCGGAATTCAGCGAGGTTTCGATCACCCGGCGACTGTTCCGCGACGGGGAAAGCGAGTACATGATCAACAAGATTCCCTGCCGTCTGTTGGATGTCAGGGAATTTTTCATGGGTACGGGCGTCGGCGCCCGGACCTATTCCCTCGTTGAGCAGAACAGCGTCGCCTCCCTCGTTGAGGCAAAACCGGAGGAGCGGCGGCAGTTTATCGAGGAAGCCGCCGGCATCTCCAAGTACAAAAGCAGAAAAGAATCCGCCGCCAGGAAGATGGAGGCAACCCAGCAAAACCTGCTTCGCCTCAACGACATTATCCGCGAGGTCAAGTCTCAGCTCAATGCCATCTCCCGGCAGGCGAAGAAGGCGGAACAGTACAAGGCCCTGAAGGCATCGGTGAAGGAGTCCGAACTAACCGTCGCCCTGCAGACCTATGGCGACCTCACCGAACGCCGGAACTCGCGGGAAGAGGCAAAAAACTCACTGAAGAACGAGGAGACGGACGTCCGGACACGCCTGCAGGGTTGTGAAGCCGATCTGGAAGCAATGAAGGCCGAGGTCCTCGAACAGGAAAACCTCATATCGCTCCACCAGGAAAAGCTCTACGAGACGAAAAACACCATCAATATCAAAGAGCAGGGGATCGAATTCTCCCGGCGGAAGATTGCCGATCTGACCGAGCGGAGACAGAAGGACCTCGCCGAAGGCGAGGCCCTGAAGCGCAGGGAGGGGGAAACCGGGGACGAGATCACCGCCCTCAAAACCGCCGCGGCGGCAGCGGAGGAGACGATCGTGGGCCTCCGGAAAGGTGTCGCCGAGAGCGGCCAGACCCTGGACGAGCTGCGGAGAATGGATCGGGCCTGCCAGGAGGAGCAGGAAGAAAAGAAGGTTCAGTACATCGATGTCGTGACCGAAAAGGCCAAACTGAAAAATACCGTGGCAAGCCTCGCCCGGATGATCGAAGACTTCGGGAGACGCGAGGCGCATGAGAACCGGGAGATCGAGGAAAACAGAAAGAGGTCGGCGGAACTCGCCTCTACCCTGGAGAAGCTCCGCTCCGGGCTGGCTGCCGAAGAGGAGAGTTTTGCCGAGCTCGGCGGGAAAAGAGAGGAGATCACCGACGAGCTGGAACGGGCGCGGGCTGAACTTGCGGAAAGCGATGAGAAAATCGCCGCGCTCCGGGAGGAGAGCAGCCGAAAGTCGTCGCGTCTCGCCTCTCTGAAGGAATTCGATGAAAGTTACGCCTGGTGCAACGAAGGAATCAAATCCCTCATGACCGGCGGCAAGGGAACGGACCGCCAGGACCTCTCCCGCGATCTGTTCCTGGGACTGGTCGCCGACCATATCCGGGTGCCGCAAGAGTATGAAACCGCCGTCGAAGCGGTCCTCGGCGAGAAACTCCAGTATGTCGTGGTGAAAAACCAGACGGACGGCATCCGGGCGATCGATTATCTGAAGAGTTCCTCCCTCGGCAGGGGGAGTTTCGTTCCCCTGGAGGTCCGGCCCCACACCTCCGCCGGGTCCGATTTCGAACATCTCCGGGAAGCGGTGCCGCTCATCGAGCGGATCGGCGTTCAGGAGGACTACCGGCCGATCGTCAATGAACTCCTGGGCGACGTCCTTCTCATACCGAGCCTCGTGAGCGGCATCTCGCTCTGGCAGCAGAACGGTTTCCGCGGAACCTTCGTCACCCCGGAGGGGGATATCATCAGTCCGAGCGGCATCCTGACAGGCGGCAGCGGCAGCGGCGGAGAAAAGAGCCTCCTGCGGAACCGGCGCGAAATCAGCGAACTGACCGAAGAGGTCGCGTCGCTGACGGCCGGACTTTTGGCGGAACAGGACGGCCGGAAGCGAACCGCCTCCCTGATCGCCCAGTGGGACGAGGAACTCCTCCGGCTCCGCTCCCAGCTCCACCTTACCGAACTCAGGACCGGCGGTCTCAAGAAGGATGTGGAAAGATACGAAGGGGAGTTTCGCCAGGTTGAAGATCGTCTTGAGATCCTTGTTTTCAACCGGGAGAATATCCGGTCGGAGGCGGCCGAGGCAAAAGAGAAAACGGCGAAGCACGAAGCGGAGATAAAGACCCTGGAAGGTCGCGAGGAGACACTCAACCGGGAAATGGCCGTCATCCGGGAGAGATGGGATGGACTCAGGAGCGATCTGGAGCAGCGGGAGAAAAGCCTCACGGAGCAGAAAATCCGGCTGGCCTCCCTGGAGGAAAAGCGTGAGGCCGATCTGAAGACTCTGGCACGCCTGGAAAACTCCCTCACCGACCACTCTCGTGAGATCGAGGCCAAAACCAGGGACGCGGAAGCCTGCGAGAAAGAGGCGCAGACACTTGCCGCCCAGATCGCTTCCGAAGAGGAGGCCTTGAAGAGGCTCTATGCCCAGTATCAGTCTCTGGAGGCGGCCCTCTCCGGAAAGAGGAACACCCATTCGGAGAAGGAGACCCACCTCAGGGAACGGGAGTCCGATATCCGCGAGATCAAGAAGACCCTCGACAGGCTGATCCAGGAAGGAAACGAGCTGGAAGTGGCTTTCAGGGAATGCGCGCTGCAGATGGAGAATCTCCGGCAGAACATCCAGGAAAAGTACACCACCGACCTCACCCAGCTCATCACCGGATTTCAGCCGCTCGAACCCGAGGCGATGGGGGAGCTCGGCGCGAAGCTGGAAAAAGACCGCCAGGCCATCGATACCTTCGGCGAGGTCAACCTCCTGGCTCTGAACGAGCACGAGGAACTCAATACCCGCTACGAATTCCTCACTGCCCAGGTCGCCGACCTGAACAAATCGCTTTCAACCCTGCAGACGACGATCACCCGGATCAACGCCATCTCCCGGAAACGCTTTGCCGAGACCTTCGAGGGGGTCAACAAGTGCTTCCAGGAGATCTTCACCCGCCTCTTCCCCGGCGGCCGCGCAGAACTCCGCCTGACCGACGAGAACGACCTCCTCGAGACGGGTGTCGATATCGACATCCGGATCCCCGGGAAGCGGACCCAGAGCGTCACCCTCCTGTCCGGCGGCGAGAAATCCATGTCGGCGATTGCGCTGATCTTCTCCATCCTCCTCTACCGCCCGGTCCCCTTCCTCCTTTTGGACGAGGTCGACGCAGCGCTGGACGACGCGAACATCGGCCTCTTCAACCGTCTGGTCAGGGAGACCGTCTGCCACTCCCAGATTCTTGTCATCACCCACAACAAAAAGACGATGGAGATCGCCGACAGCCTCTATGGCGTCACGATGCAGAAACATGGAATCTCCACATTGGTCTCCGTCAACCTCAGCTGACCTCCTCCCTGCTTTCTTCAGAATGGGCTCCCGTCTTCGGTCAACACGTTTTGATGAATTCCTGCAATGGAATCTCCTTGACAGATGCGACGGCTTTTCTTATGCTCAGCGCGCATAAGAAACAGTCATATCAACGATTACTTTCAGCCCCCAAAAAGAGGTAACACCCCGCTGAAGTCGTCATGTTTGATGGAGGAGCCGTTTTCATGGATCATCAACCGAACATCCTCATCGTCGATGACAGCGCCATCGTCCGGAAAGCCCTGACCCAACAGCTGGAGCAGTTCGGCGCCCGGGTCACCCAAGCGGAAGATGGACAACAGGGGGTTGAGGTGGCGCTTACGGACCATTTCGACCTCATCATCTCGGATGTGGAGATGCCCCGCCTGAACGGATTCGGTCTTTGCGAGAAACTCAAGGACCTCCCCGGCACGAGAGGCGTACCCGTGATCATGCTCAGCTCCCTCGAAACCGACCGGGATATCGAACGCGGCTTCAAAGCGGGCGCCGCCGCCTACGTATCGAAATCACAAGCGCATACGGAGTTGATAGAAACCATCG
>JAMDBG010000040.1 GCA_023487865.1 Deltaproteobacteria bacterium | reverse complement strand
CGATCTTCCGGCCGTCCTGATGAATATCCATCCAGGCTTCCCCGGTAGGGATGTCCTCCTGCGGCAGAAAAACCGCCTTCCCGGTCCCGGGAAAAAGCTTACCGGGAATGCCCATACGAAAAATCAACAAAATGGCGAAGAGGAGAATCGCACCCGCTCCTGCATACCATTGCCATCTGCTGCCCGAGTTTGCCATTGACCCGTTACCGCGAATGGATACCTGCTTAAGTTTCGATCATGATTTGACAAGGAATTATAGGAAATGGCGTAACCGGTGTCAATGTGGAAGCCGCAGAAAATGACTGCAGAAAATCCACCTTGTCAAGGGCCCCGATTTCTGATAGCTTTCCCCGCACAACTACTTTTTCATCTTCAGGCTTACAACCTTGATGATGACCGGCAGAGGAGAAAATCATTTTAATGGAAGCGGACCGTTCCATCATAGACGCGAGGGAGGTGCTCCGGATTGAGGCGGAAAGCATCCTGAACCTCATCGACAAAATCGGGGAGTCTTTTTCCCGCGGGGTCGAATTGATCTATCGCTCCAAAGGCCGGGTGATCGTCACCGGCATAGGCAAATCAGGGCTGATCGGCAGAAAGATCGTAGCCACATTGACAAGCACAGGCACTCTGGCACTTTTTCTCCACCCCGTGGAGGGTCTTCACGGTGATCTGGGCATCGTCACGAAGGACGATGTGTTTCTTGCCATCTCGCACAGCGGGGAGACGACAGAACTGAACATGATCATCGACAGCATCCGTGACCTCGGCGTGCCGCGTATCGCCTTTACAGGGAACCTGTCCTCATCGCTTGCCAGAGCCTGTGATGTGGTCATCGATGTGGGCGTAATAAAGGAGGCCTGCCCTTTCGGCCTCACTCCGACCTCCAGTTCCACCGCCGCTCTGGCCATGGGGGACGCACTCGCCGTCGCCCTGATCCAGAGACGGAACTTCCGGGAAAAGGACTTTTACAAATTCCATCCCGGGGGAAATCTCGGTTCTCGACTGCGGGCCAAGGTGCGGGACGTCATGCTCAGCGGAGTACAGATCCCACGCGTCGGGTGCAATGTGTCCGTTCTCGAGGCGATCCGGGAGATGGATGAGAAGAACAAGGGATTCGTCCTTATCACGAACGGGGACAACTCACTCCTGGGCATCCTTACCGACGGCGACATCCGACGCCTAGTCCGCACGGGACAGGATTTTCGGAATGAGCGGATCAGCGCATTCATGACCCACCATCCCAAGACCATCCGGGAACACATCTCCGTTGCCCAGGCGATCGAATACATGCAGCGCGATGAGATAACCACCCTTGTCGTGACCGATGCAGAGAACCATCTGAAGGGGTATATCCACCTCCATGACCTCCTGGGCCGGGGTGGCACCCTGAAGATCACCCTCGCCGAATAGGCGATCAATCGCTCACCGGTCCCGGCAACTACTCAAGGATACCCTTATGACGAAGGGATTAAATGGAGAGGACGTTGCGACGACAGCCGGACTGAACAAGAAAATTCACAAATCTCCGAAAAAGTCGGATTCTTGATGTATCCCGTCCCCTCTCTATTTTCCTCTCTACGGAAAGCCGGCGCTAATTCAGATAGGAAGATGCTTGACAACGGATCCTGATACGGATACATTGTCACGAAAGGGGTGATATTATAAAATCATCGTGATCTTCAGGAGATTAAGGTTCATGGGTTCGTGCCTCTGGTGGGGTAAAAATATCTTGATTGCCCTCTTTGCATTATTTTTTCTCGCTTTCGGCATCGAAACACTGGTTGGCGCGTTTCTCCTGAAGAACCCCCTTGAATTTATCATGTACTTCTTCTCAGCAAGCTTTATGGTCCTCGTGAGTCTTGCCGGCATCCTGTACCCCGCTTTTCAAGTGCATGCCTTTTTCAAAACCCGGAAGATTCGGAATGGCTCGGAATAATACTTTCTATATCATCTCGTCCATTGTCCTGGCCTCTCTGCTCCTACTCCCCGCTTCTCTTTTTCCTTATGACCTGGACAAGAGGGTCCAGGCATACACCCTAAAAAACGGCCTCCGCCTGCTGATGCTGGAACGGCATTTGAGCCCCACCGTGTCCCTTTATATCCGGTATCGTTCCGGGGCGGTAGATGAAGCGGACGGGAAGACAGGAACCGCACATCTGCTCGAACACATGATGTTCAAGGGAACAAAAACGATCGGAACGAGGAATTATCCCCGGGAAGAAAAGGTCCTGGTGAAGATCGAACGGGTGGGAGCGGCTCTTGATCGAGAGAAGATAAAAGGCGATTCGGCTGATCAGGCGCTCCTCAGACAATTGACACAGCAATTGAAGGGGCTTCAGAAGACGCACCGGCAGCTGATGATCTCCAATGAAATCGACCGGCTTTATACGGAACAGGGCGCTGTTGATCTGAACGCCTCCACGGGTCAGGACCTGACGACCTATCAGGTCAGCATCCCCTCAAACCGCATCGAACTCTGGGCCAGAGTCGAGTCAGACCGCATGGCAAATCCCGTATTTCGTGAATTTTATACCGAGCGGGATGTGGTCATGGAGGAAAGAAGGCAGCGTTCTGAATCGGATCCGGATGGAAAACTCCTCGAACGCTATCTGGCAACTGCCTTTATCGCTCACCCCTATCGAAGGCCGGTCATAGGCTGGCCCTCGGACATGCGCTTTCTCGATATGGCGTACATGAGGCATTTTTTCAAAAAAACGCATGCACCAAATAATACAGTTATTGCCATTGTCGGTGATATACAGCCGACAGAGGCTCTCAGAGTCGTGCAAAAATATTTCGGTCGCATTCCTCCGCAGAAACTGAACCCGTTTCCGGTTACGGAAGAACCGGCACAATCGGGAGAGAGGAGGATCGAGGTCCTCTTTGCAGCCGACCAGAAGCTGATCCTCGGATACCACAAACCGCCACCGCCTGCCTTTGCCGATTACGTTTTTGATCTCATCGAATCCCTGCTCACACGGGGGCGAACGGCGAGACTTTTCAAAACCCTTATCGAAGAAAAACGCCTTGCGAAGAGCATCCAGGCCCATAATGGCCTCCCGGGTTCCCGTTATGCCAATCAATTTGTTTTTTTTGCGGCACCACGTCACCCTCATACCAGTATGGAGCTGGAAATAGCACTGGATGAGGAAATCGAAAGGCTTAAAAATGAACCGGTTTCCGGCCTGGAGCTGGAAAAAGTAAAAAATCAGCTCCGAGCCGATTTTATCAGAGGACTCGATTCCAATGCCGGCCTTGCCGGTATGCTCTCCTACTACGAAGCCCTACTGGGGGATTACCGTTACCTCATCGATTATCCCGCGGCCATCGACAAAATTACGCCCAACGACATCCAGCAAACGGCGAGGACTTATTTGACACGGGAGAATAGAACAGTAGCCACAGGAGTAAGAAAGCCTTAACCTATGAAAGATAAAAGCATTTTAAGACCCCATTCTTTTTTAAGCAAAATCCTTTTCCTAACCATTCTCTGCCTTGTTTTTTCACATTCGATTGTTTCCGCCGTAGCGTCCCCCTTCTTGCCTAATCCGGACAGGATCACCTACAAACCGCTCTCCTTCACGCCGCCCAAGGCGGAGCGCGTGACACTGGATAATGGTCTTGTCCTCTATGTACTCGAGGACCACGAACTCCCCCTTGTAAAAATCACCGCGGTCATCCGGACCGGCACCATGTTTGATCCCCCTGAAAAAGAAGGTCTGGCGGAGCTTACGGGGAAGGTCATCCGGACAGGCGGCATTAAAGGCATGACCGGAAGCGCCCTCGACGAAACCCTCGAATCCATGGCGGCAATCCTGCATACGTCCACCAACCGCGACTCCGGGGTCTTTTCCCTGTCCGTATTGAAGAATGACTGGGAAAAAGGGCTGGAACTCTTTTCCCGAATCCTGATGACGCCCGTTTTCGAAATGGAGAAATTGACTCAGGAAAAGGAACTGAAGACAGAGGAACTGCGGCGAATCTCCGATGACCCGCAGAAGCTCGCTTTCAGAGAATTCGGCAGGCTTATCCATGAAGGTTCTCCCCGTGGGAGGCTCGTTACAGCAAACTCCATCAACCGCATCCAGAGAGATGACCTGATCCGGTTCCATCGACTGTTCTATCAACCCAAGGGGGTGATGATATCGATCAGCGGCGATATAGACCGGAAAGAAGCGGAGACTTTAATGAACCGCTATTTCGGGAATTGGCGACCGACAGAGGAGAAGGTGGAAACCCCTCCCCTTCCCCGGCCGAAGGAAGGAATGATCTATATTCTCCCCAAAGATCTCCCCCAATCCATTGTTATTTTTGGCTGGCTTGCCCCGGCAAAAAAAAGTCCTTTTTCTTTCCCGATGGAGATCATTGATTTTATCGTCGGGAGCGGGGGTTTCCGTTCACGGATATTTCAGGAAATCAGGACCAATCGAGGCTTGGCGTACAGCGCCGGCAGTTTTTACACCGCCAAGAGCGACTACGGCCTCTTTGGGGCCTATGCTCTGACGAAATCCGAATCAACGCTCGAGGTCATTTCCCTGCTGCGCGGCATCGTCAAGGATATCGGCCAAAAATCCCTGCTTCCAAAAGAGCTGGAAATGACCAAGGGTTCGATCCTGAACAGTTTCATCTTTTCCTTTGCCTCCGCAAACCAGATTGCCCTGCAGCAACTGATGATCGAATATGAAGGCCTGCCTGAGGATTACCTCATGACATATCGCAACAAAATAAGTGCTGTGAGGACGGAAGATCTCCTGAAAGCGGCAGGCCGGTACCTTGACCCAGAAAAAGCGATCATTCTGATCATCGGGAACGATACCATCTGCAAAGAGATTTCAGTGTCATTTAAAGAGGTATCGACTATCGAGAATCCCTTATGATTTATTTGAAAAGGCCGACGGATCATGATGAAGAGAAGAATTGATCCTTTGTTAACAAAGAGGACGGAATCCGACATCCTGGAAAAGATCGTTTACACGGATAACGACCTCCTTCGCACTCTCTTTGGTGAGCACGATCAGAATATCAAGCTCATCGAGAAACTCGCAGCGGTCAAACTCGCTGTCCGGGGTAATGTCATCTCCATAACCGGCAGCCGTCACACCGTTACCCTCATCCGCAGACTGCTCACCCAGCTGTACGAGATCACGGGTAAGGGATATCCTATCTATCCGGCCGACATCGAATACGCCCATCGCATCCTGTCTGAGGATTGTACGGCAGATCTGGAAAAGATCTTTCTGGATACCGTCTTCATCTCCTCAAAGAAGCGGATCATCACCCCCAAAAGCATTGCCCAGAAACTCTATATTGATGCCATCCGCCATTCGGACATGGTCTTCGGCATCGGACCGGCGGGAACCGGAAAGACCTATCTGGCCATGGCCATGGCGATTTCCGCACTGCTGGAAAAGAAGGTCTCACGTATATCGCTGGCAAGACCCGCCGTCGAGGCGGGTGAAAAATTGGGTTTTCTGCCAGGCGATCTCTCGGAAAAGGTCAATCCCTATCTGCGACCTCTCTATGACGCCCTCTTTGACATGATCGATTTCGACCGGGCATCGGCACTGATTAGCAAGGGGGTTATCGAGGTCGCTCCCCTCGCCTTCATGAGGGGACGGACGCTTAATGATTCCTTCGTTATCCTCGACGAAGCCCAGAATACGACATCGGAACAGATGAAGATGTTCCTGACGAGACTTGGCTACGGTTCCAAGGCCGTGATTACGGGAGATGTAACCCAGATCGACCTGCCAATTGACAAGATATCCGGTCTTGTGGAGGCGGAAGAACTCCTGTGCAAAACGGAGGGGATTCGTTTTATCCACTTCTCAGAGCTCGATGTGGTCAGGCATCCTCTCGTCCAGGACATCATCCGTGCATACAATCACCTTGACCACCGGAAAAGGAGGGATGGCAGTCGACATCAGGCATCTTGAAGAGGTGACTTCCTGTTTACAGCCGTCATGTCATGTCCATTTCGATAAAAAACCGACAGAAAAAGTTTAATATCGATCGGAGAAGATTGAGAAGAAGCCTGATGCGGCTGCTGAGGGAGCTTCGCTGCGAAGAGTATGAACTCAGCCTCCTGCTGGTTGACGACGACCAGATCCGCGAATTCAACAAGACTTATCTCAAACGGGACCGTTCGACCAATGTCATCTCCTTCTCCATGAGAGAGGGGGAATTCGGCGATATCAATCCGCAGCTCCTCGGGGATATTATCCTCTCCGTCGAAACGGCCTATCGCGACGCTGCGACCGGAAGCATCGATTTGATGGATGAAGTAGAGTTCCTTGTCATCCATGGCCTGCTCCATCTCCTCGGTTATGAGCACGAAGACGTCGCGGCAACGGCGTCGAGACAGATGAAAATGCGCGAGAAGGAGCTCTTTTTCCTATTGAGGCATTACGAGTTTACCTGATAATCCATCCCTTATCTGACCTGAACCACCTGCCCGGGATAAATGATATCATTACTCAGATTGTTCAACTGACGCAACTTATCAGGCGTCGTGTTGTTCTCGCCGGCAATCCTGTTGAGACTATCCCCTTTTCTGACTGTGTATTTTTTCCCTGGCGCCGTATCGGTCACTTTATCGGTTTCAGGCTTCGTTCCCAGCTTAACATTTGCTTTGTTATCCCCGCGGCTTTCCTTTTTCTGTTCCCGATTCGATTCAACATCGCCTTTTTCAATCCGGAGCATCTGACCGGTTTTCAGGTTATCATTTTCCAGATGGTTGTTCTTTTTAATTTCCGAGCCGCTTATGCCATATTTTCGGGCAATGGAAGCCAGCGTGTCGCCCTTTTTCACCTTATGCCTAAGGATCGTTCCCGATTTCTGGGCTATCGTTGAGACACCCACAGAGCTCTGGATGGGCACAGTCAACCTCCGACCTACCACCAACTGACCCCTTTTCGACAAACGGTTCGCCGTCCTGATGGCACCTACAGAGGTTCTATATTTGGCGGCAATGGAGGCGATCGTCTCCCCCTGGC
>JAMDBG010000048.1 GCA_023487865.1 Deltaproteobacteria bacterium | reverse complement strand
TCCTGACGAACAATCCCAAAAAGATCGTCGGATTGGAGGGGTATGGACTCACCATCACCCAGCGCATCCCGATCGAGATCAAGCCGAACGAATGCAACATCCAGTACCTCCAGACGAAGAAAAAGAAGATGGGTCACATTTTGAAGGTCTAAGAACGGGCGGGAAGGCCGCAGACCTTTTTGCGGCGCAATCCGACTTTTGCGAGGAGAAAGAGCCATGCCAAAAATCATCGAAGGGAAGATCGTCGCCAAGGGAATGAGGTTCGGCATCGTGGCCAGCCGCTTTAACGACTTCATCAGCGGCCGGCTGATCGACGGCGCCGTGGACGCCCTGATACGGTCCGGAGCGGAGGAGAAGGAGATCCAGATCGTGAGGGTCCCGGGCGCTTTCGAACTGCCGCTGGCGGCGAAGAAAATGGCAAAAAGCGGGCGCTACGACGCGGTCATCTGCCTGGGTGCCGTCATCCGCGGCGCCACGCCCCATTTCGAGTATGTCAGCGCCGAGGTTTCCAAGGGGATCGCCGGCGTCGGACTGGAGACCGAGATACCGGTCGCCTTCGGCGTCCTGACGACGGACACCATCGAGCAGGCCATCGAACGGGCGGGGGCCAAGGCAGGGAACAAGGGCTGGGACGCCGCCTTGTCGGCGATTGAGATGGTTGATCTTTTCAAGAAACTGTAATATAAGCCGTACGTCATCGAGGCGCTCTTATCAGCGGGTTCATATCTGAGGGATACATGCACCAGAGACGGAAGGCGAGAGAAGTGACCCTGCAGGTTCTTTATGAGTTGGACGTTCAAGAGATCGGGGTCCGGGAGGCCATTGAACGTTTTTGGGCGAATTTCGACGCGCCGGAGGAGACCAGAAAATTTTCTTCGTCTCTGATCGAAGGCGCCTGGAGCAACAGAGAACAGATCGACAATCTGATCAGCGACAGTTCCGAAAACTGGACCATGGCCAGGATGTCCCGTGTGGACAAGAGCATTCTGCGGATGGCCGTTTACGAACTTCTGTTCTGCCATGACATCCCCCCCAAAGTCACCCTGAACGAGGCCATCGACCTCGGTAAGGTTTACGGTTCCGAAAATTCGGGCGCGTTTATCAATGGCATTCTGGACGCGCTGTACGGGAAGCTGCGCAAGAAAGATGAAGATCAGGATATCGACAGCGTCACCGGATGCCCTGGCCCGTGAGACCTTGATTCTCGGATTCTTTTCCGACGAAAGACCGCCCAAGGGCTATTGCGGTCTGGTGGACTGGCGTCTCAACGGGATGATCTCCACCGAGATCGCCGAGGGCAGGATCTCCGGAAGCTTTCTGGAAAAGATCGCCTACGCTTTTCCCCCGCGCATCCGCGTCTCCCGCCTCCTCCTGTTCGGCATGGGGGTTCTTTCCGAACTGACCTACGACAGGCTTTACAATGCCGGTTTCGAGATGGCCAAGACCGTCACCGGAATCGGTGCGACCGACCTGGCCCTCCCCATGCCGGCCGCCGGCAGGGGCTCTCTGCAGCTTGCCGGAATGACGGAGGCCCTGATCACGGGCATTTTCGACGGCAGTGCGCAGGAACCGGAAAGGCTTCCGACACTGGGTCTGGAAATACCCGCCAAGGTCGATGATCTATCCGACATCCGCATGGGACTGGAACGGTTCCTGAAGCATACAGAAGCGGCAGAAATCGAGATTTTTGATTCCGAAATGCAGACAGCGGATAATACAGAGGAGTTTTTATTCAATGGAAAGAAAGTACAATCCAGCGGAGATTGAACAGAAGTGGCAGAAACACTGGGAAGAGAATCGGATCTTCAACGTCACCGAAGACCCTGATAAGAAAAAGTATTACCTTCTCGAGATGTTCCCCTACCCCTCCGGCCGTATCCACATCGGCCATGTGCGGAACTATACGATCGGCGATGTCGTCGCCCGTTACAAGAGGATGAAGGGATTCAACGTCCTGCATCCCATGGGCTGGGACGCATTCGGCATGCCGGCGGAGAACGCCGCCATCGAACGGGGCATCCACCCTTCCGTCTGGACACATGAGAACATCGACAACATGCGGCGGCAGCTCAAGAGGATGGGATTCAGCTACGACTGGGAAAGGGAGGTCGCGACCTGCGAACCGGAATACTACCGCTGGGAGCAGCTTTTTTTCCTCTGGATGTACGAAAAGGGACTTGCATATAAAAAAAGCTCCACAGTGAATTGGTGCCCCAAGTGCGAGACCGTCCTTGCCAACGAGCAGGTGGAGGCAGGCCTCTGCTGGCGGTGCGGTTCGGAGGTCGGAGAGAAGTACCTGAGTCAGTGGTTCTTCCGGATCACCGCCTATGTCGATGAACTTTTGGACAACTGCGACCGTCTCCCTGGCTGGCCGGAGCGGGTTCTCACGATGCAGAAGAACTGGATCGGGAAGAGCTACGGCTGCGAGGCCTCCTTCCCGATGGCCGACGGCAAGGGAGACATCAAGGTCTTCACGACGCGCCAGGACACGATCTTCGGCGCCACCTTCATGCTCATCGCCGCGGAACACCCCCTCGTCCTGGACCTCTCCCGGGGGAAGGCCTCCGAAGGGACCGTCCGGGATTTCGTGGAAAAGATCAAAAAACAGGACAAGAAGATGCGGACCTCCGAGTATTACGAGAAGGAGGGTGTCTTCCTCGACACCTGGTGTCTTAATCCCGTCACAGGGCGGAAAATGCCGATCTATGCGGCGAACTTCGTTCTCGCCGATTACGGAACGGGCTGTGTCATGGCCGTCCCGACTCATGACCAGCGCGACTTTGAATTCGCCAAAAAGTATAACCTGCCGCTCATCGTGGTGATTCAGTCTCCCGACCGGGCTCTGAATGTAAAGACCATGACGGAAGCCTATACGGACAACGGCATCCTGGTCAACTCCGGTCCCTTCGACGGCATGGAAAATCTGAAAGCCCAGGATGCCATCGCCGATCATCTCGTAGCGATCGGACGGGGGAAAAAGACGATCCAGTACCGGCTGCGCGATTGGGGCATTTCCCGCCAGCGTTACTGGGGGGCACCCATCCCGATGGTGAACTGCGAGGCCTGTGGAACGGTTCCCGTTCCGGAATCGGAACTCCCGGTCATCCTTCCCGGCGACGTCGAGCTCACGGGCGAGGGAGGCTCACCGCTTGCCAGATACAAACCGTTCGTGGAAACGACCTGTCCCCGCTGCGGCAAACCGGCGCAACGCGAAACAGACACGATGGATACCTTTGTCGAGTCCTCCTGGTATTTCGACCGTTTCTGTTCGGCGCATTATGACACCAAACCGGGATTGGACAGGAAGAAACTGGACTACTGGATGCCCGTAGACCAGTACATCGGCGGGATCGAACATGCGATCCTCCACCTCCTCTATGCCCGGTTCTACACCAAGATGCTCCGCGATTTCGGTGCGCTGGGCGTCGATGAGCCTTTCACGAATCTCCTCACCCAGGGGATGGTCTGCAAGGAGACGATGCGCTGTTCCGAACACGGTTACCTCTTCCCGGAAGAGGTCCATGGGGAAAAATGCATGCACTGCGATTGCGCCATCACGATCGGCAAGACGGAAAAAATGTCCAAATCGCTCAAGAACGTCGTCGATCCCGATTATCTGGTCAAGGCTTACGGTGCCGACACCGCCCGGATCTTTTGTCTCTTCGCTTCACCGCCGGAAAAGGATCTGGAGTGGAGCGATCAGGGCGTCGACGGCTCCTTCCGGTTCCTCAGCCGGACCTGGCGGATCGTTAACGACTATCTCGAAGACCTGCGCGACGTACCCCCCTTCGCCGACGGAGAATCCCTGGAGGGCGATCTCAAGGCCCTGCGAAGGAAGACCCATCAGACCGTTCGCAAGGTGACATCCGACATCGAGGACCGTTTTCATTTCAATACGGCGATCAGCGCCGTCATGGAGCTGGTCAACACCCTCTACCAGCATCCCCGTCCCGCGACAAACGACCGGCTCGCGCTTGCCGTCGTCCGGGAGACTATAGAGACCGTCATCCTGCTCCTGGCCCCCATCGTACCCCACATCACCGAAGAGCTCTGGACACTCCTTGGCCGGACGGAAAGCCTCGCCGATGTGGCCTGGCCGGTCTTCGATCCGGCAGTCGCTTCGGAAGAGGTGATCACCATCGTCATACAGATCAATGGAAAGGTGCGGAGCCGGATCAGCGTCCCTGCCGATGAGGAGGGCGAGCAGATCAAGGCCCTGGCAAGGAGCGACGAGAAAATCGCCTGGCAGATCGCGGGCAAAACGATTGTCAAAGAGGTGTACGTCCCGAAAAAACTGGTGAATATCGTTGTCCGGGATTGAGGCCCCATACAATACCGTCAAGTCGCTCCATCAGGAGATGGGAGACAGGTTCACAGGAAGAATGAGGAAAACAAAAATGACTTTGGGTATGGCGACTGGGAAAGATCAGAGAGGACATCGGTCTGGGAGGTTTGATTTGCGTTTGACCAGTATCGTTCTTCTCGTGCTGATGCTGTCCGGTTGCGGATATAGTTTCTCGGGAATGAGTAAATCGGCCTATCCCACGATCCAGACGGTGTTTGTGGATACATTCACCAACAAGACCAGCGAGGCCAATCTCGATGTCATCCTCCGCACCGCCTTCAGCAACGAGATCGTTAGGAACGGCCATTTCAAACTGACCTCCAACCGCGGCGAAGCGGATGCGATCTTCCGGGGGTCCGTTCTCAATCTGCAGGTTGCCCCCCTCGCCTATAAGGTGGGCAGCCTCTCGGCCGAGGACCGGATCACGGTTACACTGGAGCTCTTTTTCGATGAAAGGGTGAGCGGTCGGAACCTCTGGACGAACGGATCATTTATCGGGACGGGGGATTATCGGGTCACCGCAGTCGGGGCAACGGAGATCAATCGCAGAAATTCCCTCATCAAGCTGGCCGGCGATGCAGCCGAGAAGGCATACCAATTGATGATGTCCGATTTCTGAGGGGAAATTACGCCTTCAGGCTGTTGACGTGCTTCGTAAGACGAGAGGTCTTGCGCGAGGCGGTCTTTTTGTGAAAAGCGCCCTTCGCCGCCGCCTTGGCGATGGCCGGGACGGCCTTGGCCAAGGCCGCCTTCGCCCCCTCGGTATCCTTGTTCTGCACTGCCTCCAGGACGGTCTTTACACTGGTCCTGATGCTGGATTTCACCGATACGTTGCGTTCACGGTGCTTCAAGGCCTGACGGCTTCTCTTTACCACGGATTTATGTACGATCAAAAAACTTCCTCCTTCCGATCAATTTGAATAGGGTGCCTTTTCTATACGAATTCCTTTCCACTGTCAAGGCGAAAATCGCTTTTACCACAATGGCCGGCACATCCGGCCGGGTGTCATCGTAGACCTAACCCCTGCCAGGGACAAGGCAATGGGCATCGTAAATATATTTCTGTAATTTCCCAAGTCATCGAGAAAGAGAGACCTCGGCGAAACTCCTCAGCATTTAGAAGCGGTTCATCGGCCATGAAGGCTCATCGGGATGGAATAAGCTTTGCCATGAATAATATTCCCACCCCTTCCCTTCAGGTGGTCTTCCGTGCGTAAAAAAACCGCACTTAAATCATGTCCTATGAGGATTAAAACACCCACTCACAATTTTTAACCATACAATACAGTAACTTATCGTTACCAATAGGCAGTTTACACTACTGGCACACCCGTTGCGTACAATGAAGGCAAAATTGCTTCACAAGAGAGGCTATTTGACTAAGCGAGAGTGAGTGTTTATTTATAATGACATCAACGCAAGCTTTAGGGTAATCACTCGAATTAGGAAAGGAGAAAGAGAATGAAAAGAGCAGTTTTAGCAGTTATGCTGGTTCTACTGGTTGCAGGAACGGCAGCGGCAAAGGATTATGAGGTGACAAAGAAAGCAGGCGATTACACCGTGGTGGTAAAAATTGACAGGAATCCTCCCATTACCGGCGACAATAACCTGTCCGCGCTCATTAAGGATGCAACCGGCGCCGAAGTCAAGGATGCCAAGGTGGCGGTGGAATATACCATGGCCGCCATGCCCGGTATGCCAGCCGTGAAGGTCAAGACCGATGCCGTGTTGAAAGGCAGCGAGTATAAGGCAAAGATTAATTTTTCCATGCCGGGAGGCTGGGGTGTAGCCGTCAGAATCACCCGCGGCGGCAAAGCCGTCCAGGCCAAGTTCAGTGTGGATGTGAGGTAGGAAAATGAAAAAGGGAAAGGGCGGCATGTTCACAGGGCAGAGACGGAGAGACGGACAGGGAGGGATATTCCCTTTCCTTTGGGTAACACGCTTCTCCTTCCTGATGTTGTGTATCTTCTTCCCGGCCGCTCAGGGCTTTGCCGCGGAGGGGACCTTAAGCCTCCCGGATCTGATCCGGGAGGCTTTAAAGAACAATCCGGAAATCCATGTTGCGGAAGCACGGGCAAACGCCTCGAAACACAAGATCCCTCAAGTGACGAGCCTTGCCGATCCTATGCTCATGATGGGCTATGAAAACGAGGGGACGGACAGTTTATACACCTTCGACAGGGAGACCAAAGGCATGCCCGCCGATTCCCGCTGGATGTTTTCCCTGTCTCAGATGTTTCCCTATCCGGGGAAGCGCGCCTTGAAGGGCGATATGGCGACGCGCGACGCGGAAGGGATGAAGGCGATGGCCGATTCCATGAAGTTGAACACCGTTGTCAGGATACGGGAGCTCTATTATGACCTTTTCTATGCCTATACGAATATCGATCTCTTGACCGATAAGGCGGCGCTTTTCTCCCGGATTGAAGACGCGGCCCTTGCACGCTATGCCGCGGGCATGGCGCCGCAGCAGGAAGTATTGATGGCGCAGACCGAGAAATACATGCTTCTCGAGAGGAAAGAGATGGAGAGACAGAAGATCCAATCCCTCGAGGCGATGATTAACGCGGCTGTGGGAAGGGAAACGCACGCCGCTCTCGGCAGGCCCGAAAAGCCCCCGGACGCCCCTTATGGCTATGGTATCAATGAACTGATTACGGCCGCTTATGAAAAATACCCGCTCATCAAATACCGGGAGAAGATGGTCGGCAGCGCCGAAGCGCGGGTCCGGATGGCAAAAAAGGAGTATTATCCCGATA
>JAMDBG010000123.1 GCA_023487865.1 Deltaproteobacteria bacterium | reverse complement strand
CTTAAGTTCAGCATATAGAAAAGCCAACTGGCATGTCAAGGAAATTTTAGGATGCAGGCAGCAAGACGAAAATACGGAACTCCCATTCCGAATGTGGCGCATGAGGGCGGTAAGGGTGTTTTTTGGAAAGGGGTATAAATAAAAAATTAAGGGGTTAAGTGTTTCACCTAACCCCCTTTCTTTTATTGGTAGCGGGGAGAGGATTCGAACCTCTGACCTTTGGGTTATGAGCCCAACGAGCTACCGGACTGCTCCACCCCGCGCCATGAATCATGTACTTTTAAACCAGAGACGGAGAAAAGTCAAGGTCTATTTCCTATTTTTTCCCGAGTACGCTGAACACATCGGAGTAATGGGCAACCCCTTTGATTGCCGGTCCGGTAATCAGTTCCAGTTGCACAAGGTCCGCCACAAGGCCCGCCGTCTTGTCGCAGATGAATATCTGATCCGCTCTGGCGAGATTCTCCAGACGCGAGGCGAGATTCACGGGAGCACCAAATACAGTGTACTCTTTTTTCCGGGGTGATCCGAAAATTCCCGCCATCACTTCGCCTGTGGCAATCCCGATACCGACAGCGATCCTTCTGTCCGCCTCCGGGATGCTCCCATTGATCCGCGCGATCTCTTGCAAGATCATCAGGGCGGCCTGGACGGCCCGCAGGGCATCGTCACTCCTGCTTACCGGCGCCCCGAAGATCGCCATGACACTGTCCCCGATATGCTTGTCCAGCGTCCCGTTGTGGGCAAAGATGATGTTGTCGAGGGGAGTGAAATAGCGGCGGTTGAGGAGCTCGGAGAGCTCCGGTGGAGTGAGCCGCTCGGACAGACTGGAGAAGCCCCGCATGTCGCAGAAGAGGACCGTCACCCGCATTCGTTTCGGGTACATAGCCCGGGCGTTCTTCTGGATTTCGTCCATGACCTGCTCGGATACGAACTGCTTCAGCCGTTTTTTGATATTGCATTCCCGGACCTTCGCCCGTAGTTCATCATTTTCAAAGGGTTTGGTCAGGAAGCCGTCAATCCCGGTATTCACCGCCTCGATGGCATTGGCCATCGTGGCGTAGGCGGTAAGAATGATCCGTGTGACCTCGGTATTCATCCGGCCGATCTGTCTGAGGGTTTCAAGGCCGTCCATCCCCGGCATACGGTAATCGCAGATGACCGTCTCGATCTCCTGCTCGTCGTTACTGATGATCTCCAGCGCCTCCTGGCCGTTTTCCGCCAGCACGATCCGGTACCCGTCTTTCTCCAGCACCCGCTTCAGGGAACGCCGGACCCCCTCCTCGTCGTCCACCACCAGCAGCCCGTTCATCCTTCCCTCCTTTTGCAGGGGAGTTCAACTGTCACGACAGTCCCCTTCCCCTCTTCGCTCTCCACACTGATCTGACCGCCGTGACGCCGGATGATCTCATGGGAGATGTAAAGACCGAGACCCGTCCCTCCGCCCACCACTTTGGTTGTGAAAAAGGGTTTGAAGATATCTTTCAGTGCCGCGGCGGGAATCCCCTTCCCCGTATCCCGGCAGACAACGGCGACGGTGTCGTCTGCCGCCCGGTAACGCGTCGTCAGGAAAATCCCTCCCTTCCCTTCCGGCAGCGCCTGGAAGGCGTTCCGGAGGATGTTGATCAGGACCTGTCCCAGGTTGGCATAATTGCCCTTGACCGGAGGGAGGTCTCCATAGTCCTTCTTTATCTCCACATCCAGGTTTTTGTATTGGTTGTAAAGAACCAGCAGGGCGTCATCGACCGCCCGGTTTATATCGACCGGCTCGACATAGGTTTGTGTCTGGCGCGAGAGATCAAGAAGGCTCCTGATAATCGCGCTCGCCCTCCTGAGTTCTCCCAGAGAAAAGCGGAGATCGTCGATGATCTCTTCCAGTTTCACTGCCTGTGTCTTCGATCCCTCGATGGTCTCGACGCTGCTCTCGACCAGGCTCATCGCCCCGGCGATGGGATTATTCAATTCGTGGGCGGTCCCGGCAACAAGCTGCCCGATCGCGGCAAGGCTCTCCGAGCGGATGAGCTGGTCCTGGGTCCGCTCTTTCTCCGCCAGCGCTTCACGCAGAGCGGCGGTCCGCCCGGTCACCTTCTGTTCGAGATCCCTATTGAGCGCCTCCAGGGCTTCATAACTCCGCGCGTTTTCGATCGCCGTGGCCGCCTGATTGGCGATCGTCGTCAGGAGCTCCAGATCCTCTTCAACGAAGAGCTCTCCCGACCGCTTCTGCCCGAGGGCAATCAATCCTGCCGACCCCGCCCGTGCGGGGAGCGGAATGACCAGCACTGTATCAAGATGATTAAAGAGGTGAATTAACGCCTCCCGGTCTTCATCATCGACGCAGCTTCTCTCCGCGGCCACCCTGGTCATCGGCCGCATCTCCGTATTCAGAACATGCATCAGCAAGGCGATCCCCTGGGAGGGTGCCTCCCCTGCCCCTTCCAGCCCTCCACAGTAGAGACGGTACCTCCCCTCTTCGGAGAGGATGAGAATCACCCTTTCCACTTGCAGGGCCTCGGCAATCGCATCGACGAGCATTTTCCTGATCTGCGGGAGACTCAGAAGCGAGGCCAGTCGGCCGCTGATCTCCCGGAGGAGTTCCCGGTAATCGTATCGCCCCCGGAAAAAGAGGCGGTCGATGAGCCCCTGCACCCTTTCCCGAAGGGGATTGAACAGAAGGACGATGATCAGTACCAGGACCAGCGAGAGGACGAACGAATCGCTGCTGGAAGTAAAAAAGAAGGTATGGAAGAGGGAGATGACGAGGATATAGAGGGCGGTGAGAATACCGGTCAGGAAGAAATAGACCGTCCCGCGGCGGATGAGGGCGCCGATGTCCAGGAGGTCATATTTCAGGAGACCGAAAGCGAGAAATATACCGGGGATGAAGCTGAAATGTCCCAGCGGGTAGACGGGAACGCCGCTGACCGGAAGGATCGTGAAGGCAAGCAGGAGGGCGGAAAATCCCAATCCGCCGAAGATATACTTGATCCTGTTTCTCATGTGATTGTCGGCGGTCCGCCGCATGGCGCGATAAAGGAGCACCAGACAGTAAAGGACCGTAAAGGCGACCGTTACTGAAAAAAGATGAAAGAGCATGCCGGAGCGGGCGATCCGGCCGAAAAAATAGTAGTGAAAACCACTGATATACAGGTCCGTGGGTACGATGATCAGAAATGCGCTGCTCAACAGCCACGCGGAGATCTCCAGCCACCGTCTGTCGCGGATACCTAAAAAGGCATGCACGAACTTGATATAGACGGGGACGCTGAAGACGAAAAAGAAATGGATTGTCCGGTCGACACGGAGGGCGAGCCTCTCGTCGGGCAGAATGGAAACAAGGACCATATCGGCATTGAGGAGGGCGCCAAGGAGGCAGATGCCGGCAAACAGGATGTTCGTCCTCTTCCTCCCGCCATACAGGAGTGAGATCAGGGCGAGACCGAGCAGGACAATGAATCCCAGAAGCGGAGGGATCACATATCCCCAAGATGCATGCAGACCGTTCGGAACCATCTTTCCCTCTCCGGAGAGTGACGGTTTCTAAAATCTGACTTCTTCGCCCTCTCCCGTTTCCGGGAGAGGACGGTCGTCTTTTTCGGTTGTTCCGCAATTCAGCGGCTATGATCAGAAGACGAAGACGGCAACGGCGATGACAGTCGTGTAACCGTGCGATTGAACGATGCTGGATTGCGTGATGTTCCGTGTGCTGACGATTTTGCCGCTGATCTTGAAGATCTCCTTTTTCTCGTCCCAGCTCTCATCGATATCGAAGTCGATGCCGAGGGTGGAGGCGAGCATGGCGGCGGCCAGGTCTTCCGCATAATCCCCCGCCTGACGCTGGGTCTGACCGAAGGAGTGGTGTTCGCTGATATAGCCGTAGTTGCTCTTATCGGCCGGAACGGCGCAGCCCACGGAGGCAGCCAGCAGTCGCCGCGGTTCGTTGCTGCAGCAGCGGCTCAGGACGCAATAGGTAATCGCGCCGGCGTGCAGCTCTTTGAGGCCCCGCGCCCGGGATATCACCTGACAGCCTGGAGGCATGATGCTCGATACCTGCACCAGATTGCATTTTTCAATCCCGGCATCCCGGAGTGCAAGCTCGAAGGAATGAAGTTCCTCCCTGTGGATGCCCACTCCTTTGGTAAAAAACATCTTCCTGGGAACGTAAACGCTCAATGGCTTCTCTCCTTTAATCGGCAGCGGGCCGGACCGATTATGAATTTTTTACGCCCCGGCAGGCGAAAAATCTTTTTTAAAAATCAGGACCCGGCCGTCAAATAACCCATGATCCTGTAGATCAGCTTGGACGCCAGAAAATCCGGCGCGATCATCCCCGGAATGGGGGCCAACTCCACAACATCAAAACCCCGGATCCGGCAGCGCTTTGCAACCTCTCGGATGAGACGGATCAGATCCCGCCAGGCGATTCCTCCCGGCTCCGGAGTCCCCGTGGCGGGCATGACGGCCGGATCGAGGACATCGAGGTCCACCGTGAGGTAGACATCCCCCTGCAGTTCGCCGCAGATCGTCCCGCACCATGATCCACCGTCAAGGATGAAATCCGCCGGATAACTCTTCACCGGGCTTGTCGCCAGAAATCCAGCCTCCTCCACGCTCATGCTCCGAATACCCACCTGGACGAGCGGACAGATCTCCGCGATCCGACGGGCAACCGCAGCGTGGCTGAACGGTGTTCCCTGATAGGCCTCCCGCAGGTCGGCATGGGCGTCAAGCTGGAGGACTGTGAGTTCCGGAAATGCCTCCCGTAAGGCCTGGACAGCGCCAAATGAGACACTATGCTCGCCCCCGAGCATCACAGGGATCTTCCCGTCGGTGATGACTCCGGCTACGGTCCTGCGAACAGTACCGATCATTTCCGCCGGCCCCCGGGCATCGGCCTCAAGGGGAGACAGGGTATGGATACCGGACCGGAACGTCTCCTGACGGAGCTCCTCGTCATAGAGCTCCATGTTGGCGGAAGCGTCGAGAATCGCTCCCGGCCCACGCCGCGATCCCGACTGATAGGTCGATGTCAGGTCGTAGGGTACCGGGATGATGACGAACTTCGCCGGTTCATACGCCGTATATTCTGCCTCGATGCCGCCATAGTTCATCATCCGATTCACCGAAAAAAGGGTGCGCGCTTCTAACACACCCGGCGCCTGTTGTCCAACCTTTTTATGAAAATTTTTCCCCAGGCGGCGAAGGCATTTTTCCACCCGCATCGACATAAGCAGGATTTTCGTTCGCCTTCATCTCACGGCGGAGTTCCCGGACCGTCTTGTTCAGGCGGTTGATCGTCCGCGTCAGACGGAACCGCTCGACGATTCCCATGAATCCCGTGAAGATGACCCCGACCAGAAAGGCGATGAAAATCAGCATGTAGGTCGGGAGCCATCGATCGAAGAAATCGTAGTACTTCAGCTGGACAGGCAGCGTATTCTCCAGTGAAAATGTGATGATGAACATCACGACAAGCGCCAGGATAATGGTATAGATGACTTTCATCCGCAGATCTCCCTGTATAATCTCTCAAAAAAGGGCCTCAATCCGTTGGCGGTTCCGGTCACATCCTCCGGAATCACGCGAACCCCCCCGATGACGCTTATGAAATTCGTGTCTCCGCCCCAGCGCGGGACGACGTGGATATGGAGATGATCATCGATCCCCGCCCCAGCCGCCTTTCCCATGTTCATGCCGATGTTGAATCCCGCCGGTTGCATCGCCTCCTTCAAAACTCTGACGGAGAGATCCATTAAAGCAAAAAGTTCCAGCCTCTCCTCCGGAAGAAGATCGGCAAGCGTGCAGAGGTGGCGGTAGGGAACGATCATGAGGTGCCCGTTCGTATAGGGGTAACGGTTCACCGTCACGAAACAGCTCTTTCCCTCACAAACAACCAGTTCCTTCCCGCGGAGGGAGTCCCGGCAGAGGACACAGCCCTCCTGCTTTTCAGCCCGGATATAGGCCATGCGCCATGGTGCAAAAATCGTATCCATCTCTCAAGCCCTGTCAGGGTTCCGCGATATCCATTTCCTACCGGACTGTTGCTCGCTCCCACGAACGCACTTCTATCGCGATGATACCGACCGGATCGAACGGGGGGACGACGCCTGCCAACGGCCAATGTTCAACAGGGATCGCCCCTGTCCGGTGACGGACAGATTATAGCGAGACGCTCCAAAAAGACAAGGCTTTTTTCGGTATTTTCGGACCCAGCCCTGCCGTTTTTGTTTCGATTTGACTTTGCGTCCCGGTTTGATTAGGATAGTCGGGAAAGACGCCTGCAGGGGCAATGGCCGACAGATATTCGATAATGCTTTACATCACGGGCGGTTTAATAAAAAGCACCGGAAGGAAGGCGCTTCCTCCAGCGGCACTGCGGCGCATCTGCAAAACGCCGTAGGGGAACTTCTTCCGCAGCCGCCAGGAGCCATCATCATGCTTGAATCCGCACTGGACAAACTGGCCGAAAGGATCCTCAGCCTCGACGAGGCTTCCCTCACCTCCCTATGGGAAAAATACAAATGCCGGATGGAGCATTTCGAACCCTCCAAGGAGTGGGAAAAAGCGGTCATTGTCTTTTTCATCATCAATGCCGTACGCGCCAAAAACCACATCTTCAACGAACAGCTCCTCAGGCAGCCCGAGGAAGGCCCGAATAAAAAAAAACAGAAGAAGAAACCCGATCTAAGGCTTGTAAAATAAAGAGAGTCAATGGTCTTGATGGATCACGAAACAGCAGTTCGAAGGATGGAAGAACTGAAGGCAACCATCCTTTATCACAACCGGCGTTACCATCAATTGGATGCCCCGGAGATCACCGACACCCAGTACGACAGCCTCATGCGGGAACTCCAAACCCTGGAAATGGAATTCCCCACACTGGCTGCGCCGGACTCCCCCACCCAGCGGGTCGGGGCGCCCCCCCTGGACAAATTTGCCCCTGTGACACACCTGACCCCCATGCTCAGTTTGGCCAACGCCTTTTCCGCCGAGGAGATCCGGGAGTTTGCCCGCCGGTGCCGGCGGTTCCTGGGGAGTGACGCGACCATCCGCTACCTCGTGGCACCCAAGCTGGGCCGCCTCGCCGTCACCCCCCTTTACCAACGCGGC
>JAMDBG010000063.1:30955-31370 GCA_023487865.1 Deltaproteobacteria bacterium | reverse complement strand
TGATCGATCTGTGGGTGGAGCAATGGTTCACCGCCGGTCAGCTTGACACCTTTCATCCCGAGAGGTTCCGCCTGGTCGAGAATCGCCGTGAACAACGCAGGGTCAATGACCGATATCGCTTTTTCTTCCGGGCAATAACGGGGTTCGAGCCAGCAGTGACGACAGGCAAGATTGCACGCATCGGTGAGGTAGAAATAGAGCTCGTTCAATAAATACGGAACGGTTTCTTCCAATGGGTCGTTTGTCATGAGGTCATCCTGATTGGCGGCGGAGTGACGGTTCCGGCAGAGATCCCCCCTGCTCCTGAAACGACCGGAGGCAGCCATCGGGGCTCGGGTGGTTGACCTCACCGGTGATCGTATAGGCCGTCGCCGGGCAATTGCCCGTGCAGCAATCCGCCAGGAACCCGCGGCGG
>JAMDBG010000063.1:0-30945 GCA_023487865.1 Deltaproteobacteria bacterium | reverse complement strand
CATTGACCCTGCGTTGTTCACGGCAAAAGGCGAAGGAGGCAAGGGGGATCGATGAGCGTTCCCGCAGGTTGCGCAAATCGGGATGGTTCTGCCAGATGTCGATCAGATTGTCATGATTGATCCTCCCCAGGACCATGTGCCCCAACTGGAGGCAGGGGATAATGGCACCGTCCGCGCGGACGGCAATGGTCTGACGGGGGCCGTTGCAGCCCGTGAGAAAGCCCCGCCCCTCCATCGGCCGTCCTTCCCGGCAGGCCTCTTTCATCTCGAGCCAGGCGCGTCCGTCCGCAAGGGGGCCGGCGGTGGCGCTGATCCTGCCGCCGTATCGATTTGTCAGGAGTATCAGGGTCTCCATGGCCAAAGAGCGTTCGGCGACGGTGAGCTGAGTTTGGGCGGCGTTCTTGCGGCACAGACCCATAGGGGATGCGGAATTGGTGGAAAAGGAGGGCAGTTCGATCTCTTCCAGGAGGAGTTTGGCGACGGCTTCCAGTTCATGGACGTTTTTCCTGTGGATGGTGACGCGGACGGTCACGGGAACCTTGAATCGCTGCAATGTCCTGATCCCCTGAATCGCCTTTGTGAAATTGCCCTTTCCCCGGAAGGCGTCATGGGTGATGTCGATCGCACCGTCGATGGAGACTTGAACATGGTTGCAGCGGCGGGTCGATGCCAGGAAATCGGCCATGTCGGGATCGATGAGCGTGCCGTTGCTGAGGATCGAAAAACGCATCCGGTTTGCGACAATCCCCCGGACGATCTCCCTCAGATCGGTGCGGTAAAAGGGTTCGCCTCCGGAGAGCGTAATGTTCATGACCGCGCAGCGTTGCAGCTCGGAGAAAAAGCGGAGCCAGGCGTCCAGCGGCAGGTCCTTGTCGACATCGCCGGGCCCCGAGAAATGGCTGCAGTATGCACAACGGAGATTGCAGGAAGTGGTGATTTCCGCATCGACGGAACGGGGCGACCTCATCACGTCTGAACCCATTTTACCCTCGATGTTCTTCGCAACGGACCAGTCCGAATCCGGCGGCATTTTTGACGAACGCCTGGACGTGGCCGGTCACAGCGGAGGGGACATCCGCCGCGGCTTCCTTGATGATTGTCACGATGTCATCGAGGCTGTGATGACCGTCAAGCTGTTTCCAGATCAGAACGCCTATCGGGTTGAGACTAAATGTGTTGCCCGTATCCGGATCGAAGAGGATCGCCCAATCGTCAAATTCTTCCCGAAGAACGATCAGAGGATTCGCGATGACATTTTTTTCTTCCGTTTGACTCATGATGCGTATGCCTTCTCTTTCGTCCGGGTTTGCTAAGAAAAAACGTAATTAAATTTGATCATTTGCGAATAAATCTATAGGGTATTTTCAAGAAAAGCAAGACGATTTTTTGCCGGCTCCGCCTTGTCCGGTTCAACGCAGAATTTAATTGAATATCATTTACATATGGTATAAATAAGGGAAACAGCCCCGGGAGGTTTTTTATGATCAAGTCGAAGAGAAATTTTATGGCCGCAGTTTTTGGAACGGCTGTCCTGTTGCCGACATGCAAGTTTCCGACGCCGGCGAATGTTTACGACCACCTGAAGTTCTGCTGGAACTGGTACGAAACCAAGGAAATTCTAAATGCGACGCCTGTCAGAAAAAACGGTATCGCTTCGAGAGAAGAGGCTTCCTTTACCGTCCTTTCCGATTCCCGCCGTCAGGATCTTATCCGGTTGAATCCGGCTGCAGCGCGGATCTGGGACTTGTGCGACGGCAGGAACGGCGTTTACGCGATGGTGCGAACAATGGCGAAGGATTACGACGTGTCGTCCGGCACCTGCGCAGCGGATGTCATTCTCACGCTCACGGCGTTCAAGCGGAGAGACTTGATTTCTTGCTGAATCGAACCACGGCAGCTTTTGCCGGCGCCGCTAATCGCTTCTGTCGGGATTCTCTTTGACATCTTGGGGTGTGGGTTTTTAAAAATCAGGGGAGGGTGGATCCGTAATGAGTTATCAAGGGGGCAGAAGAGGGCGATGAGGATAAAATTGCCGTACGAACCACCCATGGTTATCGATTTGGGCAGTGGCGAGGCTTTTGCCGCGAAACCACCAAAACCGGGGTGTGCAACCGGCGGATCACCAGCCGAGCAATGTACATCCGGCACCACGGCCCTTGGCGGGATGTGCGCGAGCGGCAGCGTTGCCTCGGCCCAGTGCAGTTCAGGCAGCTCTGCGCAATCGACCGACTGCAAGGCCGGTTCCATGGCAGCGGCGGTGTGTGGAGCCGGTTCGGCGGCGGGGGGCTCGTGCCGCAGCGGCGCTGTTGTTGCCCCTAAAAAATAGTGAAGCAGCGGGAGCTCCGCGCAGAGAAACTGCAATTCGGAGAAAGAGAAATGTTTTTCTTGAAGCTCGCCGGCCAGACAAACAACTTGATCCTTTAGGAAATGACCTGTGCATCCGGAGGAGGCAATTGATGGATATTCAAAAGGGTCGCCTGCTGTATCCACATATGCTGTATTTAGGTAATGTGATTTATAATTATAAGGGGTACAGTCGGTGACAACTATAAAACTACCCTATGAACCTCCCGTCATCGTCGATTTGAGTTTAACCGGAAAAGCTTACGCCGATACGCCGAAGTGTAAGAGCGGGGCCTCGGCGCAACAGCAACACTGCCAGACAGGCGGATCGCCGGGGCGAGAGTGTAAGTCCGGTGCAACGGCCTTCGGCGGAAAATGTGACAACGGGAGCGTCGCCTCGGATAAATGCGATTCGGGCAGCGCCGCTCAATCAAGCTCGTGCAAAGCGGGTTCAGTGGCCACGTCGGAGTGCAAAGCCGGTTCCGCTGCCGGAGGAAAATGCAAGAGCGGCAGCACCGCTATCAAATAGCCCTGCAACCAGTGGAAACCTCACACAGAGAAACAGCGGGATAGGGCGCATTAACGGCGGGAGTATGCGTCGCCGGCGCTTCTGGAAGTTATCAGTCAGATTTCACCAGGGGAGGATGATTTCGATATCCGAATAGTGTAAGGAATCGGTCATCATTCTGAAAATAAAGATCAAACGCGGGAACGGACGCGCACAGATCGCAGCAAAACCGGAATGTCCGCGTTTTCAATTCACTGTCCATCAGGTCAAATCCATGGATATGGTGCCGCAACAGTTCGGCAAGCGCGGACCGCTTATCGCGACGCTCCAGATCGAGATGGTCTGCCTGCCTCAGAAAGACAAGTCTGGTCAGGGGCGCCTCTTTCCGGTGATGATTCATCTCCTTCATGTCAAACAGATTGACCTGGCTAAATGGTGAAGCGTGAATCGTAAATATTCCGCCATTTCTTGCAATGACCGGAGCATCATCGGACAGAACACACTCCCGTCCGACGTGTCCGGCAACGGTGGTTTTCCCGGCGCCTGACGCCCCCAGAAAGAGGCAACCCTCCGGTTCTATCCTGAGACCCGCCCCGTGAATCAGCAGCTTGTCCTGTTCGGCCATGATCATCGCCATGAAGAGAAACAGCAGCTTCTGCAGGCTTCCCAGGATAAAATTCTTGCCATCCGACCTGAACAGATGAATGTGACCTTTCTGGGAACGAACATTGTAGGCCAGGACTCCGTTGAGAAATCCGATCAGCTGGGGCGCGTCGAATGGATAAAGTGTTTCCACATGACGGAGGATTTGTAATGTTTTCACATCCCGCTTTTTCTGGAGAGAGAAGGGGAACGTTTTGAATTTATGATATGTCACAAGGGGATTATAAGATATGGTGATTTGGGCGGTCGCCGGCCCCCTTGGTTTGAGAAAACCATGGTAGAATTCCTTCAATGGGGCAAGAAAGAAAGCTATTGCCTCATCCGTTTGGATCGTGACGGATGTTCCGGCAATGACAAGGATCGTTTTTTTCATTGCGTGATTCCACGGGCTCGTCTGTATTTTATTTCTCGACCGTTTATATTATAGAATAATGAAAATTCAAGGCAATAAATTTAGATACATGGAATCGGCATGAAAACTCACGCGGAAGATCGGTTCATGGTGAGTATCCTCGCTGACCTGACACACCCGGAACATGGCGCCGAGGCTGGGCGGAGGATCGCTGAACAAGGCAAGGGGCTCGACTGGGAGTATCTGATTCGTAAGATGTCCAGTGAAGGCGTGTTGTTTCTCTTCTTCTATTGCATACAGCAATACCATCTTCGGGATCTCCTCCCGGCAGGCGTTTCTGAGGTGCTGTCCGGCCAGTATCATGCCAATTTGAGAAAGAACATGATGGCCTGCACCACACTGAAACCGATATTCGATGTGCTGAATGAACAACAGTTACCATTGATCATCCTCAAGGGCATTGCCTTGGCCGAACAGGTTTATCCCGGATTCGGCATACGGGGGACATCCGATGCCGATCTTCTGGTCAAAAGGGAGGATGTTTGCAGGATAGACGCCGCTCTTTCTGCGCTGGGGTATGTGGCGAGAGATAGTTCCGCCCTGCGGGCACTCGATAATCCGGTAGGCTATCTGGCCAGTCTGGATTATCGGAAAAACGACGGATCTCTTCCGAATCTCCACGTTCACTGGCATCCCGTCAATACATCCGTTCCGGCCTTCATGTTCGCCGGGCAAATTGATCCGGATCGGTTGTGGGGAAGGGCGATTCCCGTAATGTTAGCGAATGCGAAAGCCCGTATCCTCTGCCCGGAACATCAGGTGATCCATCTGTGCGAGCATGCGCTACGGATCAATCATTCGTTCGATCGTCTCATCCTGATCTATGACATCTTCTATGCCGTAACGACTTACCGGAATCAAATCGATTGGGATTTTCTCATCGAAGAGGCCCGAAGGTTTCACATATCAAATCTGGTCTTTTTAAGCCTTGCTATTGTCCGACATTACACATCGCTGACCATTTCCGAAGAGATTATGCGGAAACTACATTCGGCGGATCTGACGTTCGGTGAAAAGGCGTTCTTTGCTCTCCAATGCAAAAATCGGCGTTTTCGCGGCAGCAGTCTGTTTGTCTACCTGGCCATGAATCGTGGATTCGTCGAGAAGAGCCGTTTTATATTCCGAACCTTTTTTCCCCCACCGCACATTCTCATGCAGCGAAAATATGCAAAAGATCGTGAATTCGGCGCTTCCCTATATCTCTTGCGTCTCCGGGAGGTGTTTTCGCATCTGGTGAGAGTTTTCCGGCGTGATCGGTGACGACGGTCAGACGGGCAGTGCGTCTGCAGAGACTCCTGCCACAATGGTGAGAATGGTATTTTCTGTCAGATTGATGAGTTTTTCTTCTGTCGCCTTTTTGCCGTGTCCATCGACAACGATCCGGACAATAGGTTTCAAAGGATTGTTCGGGTTTGTTTCCACCACGACGCCGATGGCCTTGTTGTTCAGCCGGACATAACTCCCGATCGGGTAGAGCGTAATGACATCAAGGAACATCTTCACGATATGGGGGGCGAAAAGCATATCTTTGCTGCCGGCCAGTTGCAGGACGGAAAGATATTGGGCCGCCGCTTTCTTGTGGGGGCGATCGTGGGTCATGGCCTCATACGAATCGCAAATTCCGATGATCTTCGCATACTCGGAAATTTCGTCCCCCTTGAGACCGGATGGATATCCCCTGCCATTTTCTCGTTCGTGATGTTCATGTATTGCCCTGGCCACACTCGGATAATGGAGGGCTGTAAAGAGCTTTCTCCCCGTTTCGGTGTGTTTTTTAATCACGGCAAATTCGGTCTCGGTTAATTTACCGTCTTTGCGGATGATGGCATCGGGCATCAGGTACATGCCGATGTCATGATGCAGCGCTGCCAGACAGATCTCGGTCAGCATCTCAGGAGTGTACCCCATCCGCATGCCGATTTTGAATGAATAAATCATGCTGTTGATGGGTGAGGCGATGTACATTTCGGTGCCGTGCTCGAATGATAATGTCAAATGATACATCTCATCGACCAGGGAAGGTTTCGCGATCATCTGCCCGATCATCTCCAGAGGTTGGTCCAAGCTGATCGTCTTTCCCGATATCAGTTGGTCCCTTATCTCCCGGAGGTACTTCTGGGCGTTGAAGTATAGTGTTTTACCATTCGGAGAGACATGGGTGTCGGAAAGTGTCGCCGCTTTTTGCTCGGGAGGTTTTTCCGGAACAACTTCAGATTCAACAATAACAAATTCCGGCGGCTTCTCGGGGGTACCTGCCTGAGGTTTCTCTAAAGCATCTTCTGTCTGCTTATCGGGACCAACTTTTTTTGGTGGCGCCTTCTTATCCCATTTGATGAGTTCTGAAAGTTTGCTTAGACGAACTCCGTCATCTCGGTCATCGCTTTTCGATGCCGGCGGTGGCGTACTGCCTTTGACCAAATCCGAAATGCGCACCATTGACCGCTCTAAGCCCGCCTTTCCTAAAGATAAAACAGGTTGTTTTTGATTTTCTTAGACATTTTACTACATTGCCTTTTTGAAAAAAGCAAGGCCATCTTGATGCGAATCGATCCTTCTTCAAGAAAATGTCTTGACAATCTTTAGGTTTTTCCATGATATTACTTCATGGAAAATATAGATCACTGTAACGGGTGACGACGATGACCTTCACAAAAAGGGATGTGCTTTTTTTATTCATTCTGAATGCTGCGTTTTTTTGTATCGCTTCCTGCACCATCGAGTCTCCCGGTGTTTCTGTAAAAACATACCGCGAACCGGCTGCCGTTATAGAGGCGGCGGATAAGCAGCAGCAGGAAATGATGCAGGCGATTCAGCGGATGAATCAGGTTACGGAAAATACCGTCTTTACCGAAAAAAAAGGCGTTCCCGAGTATATCGTCGGTCCGGGAGATGTGATTTCCGTCATTTACTGGACCCCCTCTCGTGATGAGGGATTCAAACAGAACACTTACACAACGACGGTCCGCCCGGATGGAAAGATATCTTTCATCTTCGGTGACGATATCGTCGTTGGCGGCCATACGTGCGGTGAGATCGACGATAGACTGACGGAATTGACCCGGAAGTATATGCGGGATCCCCGGATCGAGGTCATCGTCAAGGAGTACAAGAGTAAAAGTGCCTCCCTGTTCGGCCAGATCAACATCCTCCAACAGGGGACCTCAGGTCCCGGAAAGTATCCCCTGTACGGCAAGACCAGGGTTCTCGACCTCATAGTAACCGCCGGGGGTGTCATCTCCGGTAAGGATGTGGGAAATGCCGATCTGCGCCAGGTAGAGCTCGTCCGCCAGGGGAAACGGTATTCCCTGAATCTCTATAATGCAATGTTCCGGGGCGACGTCAGTGACAACGTCGTTCTCGAGAACGGCGACATCGTCACCGTGCCGGAGCTGCCGACCTTCGCCGAACGCGTCTATGTCTTCGGACAAGTGGTGTCGCAGGGTATCCGGAAGCTGAGAGATTCCCAGGATCTGCTGACTGCAATCGCCATTTCCGGCGGGACTACTCCAGTCGCCGTAAAAACAGACATCAAAATCATCAGAGAATACCAGGAAAGAAACGGCAAGCCTCTGATCCTTTCCGCCAATCTTGACCAGATCCTTTTGCAGGGTGATTTGACTCAGAATATACGCCTGAAGGACGGGGATCTCATCTATGTGCCGAGAAGTGTGATTGGGGATGTAAATGAGTTCATTGAGAATATAACGCCGTCGCTTGATTTCCTCTATAACCGACCGAGCGGGTTCCGGACGAATTACCTGCGGGATCAGAACGCGTTACGATGGTAACCGAAGGAGACTTCCTGTCATGCCGATGGCCTATGACCTGAACCTGCGTGAATACTGGCGAACGGTTCGCAAACGCAAGGGGATCATCATCTTTACGGTCATCATGATGACCCTTTCGAGCTTCATCTTTTCCCTCCTGGGCCGACCGACACCGATCTATAAAACCAGCGCCAGCGTGAAGGTCGAAAAATCCGGTTCCGTCACGGGCCTCTACATCCAGGCTGTATCCTTTTCTTCCACGAACTATATGGAAACCCAGATGTCCATGATCAAGAGTTACTTTATCATGGAGATGGTAGCAAAGAAGATGGGGTTGATCCCGCCCGAGGTTTCTTCCGACGAGGCGCGAAACAATCCGGTTTACCTCTCGGATATTCTTGCGTTGAAGGCCAAGATCGAGACGGAGCAGGAGGGGAACAGCGACATCATCAACATCACGGCCACCTCGGAAGATCCAAAACAGGCTCAAAATCTGGCCAATAACGTTGCTGCGGTATACAAGGAACAACACGCCCTGGATCTGAACAAGCGTGCCATCGAGGCGAAGAAATTCATCGAAAGTCAGTTGATCGTCATCCGGGAAAAGCTGCAGAAATCGGAAAATGCGGTAAAAGAGTTTCGGGAGACCAATCGCATGGTGTCGTTGGATTCCCATTCCTCCGGCCTCCTGTCCCGGTTTACGGATATTAAAACGAGATATGACCGCGACCTGGTGGCGATCGGCAAGATAGGCGAAATCGAGAAACTTCTCGCCCAGGCTGAGAACACCCCCCTTACGTCCCAGACGGCCTTTTACATAGAAGAGGCGTCGACATTGTATAAGAACCTCAACGACCGTCTCGTCCAACTGATGCTGGATCGGGACATCCTCCTGATCAACTACACGGATAATTATCCTCAGGTGATCGAGATTAAGAAAAAGATCAACGAAATCACCACCTCCATGAGATCTCAGCTCAGCGCCCAGAAGAAGAACCTCTCCCAAGCCATCACTCTCCTGCAGAGGCAGCTCAAAGAGCTGGATGAGCAGCTCAAAGCCCTGCCGCACAAAGGATTGGAGCTGGCCCGTCTGGAGCGGGAAGCGGCGGTCAACCGGGAAATTTACACCATGCTGGAAAAACAGTATCAGGAGTCGCTCATCAAGAATGCGGAAAAGATCGAGGAAGTGCAGGTCGTTAAGCCGGCGCTCGAACCGACCTTCCCCATCAACCCTCCGAAGACGGGGGCAACGACGGGGCTGGGTTTTGTACTGGGAACCATCCTGGGGATCATTTTCGCTTTCCTCATAGAAACCTTTGATACCTCTATCGGCGCCGTAGAGGAGGTTGAAGAATTTCTTGGTGTGCGTGTCCTTGGCATCGTTCCTCATGTCGACTTTGACGAATTGAAGGCCACCCTTCAGGAGAAATCCGAAAAGGATATCGATGATGACCAGTTGTGGCGGACCGCCCGACTGATCTCTCATTTTGCCCCCAAGACCACCTCGGCGGAGAGCTACCGAGCCCTGCGCACCAATATTAACTTTGTCAAGCTCGAAAAGGAAATCAAGACGCTCGTCTTCACCAGCTCCTCGCCCCAGGAGGGGAAAACCACCATTTCCTGCAATCTGGCGATTGCAATGGCCCAGGCAGGAAACAAAGTCCTGCTCGTCGATGGGGACTTTCGCCGGCCGATCATCTCCAAAATCTTTGGCATCCAGTCCATACCGGGACTGACGGATGTCATTCTCGGTAATTATGAGTGGCGCAGCGTCGTCCGTTCCATCACGGACGTCATGATGGGGAAGATGACAATGGAAGAAATCATGGCCACTCCCGGTTTTGATAATCTCTACATCATGACGTGCGGAACGATCGCCCCCAACCCGGCGGAACTGGTCAGCACACCGGTTAACAATAACTTTATCAAAGAGGCGCATGAGGAATATGACTTTGTGATCATTGATGTGCCGCCTGTCCTGGCGGCGACCGATGCGGCGATCTGGGGGACAAGGGCCGATGGTGTCATCATCGTTTACCAGGTGGGTAAGGTTGCCCGCGGCGCCCTGAAGCGGGCCAAGGCCCAGATCGATAACGTCAAGGCGAGGATCATCGGGGTGGTCCTCAACGGCCTTAAGGCGGAAATCAGCCCCGATTTCGAATATCACGATAAATACTATAATTACTACGGCAGCGACAAGAAGAAGAAACCTACCCTCGGCGAGAGGATTGTCTCTTGGCCGGATCAGGCAAAGACCTATGTAAGATCCCTACCCGAAAAAGCGAAAGCGTATGTAAAAGGCGAAGGGAAACAAAATATCAAATCAGGCCTGTTGAAGATCATTTTGCTTTTTCTGGCAGTCGCCCTGCTGATTGCGGGCTTTTATTACCAAGAGGAGGCGACAAGGCCGTCTAAGACGGCGGTCACACTGGGCACCAACATATTGCCATCTCCTGTCCCGAAGTCGGTTGCGACGCCGGCAGACAGCGTTGTAGTAAAACCACCTGTTTTGCCGGGATCCGTAATCCTCCCTCCATTGCCAAAAGACACGGCCGATACTTCTGAGACCAAGGGTACTGAGGATAAGTTACCAGAAAAGCCATAAATTATACTATGAGTCCTTACCGACGCAGAAAAAAGATGTTCCGGCGCTCCAGGAGTTCCTTGGTATGGCTCCTCGTCATATCGATTGTGGTTATCATTATTGCCGCGGTCTTGGGTTTGGGCGGAGGCCTCATCAATTTCCTCGAGAAAAACGCGAATGTTCTGGACAATCAGTACATTCCGGCGGATCTCGACCGCCGCACGGTAGATGCGTTAAAGGACAAAGTGAAGGACATCGACCCAAACAAGTTAGAGCAGTTGAAAAGGGAGTTTTTTGAAAGACAATCGAGACAACAGGGTAAACAAAAGCCATAATGTTTCAAAAGACCGCACTCGACAGCAAAGCCCTCATCCCCTTTTTAGCGGTTATTCTATTAACCCTCGTCGGGGGAATGCTTCTCGCCAAAGTCTCTGTCGGTATCGCTTTTATGATGATCGGTGGTATCATCCTGGCGGTGATCTGTTTCATCAATCCTGAAATCGGTCTCTATGTCCTCATCTGCGCCATGCTCCTGGGACCTCAATTCGGTTTGGGAGAGGCGACCGGGGAAAATATCCGCGGCCGGGGCGTGACGTTCAGATTGGATGACTTTCTACTTGTCATCATCGGCTTCAGTTGGTTTTTGAGCACGGCCATCAACAAAGAGCGGGGACTCTTTCTCAAGACGCCCCTGAACCAGTATATTGCTTACTATTTTCTCGCCTGTCTTATTTCGACGCTGATCGGGTACATGATGCAGCGGGTGAAGGGGATCGCGGGCATAATGTTTGTGCTGAAATATTTCGAATATTTTATCGTCTATTTCATGGCTGTGAACTACCTGAAAGAAAAAAAGCAGATGGAACGCCTGATCTTGACGATCATGATCGTCTGTCTGGTCGTCTGCATGGTTGCTATCGCTCAGATTCCCTCCGGAGCACGCGTCTCGGCGCCCTTTGAAGGAAGTGAGGGCGAGCCGAACACCTTGGGGGGATATCTTGTACTGATCCTGTCATTGGTCCTGGGGCTTTGGATCAGCAATTACGGGACGACCAAGCTCAAATTTCTTTTCGGAGGGCTTGTCTTTCTGATCCTCATTGTTCTCGCTGCAACCCTTTCTCGAAGTTCCTGGCTTTCCTTGGTTCCGATGCTGTGTGCGCTCATTTATTTCAGCAAGAGGAAATTGGTGGTGATCATTCCCTTGATATTTGTGATTGCCATTACTGCGTTTCTATTACCTCCCGGGGTAAAGGCAAGGGCCATGTTCACATTCGCGCAACCGGTTGAGCAGGGCCAATTGAAGTTAGGAGGGGTCCGTATCGATACGTCGACATCTGCTCGCCTGCAATCCTGGAAAGAAGTTTTAGAAACGGATTTCATCAAGGAACCACTTTTGGGGCATGGTATCACAGGGTACCATTTTCTCGATGCACAATACCCGCGGGTCCTGGCGGAAACCGGCTTGATAGGATTTGTTACTTTTATTGCCCTTCTTATAACCATTTACCGAAACGCACTCAATACATGGCGACGGTATGGGGATGACCCTTTCTACGGGGGAGTCTCCATGGGATTTTTAGCCGGTTTTTTTGCCATGCTCGTCCATGCGATAGGAGCCAACACTTTCATCATTGTCCGCATCATGGAGCCTTTTTGGTTCCTGACGGCGATCGTGATCATGATTCCCCGGATCGAACCTTTGTCGTCCCTCGATGCTTCAGCAATGTTGAAGAAATTGAAGGAACCGATATGAACAGCTCGCAAGTACAGGAGATTATCATCGAGCGAAGGGGAGCTCTTCCCCCTTCGCTTTGTTACACCGAGTTTGTCGAAGAGTGACCAACATAGTAATAAACTACACTTCTAAATTTCTTGGATTATCTTCCTTAATGTAATCCACAGAGCGGAGCTGTAAAATGACAATGACAAATGTCGATCTGAACAATGGTAAATTTCAGAGTGATAGAGTTTTTACCCATTTTTCGAGTATCATATTTTGATTCCGTCCGATGAACCGAGCCCGAATCGGATAAAATGACTATGACGAGTTCATTTAACCTCCATAAAGGGTCACTATTATGTACCGAACTTCGGAGATGGCTTTGTTCCGATCTATTTCATATTGCGTCAGTTCCGTCCTCCGGGTGGCCTTGGTCATGATGCCGTCGGCGATTTGGTTCAGACGGAGGGAATCTCTGTTGTTTTTTCCGAAATACCCTTTATCTGCATACACTTTTCGGATGGGCTTATCGGTATGACAACTGCCGGCGACACACAGAGGAAGATAGGGGCTGTCATGGTGGGAAGCGGGGGGTCATTTCGGTGGCAAGAACAAACCCATAAAGGGTGCCGACGGAGGCGTGTTCCTTGTGGCCGAAGCGGGGTTTGTCATTTTTGAGAGTCCAGTCCGATTCGAGATCCCGGGAAAACTTAAGGATGTGACCGTTTTTATCCAACTTTCCCTCGGGGGTTTCTCTTTTTTTCTTTTCTTCCTCCAGTTTCTGTTGGCTGAGGGGATGGCTGGCCGATTTAACCAGACGGGCATCAACGGCTATGCCTCCATTGATGGTTAAGCCTCTGGAGGCGAATTGGGAAAGCAGCTCATGGTTGATCATACGCATGGTATCTTTGGAGAATCTGCTTCTGAACCGGGAAAAGGTAGAATGATCAGGCGACGGTTGATCGAAAGAAAGACCCAGAAATGTCTTAAAGGAAGTCCTGTCGTTGATCTGGGTTTCCAACGCCGGATCGGAGTCGATTCGGAACCATTGCTGGAGCAAGAGGCATTTCATCAGGATCAGAGGCGGATAAACCTCGTTTCCTTCGGCGCTTTTGCCGACGGGATAGTTTCTCAGGAGGAGTGTTTCGATCTTAGAACAATCGACAATGGCACTGATTTGTTGCATTCTTTTGATGGCCCGGTTGCGTTTTTCTTGAATGCCATAGATCCTCTAAGGAGATGAATTTGAAGGAACGATGGCAGAAAAATCAACAAATATCAAGATATAATTAAATAATATCAAAATGTTATATTTGAATAACGACAATTTTCTCACAGGTAATCGGCAGCAAGGGAATGATCACCAACCGAGTTGTGCAAAGCTCTCTGGTTTTCCGCTGATCTTTAATGTTTCCCCGATAGATTATGGGACTTTTACCTTTTATTAAAACACACATTCTCAAGGCGCTAATGTTTCTGATGGCGGTATTGCAGTCGTTTCGCTCGAAATACTCCGTATCCGGGGAGAAAATTGAAAAAATTCTCCTGATCCAATTTGGCGGCATCGGTGACATGGTTCTGATCACACCGGCCATAAGAGCATTGATCAACAGCTACCCACACTCTACTATATCGGTTCTGGGATCAAGTGAATACAACTGTCGCTTCCTGAAAGAGTATAATAATATAAGTGAAATAAATGGCTTTAATATATTCTCGTTCGACATGAGACAAGTGCTCAAGCCTCACGTGTTGCAATCATTAATCGATGTCGTAAGGCACTTGAGGAAAACACGCTATGACCTTCTTATTTCCTTTCGTTATCTTCCATTGATTGATTGGCTGTTTTTCGAGTGGCTGTTAATATTTCTGTGCAAAACAAAGTATCGTATTGGTTTAAATCCGCCCTTCCTTCACGAAAGAAGTATTTTTGACCAATGGTTGCTGAACACGGATCTTACCGGAAAACACTATACGGATTTTTATTGCGACCTGCTTACACATTCGGGTATTCACATTTCATCGCGACAGACCGAGTTTCCTGTGAGCACAACCGATATGAGAGTAGCCGGCCAGTTTTTATCGTCTCTTCCCGCCGATGCATTTTTAGTTAGCGTACACGTGGGAGGTGTTAGACTCAATCTTGAAAACGAAGTATGGGACATTGAAAATTACATATCGATTGTTGAAGGGTTAATAAAAATAAATGCTTATATTGTTATTCTTGGATCAAGCGACGACAGGGAAAAGACAAGGCTGATAGCCCAGGCCGCCGAAAATCGCTGCATCGATCTGACTGCTAAAACATCTATCGAGGAAATGGCTGCTGTCGTCAAGAAATCGCACCTTTTTATTGGAAATGATTCCGGTCCATTTCATGTGGCAGTGGCGGTTGGAACACCGACTATTGGTATATTCACGAGAAACGTCGATGAGCCGGAATATTACCTTTACAAGAATGACAACGTGTTTATTTTTCGTGAATCTTTTACCCTCAGACCTTCCGTGGAGGAGGTCCTGAAAAAGGCAGAGAATTTTTTTTTGAAGCGTCGGATCGGGGATGAGGCAAGAATGCTACCATGAAAATTCTCATCATTGTCAACGAGTTGCCTCCTGATTTCGTCGCGGGTACGGCCATGTCGACTTTCTATCTGTCACAGCATCTTAATCGTCATGGTCATGAGGTACATGTTGCCGTTACGATGAAAAAGAAAGAGACAATGTCAGTAGAAAGAATAAACGGCGTGTACGTGCATCGCTTCGAGCCGGTGAATATGAAACTGACCAGGATGTTGCAGAGATTCTTGTGGCTTCACAGGGTAGCCTTAAATATAAATCCGGATATCATCCAGGGGCAGGCGATTTCCTGTGGAATGCATGCCGCTCTGATCGGCAAGCTTATTAAGAAGCCCAGCATCACTTATATACAGGGCTATGATCTGTACCATTCGTCTGTTATCCAAAAATTAACCGAAATTAGATTTGCATTGAAATACGCTGATGCTGTGCTGGCTGTTTCACCCGATTTGCAACAGAAAGCGCATGATGTCTCCAGCCGTTCCGATATCGTCATAATGCCGCACGGTCTTGAGGTAGAGGCAGAAGACGTTATAGGGTTAAAGCCAGAATCATTCGGCATGGAAGCACCGTTCTCCCACAAAAAAAATATCCTCTTCGTGGGACGATTGAATAATCAAAAAGGACTTATATATTTGATTGATGCAGTGAAAAGCGTATCAGGCGAACTCCGGGATGTGCGGTTGCTCCTTATTGGGGAGGGAGACCAAAGAGCGGCACTTCAGGAGCGAGCGGATAAACTAGCTCTTGCAGATATTGTATATTTTCTTGGGCCAAAGTCCCATACAGAAATCATGACCTATATGTCGTCAGCGGATATCTTCGTTCTGCCCAGTCTCGAAGAGCCTTTTGGGATCGTTCTTCTGGAGGCTATGCATCGCAGGCTTCCCGTGGTAGCTACAAATGTACAGGGAATCCCGTATATTATAAAGGAAGGTAGGAACGGCCTCCTCGTTTCTCCCCGTGATTCCATTCAACTTGCAGATCGCATCGTATATCTCTTGCAAAACAGTAGCATCCGCGCTGCGATGGGTGACAACAATTTTAAAGACTCTCAGCAATACAGATGGGAGAATTTGGTGGAACGGTACTTATCGCTATACCGGAATTTACTTCTCAAACGCGGAATCACGGCAGCATGACACATCCCTCAGGAAGACTGATCAACCAGAAAGACTTATCGAATTCCATGAAAGCTCAAGATCAGGACCAACTGATTTGGAAGAAGTCATCATATTCCATACTACTGCTGATATTCCTGTGCGCATTCCTCGTCCGGTTGGTTGCCATATTTTCATTTCCATCACCTATTGTTGCTGCCGACGCTGTCGAATATAGTGAAATTGCACAGTCCATCGCCGAGGGGAAGGGCTATGCCTTGAAAGATGGAACTCCCACAGCGCTTCGTCCCCCCCTTTATCCGGTTTTTCTCGCGGGGATTTACTATTTACTGGGCACCAATGTAAGGATTGTTCAAGTCGCTCATGCTTTTTTATTGGCATTGGCCTGCATCATTCTCTATTCCTTGGGGAAAAACATTTTTGATTTGAAAACAGCCTACCTTGCTTCATGCATCGCAGCGGCCTATCCGCTGCTCATATATCCTGCATATGAATTGATGAGCGAATCGCTCTTAATTGCCCTCTTTTCGATAACCGTTCTTTTCGTTTTGAAATCCAGAGAACAACATTATAATGCGATTCTCGCCGGAGTATCCCTCGCGCTTTCTGTACTGACCAAACCCACAGTTCTTTTTGCATTACCATATTTCGTAATCTGGATATTCAAAAATTCTCTGTTCAGCAAACGTCTTGCTCGCATATCCATGTTTCTGATCGCTTTTTCGATCCCCTTTATTCCCTGGACAGTTCGTAATTACGATGTCTTTCAATCTTTCGTTCCTATCAGTAATAACGGGGGAATCGCTCTTTTTGATTCTCATATTCTTCCTGATCGTGGTCTTGGTTTCAGTGCCACGAACAAATTCCCGCAAGAATACCGATCAATAACTGATGAATATGCCAGAAATCGATTCCTTATCAACCATACCCTTACATACATCGTCGATCATCCGGGGAAAGTATTGAAGCAGACAGCTCTTAAAGCAGCCATGTTTTTTTATCCGTTGGATGGTTACTGGTATCCGTTCTCTCTTGGATCCAGATATAATGTATTTTGGGGCAGTGTCTTCCTTTTTAGTCTCGGTGGGTTATCTTTTACGAAGTGGAAATCGCCTGGAGTTCACCTTCTGCTCTGGACGATGTTGTCTTTCTTCGTAACTATTGTCGTCTTTCAAGGGATCCCAAGATATCGGCTTCCCCTTGAAGTCATTTTTATTCTTTTTGCGGCTTCCGGCATTAACTATCTTTATTACACAAGACGTGTATGGCTTACAGGTATTCTTGCTTTTAACATACTGATATGGCTTCTCTTTCGTTATGTTGACTTGCAGCATATGTTCAGTTGGGAAAGAATAACCCATCTTTTGTAAATATCCGTTGGTGATTATGCTGTCCGATCTCATAACGCAATTTCATAATGCGGGCTGGATGCCTACTGATAACATTGCACGCTCCTATGTTCGTTACCGCACTGAAAACGCTCCTGAAGGCGTATACAAGCACCTTGGCGGCCATTCGGTTGCCCGGCTTTCCGTTATTATCCCTACCGCAGATGCTGACCGTGGCGGCTATTTTCAGAATTTACTACAACAGATCAATGTGCAAAGCTTTCGTGACTATGAATTGATTGTAGTCAAAGGTGATTGTCGTCAGGGCCGCAGCATCAATGTCGGGGCAGATCTGGCTCATGGGGAATATATCCTGACGCTGGATGATGATTCTTCGTTGCCGGATCAAGAAACCTTTCGCAAACTCATCAATGTTATCGATGCCAATCTGGATATCGGTATGGCAGGAGGCAACAATACCATCCCCTATTCGGCATCGCCGTTTGTCAAGCGTGTCATGCGGCAACTTCCCCGTCGCAGTTGGGACCCGGTCATGCAGATCACGGATTCCGACTTGGTGGAGCATGGATGCCTCATCATGCGCACCCTTGATTTTAAGGCCGTTGGTGGTGAAAACGAGTTAATCCCCAGAGGACTTGATCCCTACCTCCGGCAAGAATTTCGTAAGCTGGGGAAAAGGGTGGTCCTCATTCCCGGAGTGATATACCACCACCTTCCGCCAGGAAGCTGGAACAAGCTATTACGACAATTTTATCGTAACGGACAGCAGGCGGCCTTCGTGAATCGGCACTATCCCCAGTGGATGATCGAAACCCCGGCGGAACACGGTGTGTTCAAAGCCAGACGCCCGTTTATCTTCAGAGTGTTTCGTTTCCCCGGGCGGCTTCTCAAGGCTCTAGTTACGGGGAAGACCGTCTTCTTTCTTTGCGAAGCGGTCTATGCTGCAGGATTTATAACCGAAGTTTTGTATTCGTTATATTCTGTTCGACGGAGCAACGGCAGGGCTCCTGCACAAGAGTGAAGGCACGATCCCGTTCAGAACATATGAGATCTCGGATGTCATGTGGCAATTAAAAGGGAAACTAGTTGTTTTTTCAGGCCGTATCGTTACAAATTCTCTCTTTAATGCTGCCAGCCGGATATGGTTCATAGCGGTCGGTCTTTTTCTCACACCGCTGTTTATTTCATATCTGGGCGACAGCCGGTTCGGCATCTGGGCGATATTCTGGTCTGCCGTCCAGTACATGACCCTCTTCGATTGCGGGCTGGGTCCCATAATAGTCAAAAGGGTTGCCGAATTTAAAGCCGTATCGGATGTTGATGCCATTAATGCATTAATGACGACGGTCTTTGTTCTGTATACGTTTATGGGGGTTGCCGCCATTGTATTAATTTGGCCGCTCATCGATATCGCAGTTCGCTGGCTGAATATAGACGCGAAGATGGTGGGGGAGTCGATTCTTTTCTTTAGAGCCGGGCTGATCATTTTTCTTCTGCTGAATTACATTTCACTGTTTCGCGGCTTCCTGAATGCCTTCCAGCGGATGGATATCGCCAGCAAGGTTCTCATGATTTTATCTGTTCCCAATATGTTGCTGTCGTACTACGTTCTGAAATCCGGCTTAGGCTTGGTGGGGCTCGTTCTCGTGGCGGCAGGCATCCACGTGGCGCAGTTGATGTTGTTTTATGTCCTGTCTAAAAGGATCTTTCCGCCGATGCGTTTCCGAACAAAATATTTCAGTCTCAAAGCAATGGCCGGTTTGTTGGGGTTTGGCATGCGCTTTCAGGTGTTTCGCTTGACGGAATTAATCAGTTATCAGACCGACAAACTTCTGCTGGGTGTCTTTTCTTCAATGCCGTATGTCACGTTCTACGACCTGGGATCCAAGGTGGCAGGTTTGATGCGCGATTTTCCTTATTTTATGTTGGCACCCGTTTTTCCGGCGGTTTCTGAACTCCACGGCGCAAGAGACGAGGAGCGGCTTTGGCTGTTGTACGATCTCGGAAGTAAATATCTGTTCATTCTGACTATCCCGCTGCTGATTGGAACTCTGATCACGGCACCGTTGATCATTCAAGCCTGGCTGGGATATGTGTCGCCAGATGTTCATATTGCCGTCGTGCTGTTAAGTATCGGATATTGGTGGGTCATCAGTGTGGGGATGGTGTTTAATGTGGGCATCGGGATCGGTTGGGTAAATCGCCTGACCCAGATGGTCCTGCTACAGATAGCTCTAAATCTGGCGCTGTCCATCACGTTTGTTTTTCTTTGGGGATATCGCGGAATCCTTATGGGCACCACCATCGCGCTAACATTTAGCTGCTCCTTTGCTTTGATAAGATTCTGTCGTGAATTCAACCGTTCGCTTTCGGCTCATATTCTTCTGGTCCTAAAAATCGGTCTGGCAAATGTTCTTCCGGCAATCGCCGCATTCTTGTGGATGAAATATTCGGCTTCATGGTTCACTGGGAGCGGTAGGTGGCCATCCATCGTTGTGCTCCTCAGCACCGTAACCGTCTATGTCGCCGCCTATCTGATGTCGCTGCGCTTTGCACGCCTGTTTGATCAGCGGGACTTACAGTTTTTGAAAGGCTACATCCCTTTTTTCCGGTGGTTGATTGCAAGGAATCGAGCGGAAAAATGACCACGGCTGCCCCGCTGACATGAAGAGGAGGACGAGATCGCGTTGAAGAGCCTATGGGAATTCAGGGTCGGACAATATCGGCCGTTTTATGATGCCATTCTCTGGTACCTAAGAAATTGCCCCGGCAATCTACTTAAAACCTATCTTCGTCTTGGAGTGGTCGGGCACTCTCCCCGGTATGTCACTTTTCGAAACAGTGACGGACTAATATTTGATCTGGATTTGTCGGATTTCATTCAGCAAGCAATATACAGTTACCAGTATTATGAAATTGAGGACGTTAAAGCTCTAAGAAAAATGGTCCCTTTTGGGGGTGTCTTTTTTGACATCGGTGCTAACGTCGGACAGTATAGTCTGCTAGCAGCCAATTTGGTGGGCCCGGCGGGCAGGGTATACTCTTTTGAGCCAGGTGAAATTATTTTTAAAAGACTTAAGAGAAACGTCGATCTGAATAAGTTCGAAAATATCAGCCTGATTAATAAAGCGGTGGGCAATTTAAGCGGAGAGACGGAGTTTTATGCTGCCAAAGGGAGAAACTCAGGGGAGGGTTCATTACTTCGGCTTTCTTCCGGACGTGGGGAAATTCGCGAGCAAACTTCTTGCCGTGTGGGGATTGTTCGATTGGATGACTTCTGTGAAAAAGAAAATATCAAGCGGGTCAATGTGCTTAAAATTGATGCGGAGGGCTATGAAAATGAAATAATCAAGGGTGCAGGCAACATTTTGAACCTAAACCAAGACCTTCTGGTAATGATGGAGATTTCCCGAGTGTGTCTTAAGGAAGCTGGCCTCACTCCTCATGAACTCATCAGTAACATGGAGGGATTTCGCTTTCGAGGATTCAAAGCGAATATGAACGGACGGCTTGTTCCGCTGAGCCATCATGAAAGGATAGAGTTGTGCAATGTCTTCTTCATCCGCTGAGGCCAACCGAGAAGAAACATGGCCGCTGGTCAGCGTAATTATTCCCACCTTTAATTATGGTCAATATGTGCGCAGGGCAATTGAGAGTGCACTTGTTCAAACCTATCATAATGTCGAGGTAATTGTAGTTGACGATGGTTCGACTGACAATACTGCAGAAATTCTGGCTTCTTTCAGATCGCGGATTAAGGTCATATACCAGAAAAATACCGGAGCGTCCGCAGCTCGCAACAGGGGTATAGTTGAAGCAAAAGGTGATTACATCGCCTTTTTAGACGCCGACGACCGTTATTGTAAGGACAATATCGCTAAAAAACTTACCTTTCTCAGATCTTATCCGGAATACAAGTGGTGTTACTCAAACTGGGCCTGGATGAATGAGCGGGGAGTTCAAATCCGCAGAGGGGATGAACCGAAAAATACTCTTGCGCATTTAAGGGTGCAGGGTGATGTGTTTCTTTTCGCCCTCAAGGGTTATTTGCTGGGAACCAATGTTTTTTTATTTGATAAAACTGTTATTGAAACGGTGGGTGGTTTCGACGAAAACTTACGGGTGTTAGAGGATTACGATCTTTATGTGCGAATTGCATCGCATTTTAATATCGGCTATTTGGACGAGATCCTGTGTGAAATATATGCACACCCGGGTTCACTCGGCACGGGTAGCAGTAAAGCGATAGTTTACCTGTCCCGTTTACATTTGAACCGGAAACTGAAAAAGATGTATCCAGCGCAACTGGAGGCAATAGCCAGACATCGGCGTCCGATTCAGGCTGACGCTTATAGAAACCTGGCTGAGGTAGCGCTTATGAATGGACAGGCAAGAAGGGCCAGAGTTTTGTTATGCGCCTCGCTTGCGGAATGGCCCTGGCAGGTCGGTATTGTTTCCCTGTGGTACAGAATCAACCGGAAAAAGCGAGCAGGTGCACAATCTGGACATTGAAGGTAACATATCTTCAATTTCTTTGCGAAGCGGTCTATGCTTCGGGCAAGTTGCCATTACATTGAAAAATTTTGACAATATTTAGGATAAAGGCGCTCGAATCCGTCATCACCCCATGTCAAAAAAGGATATAATTTGATTATTCTCTTTGTTTCGGATGTTTCCATCTCAAAAGTCATCGGAGGGGCTGAACGGGTCCTCTATGAACAGAGTACGCGCCTGGCGCGGAAGGGACACAGCGTCCATATCCTGACGCGCAGACTGCCAGAACACGATTCGGATCATGAACTTATCCAAAAGGTTGCTGAATGGCGATACTGCGTCGACCTGAGAAATCCGCTGGCGTTTCTGAGATCTACTCAACAAAACAGTCGGGAATTGTTCGAGAAGCTGCAGCAAGAACATCCTTTCGATCGTATCAACTTCCATCAGCCATTTTCCGCTCTCGGCGTCATCCAATCACCTAAGGGTAGAAGCATTAATAAAATCTACACCTGTCACTCTCTTTCATCTGAAGAATACATATCCCGGAATCCGAAACCTCAGACGCTCCTTGAACGTATGCAGTACCATCTGAATGTTCAGGGTCGGAGATTGATCGAGAAGAAAGTTCTGGATAGAGCGAATATGATCATCACATTGAGCGCATTTACCATAGAAAAATTGAGACGCGCTTACGGACTTGAACCGGACAATATGGTTGTCATTCCGGGCGGGGTTGATCTGGAGCGATTCACACCAGCGGTTGACAGACTGCAAATAAGAAGACGACTGAATATCCCCACGGATAAATTCATTCTCTTTTCAGTGAGAAATCTCGTCTCCAGAATGGGATTGGATCGCCTGATCCGAGCCTTCAAGGCCGTTGTGTTAAAAATACCGAATGTATATCTCGTCTTGGGAGGAACCGGTCCTCTAAAAGAAAGCCTCGTTGAGTTAAGCCGGGAAATGGGGCTTGAACATCACATCCACTTTACTGGATTCATCTCCGAGGAGGCTCTTCCCGATTACTATCGGTCGGCGGATGTGTTCATTCTGCCGACTTTGGAATTAGAGGGTTTTGGTTTGGTGACGCTTGAGGCGCTTGCATGCGGCACCCCCGTGCTCGGGACGCCGGTAGGTGGCACACAGGAAATCCTGAGCCGGTTCGATGGTCGATTCCTCTTCCAGGATACTTCCCCCGACGCGATTTCCCAGTTGATAATTGATACCTGTAGAAAATATCGGAATCAACCGGATCAATGGCATCTTGATTCTCGACGTTGTCGTAGTTTTGCAGAACAATACTACTCCTGGGACATGAATGTTGACGCGACGGAACACCTCTTCTCAAGAAACATAAGGTAGTGTCAAGAGTTTTTCGCTTTTTTCAGCAGTGCCCTTTCAGTCTGGTTTATACGGCCTCCGCTAACCCCAAAGCCTTGTCGATGTCCTGATCTCGCATCAGATCCATGTTCAGATACCGTTTCGAACCCCACTGAGTCCCGGCCACGTGACGGAGCCGGGCCGCGCAGAGCATCAGCGCCGAGTGACCGTCAGGAAACGCACCCACGACTCTGGTACGCCTCCGAATCTCCCGCGAGACCTTTGAAAAACGGTGAGACCTTTGAAAAACGGTTGATTTTGGTAGGGGATGGATTTTCACCAAAAATTTTGAGGAGCAATGCTGATACGGGCGTCAGAGTGACCCCTTGGATCCCATGTGCATCAAGATGAATTCATATTTACCTCCCTGCACCGAGCGGATTTGGCCACCACTGATATCATCCCGTGCTCATATAAGACGCCACCTCCCTTCCTATGTCACCACCTTCGTCCCTCGGAAGAGGTTGAAGGCCAACTGCCTGAACAGGGCGTCCATTGCATTGATGATTAATCTAGTGAACCTGGCCCGATGAGCATGATGGTAAAGATGGCTGATGCCGAAATACTGTTCAACAATGTACCGGAGCTTGGCGATGGCCTTGTTCCGCTCTCTCTCATAGGGGGTCAGTCGGGCACCCCTTGTCGCTTTTCTCATGATGCCGTCCTGGATCCGGTTCAAACTGAGAAACTCGCGGTTCTTTTCTCCAAAATACCCTTTGTCGGCAAAGACCTTCTTTATGGGAGTCCGGGTGTGACAACTGCCGGCGACACAGAGGGGGAGATAAGGGCTGTCATGGAAGGAGGCCGGGGTCATTTCCGTGGCCAAGACAAAACCATAACGCGTATCCACGGAGGCATGCTCCTTAAGTCCAAAATGGGGGACATTGTTTCTCACAGTCCAGTCGGAATCCAGATCGCGGGAAAACTTCATCGGCTTTCCCAGCTTATTCAAACAGCCCTCCGGCGTCTCTCGTTTGTTCCTTTCTTCTTTCAGCTTGTCCTCGCTGATGGGGTGGCTGGCAGACTGTACCAGGCGGGCGTCGATGGCAATGCCTTCATTGATGGATAATCCTCGGGAGGCAAATTGAGACAGGAGTTCATGGTTGATCGCTTTCATGGCGTCCTTGGACAGACGGCTTCTGAAGCGGGAGAAGGTGCTGTGATCGGGTGCGAGTTCATCCATGGGCAACCCCAGGAACTTCTTGAAGGAGATCCGGTCGTTGATCTGTGTTTCCAACTCGGGATCGGAATCGATATGGAACCACTGCTGCAAAAGCAGACATTTCAGCAGCAGGAGGGGATGGTAAGCATCGTTCCCTTCGGCGCTCTTGCCGACGGGATAGTCTCTGACCACCAGGCTTTCGATCCTGGCCCAGTTGACCAGAGCGCTGATCTGATCCATTCTATGGGTGGCCCGGTTACGATTCATCGAGTTGAAAACGGCGATGTCGGCGAAGGAGAGGTGGGATGTTTTCTTGAATCTCATAGTTCCTCCAAAGGGGTGAATTTGGAAGGAATATGGCATAAAAGTGAAGGAAAGTCAAGTTATAATTAATAATATCAACATGTTGCCTTTGAATAATCAGAAATTTATCACAGAGACTCACCGAAAAGGCGAGAATGACACCTCGAGTTGTGCAAACGTCTCCCCGCATGATCCGCTCAAGGGCATTGTTCGGCCTGATCCGGACCCGATGCTCGCGGGGGAATGCATAGTACGTGAACGTCTCCCCGATCGATTCCTGGATCTTCTTCGCTGCTTCCTTGAGCTTCAGGCCCTTCAGTTTGATGCAGACGGCCTCTGCCTTCTCCATTGCCGCTGCCAAGTCTTCAGAGGCATGGATCGCCTTGAGCATCGTGGCAACGTCCAGCATCAACCTCGTCGGAACGACACTCAGGACATTGCGGTAAAAATGCACGATGCAGCGCTGCCACTTCGCTTCGGGATAGAACTCCCCCAGGGACTCTACCAGGCCCATGCAGGCATCGGTGATGAAAAGACGTACCCCGTTCAGCCCTCGCTCCTTCAGATGACGCAAGAAGTTCGACCAGCCGGCCTTGTCCTCCTTTGCTCCCTCGCAGATGCCCAGAATCCTGCGATGACCTTCTTCATTGACCCCAATGGCCACCAGCACCGACACATTGCTGACCTCACCTGCCCAGGATCGCTTCAGCACGATCCCATCCAGATAAACATACGGAATCGTCCCTTCGATGGGTCGGCTTCGCCAAGCCTCGATCTTCTCGTAGACCTTCTTATTGAGGTTGCTGATCGTGCCGGGACTCACCTTCGTCCCCCACAAGGCCTCGGTTATACCCTCCACCCGGCGGACCGATACGCCTGCCAGGTACATCTCGATCAAGGCTTCCTCAACCGACGCCTCCCGTCTCCGATATCGCTCGATGATCGCTGTCTCGAATGTCTGTTGCCGAAGCTTCGGAACCTTCAACGTCACCTCGCCTGCCCGCGTATGCAGCTTCCGCTGATAATGCCCCGCCCGGGTATCAATCCGGGTGCCGCTCCTCTGGTACTTCTCGGCGTTGCACAACCGATTCGCTTCCGCATCCAGCATCCCGTTGAGCGTCTCCTCAACCGTGCTCCGTACCAGCTTCCCCAGATGATCCCTGATCGCCTCCTCATTTATCTTGATGACTTTTTCTCGCTCCGGTGTACAATCCTTCTTCACGGCAGTGTCCTCCTTTCAAGATTTGAACCTGTTTGGCGACAAATTCTTATCTCGAAAGAGCACTGCCGTGCTACTTAAAAAAAGCGAAAGATATTTTACGTTATCAAACATAATCAACGAAATATGAGCGAAATCTGTTCTCTATCGGAAAGTCGGCGAGTATCCCCGGGAGGAAGGTATGCGTTATTTCTCTGCGCCTCACAGGATTGTCAGGTTCAGTTCCAGGGATCGGGATCGGAAATGAATTAATTATGTGCGGCATCTGCGGAAAACTTGATTTCACTGGTACGCCGGTCGAGGAGGATCTCCTCAGACGGATGACCGACCGGCTGGCCCATCGCGGGCCCAACGATTCGGGTCTCTACCAGCGTCAGCATGGGAATATCGCCTGCGGTCTCGGCCACCGGAGGCTGAGCATTATCGACCTGACGGAGGCCGGTCGGCAGCCCATGTCCAACGAGGACAAGTCCCTCTGGATGGTTTTCAATGGGGAGATCTACAATTTCATTGCGTTGAGGGTGGAGCTGCAGAAAAAAGGCCATCGGTTTGCCTCCCGGACCGACAGCGAGGTGATCATCCACCTATTTGAGGAGGAGGGATCGGCCGGTATCGCCCGACTCAACGGGATGTTCTCCCTGGCCCTCTGGTCGGAAAAGACACAAACACTTGTTCTGGCCCGCGACCACGTCGGTATCAAGCCGCTTGTCTATTCCTGGGACGGCAAGAATTTCCTCTTCGCCTCGGAGATCAAGGCCCTCCTCGCTGATCCGACAGTCCACAGAGAGATCGATCTGGAGGCACTGGACCTCTATCTCAGCCTGAATTACATCCCCGCCCCCTGGACTATCTTCAAGAATATTCGGAAACTCCGTCCTGGACACCTCCTGACGGTTCATAACGGCATCCTCAAGGAGGAAAAGTTCTGGGATATCCCTGCCGTGCCCCCCGCAGATGGGCCAGATGACCAAGATGTTGAAGGGATGAAGGCGACTCTCTTCGCTACCTTGGAGGAGGCCGTCCGCGGCCAGATGGTTGCCGATGTCCCGCTGGGGGCCTTCCTGAGCGGGGGGATCGATTCGAGCGTCATCGTGGGGCTGATGGCGCGAAATGCCTCCCGGCCGGTGAAGACCTACGCCATCGGCTATACGGATATGCCGATGTACGATGAAACCGCCTACGCCCGCGAGGTTGCCGCTTTCCACGGGACGGACCATCACGAGATCATGTTGAGCTCACGGGCGATCATCGACACGATCCCTGACGTCCTGTCGTCCCTCGACGAGCCGTTCGGCGATTCCTCCGCCGTCCCCACCTACGTGGTCGCCCGTGAAACCGCCCGGGACGTCACCGTCGCCCTCTCCGGAGATGGCGGCGATGAGCTCTTCGCGGGCTACCGGATGTACCGGGGCGAGGCGTTGTACCGTCGGTATCGCCTCATTCCCCGTCTCCTCAGGGCGGGCCTTCTCGAACCGATACTCCGCCGGCTTCCCGACTCCCGGGATAACCCGCACACCGAACGGATCCGGAGGATCAAGAAATTCATCCGTGGGGCGAAAGAAACCTTCGCGGCGCGGGTCCTGGCCTGGAATGAACTTTTCGGTCAGGAGAGTAGAAAAGCCCTCCTTGCGGATGGGTATCGGGCAGGCAATCCGGCGGCGCCGGGATTGTTTGCCGCGGCCCTGGAACGGTTGCTGACCGATCCTGTTAACCGGATGCTCTACACCGACCTGACGATCTCGCTCCCTGCCGACATGCTCTGGAAGGTGGACATGATGAGCATGCGCCATCCCCTGGAGGTCCGGGTTCCCCTCCTCGACCGCCGGGTCTGCGAACTAGCCTTCCGGATCGGGGGCGAGTGGAAGATCCGGCACAGCCGCGGCAAATACATCTTCATCGAAACCTTCAAGGAGATCCTGCCCCGCTCCCTGCACAACCGGCCCAAATGGGGGTTCGAGATGCCCGTCAGCAGATGGCTGAAGACCGATCTTCATCACCTGATTACCACCTACCTGGCACGGGAGCGGATCGAGCGGCAGGGGATCTTTCATTGCCCGTTCATCGAGAACCTCGTTGCCGAGCTGATGCACGGCAGGCGTGACACCGCCTGGCAGATCTGGAACCTGATCGCCTTTCAGGCCTGGTATGATTCCACAATGTAAGATCAAGGTCGTCCACGTCATCACCCGCTTCGATAAGGGGGGATCGGCGGAAAACACCTTTCTCACCGTCTGCGGCCTGGACAAGAACCGCTATGAAGTGCTCCTAATCAAAGGGCCCTCTCCTTCCGGGTGTTCAGGAGATCCGGAAATCCGAGCGGCACAAGCCAATATTGACACTGTTCGCAAGGATCACATCCGGGTGATCACCGTCCGCCATCTCCTGCGGAATCTCCGGCCCGTTTCCGACCTGATCGCCTTTTGCGCACTGCTCCGGGTCATCCGGCATGAGCGGCCGCATATCGTCCATACCCACACCTCCAAGGCGGGCATCCTGGGGAGGTGGGCGGCGTTGCTCTGCCGGGTTCCCGTCATCGTCCACACCCCGCACGGTCATGTTTTCTGGGGATATTTCGGCCCGTTGCAAACCCGTCTGTTTATCTGGCTGGAAAAGGCGACGGCACTCATCACCGACGCGATCATCACCCTCACCCCGCAGGAGCGGGAGGATCATCTGAACCTCCGCATAGCCCCAGAGCGGAAATTCATCGTCATCCACAGCGGTGTCGATCTGGGGCTTTTCCTTTCCGATAGGTTGCAAATGGGAGAAGCCAAAGCAGCGCTTGGTATACCGCCGGAGAAGATCGTCATCGGAACCGCGGGCCGACTGACCGCCATTAAGGGTCAGGATGTGCTCATCCGGGCGGCATCTGAACTCATCCGTCGTGGTCGCGATCTCTTCCTCATCCTCCTGGGAGAGGGCGAGCTGCGTCAGAAATTGGAACAAATGACCATCGACCTAGGTATCGCGGGAAATGTCCGCTTCTTGGGCTGGCGCACCGATGTCGCCGGCGTTATGGCCGCCTTCGATATCTTTTGCCTCCCCTCGCTCAGCGAAGGAATGGGCAAAGTCCTGGTGGAAGCGATGGCGATGGGGAAGCCGATCGTGGCCAGCGATGTCGGTGGGATAAAGGACATCGTGCTGCATGGAGAAAACGGCGTCCTCGTTCCGGTCGGGGACGTTGCGGCCTGGGTCGAGGCAATTGGCCGTCTATGCGGTGATCCGGAAGGGCGTTGCCGGATGGGAGATGCCGGCCGGCCGGTCGCGCCCCGGTACAGTTCGGATGAGATGATAAAAATGATTGATCATCTATATGGAAAATTGCTGACAAAAACCATATAGTGAAACGGTGAGTAGGGAAGGTGATTCGGGTACGCAAATCGGAGATCGGAAGATGACTAGTTCGCACAAACAAACTCAAGCGGTGCATTTCCGGCGAGGCGCTCATTCCCTGTTGATCCTGCTGGCCCTTGTTGTTGTGACAGGGATCTTTTTCGTCACACCGGCCGGCGCCTACGAGCAGGTGCCGGCCCTGATGGATCTGCGCACCACTTTCAGCGACGGCGCCTACGACCCTGAAACCCTCGTGAAAATGGCCGTCAAGAAGGGATTCCGGGTGATCTTCCTCAATGATCATGATCGCATGGTAATCGAATACGGCCTGCCGCCCTTTCGAAATATCATCAAGAAACGGGAGGAGAGGAACTCGATCGCTCGGTCGGGTATCAACACCTACCTTCAGACCATCGCCTCTATCCGCAAAGCGTATCCGGATGTGATCCTCATCCCGGGCACGGAGAGCGCCCCCTTTTATTACTGGACGGGAAACCTGTTTGCCGGGAATTTGACCGCCAACGATCATGAACGGCGGATCCTGGCGATGGGGCTGGAAAGACCGGGAGACTACCAAACCCTGCCCGTTTTGCACAACGGCTTCTCCGTAAGCGCTCTGAGGGCCGCACTGCCGGCGCTTGCGGCTTTCGGCGGAGCCTTTCTCATTGCCCTTTACTTCCTGTTCATACCCGGGTGGCGTCTTTCCGGGGTGGTCCTGGCTGTCGTCAGCGCCGGATTTTTCGCCAATATCGTATTAGCCAGTCCCTCTTTTTTCGATGCCTATCATGGCGGGCAGGGAGCGGCACCGTATCAGCTATTCATCGACTCGGTGAGCCAGAAGGGCGGTCTTACTTTCTGGAACTACCCGGAAACCCGCTCAGGAGTAAGGACGCTGGGAGCCATTCAGGTCAAGACGCTTCCCTACCCGGAGATGCTTCTGGAAACTAAGAATTACACGGGTTTTGCGGCTCTTTACGGGGATACAATCACCCTGACGGAACCGGGAAAAGTATGGGACATGACCCTGATGGAATATTGCCGGGGATTACGCGAACGCCCCCCCTGGGGGATCGCCACGGCGGACTTCCATCGGGAGGGAGAGGGTAATCAGGGCTTAGGCGACTTTCAGACCGTGCTTCTCCTTACCGAGCGATCCCCTCAAGCGGTTCTTTCGGCCCTGAGGAACGGCAAGATGTACGCCTGTCGGGGGAAATTCCCCAAAGTTCCGAGACTCGATGAGTTTTCCGTATCCGCTGCCGAATTGGATGCAGCTCCGCGGATGATTGCCGGCGAAGAACTCCTGGTAGAGCGCAACCCCCGTATTCGGATCACTGTTTCCGGCCCCCCGGAAGAAAAGGGGCCGGTCCTGGTGCGGCTGATCCGCTCCGGGACGCTCATCCAGACATTCAAGGGGACCCTGCCCTTGCGCATCGATTATACCGACGTTCTGGAGAAGCCGGGAGAAAAAATCTACTACCGCATGGACGTGACCGGACAGGGGGCCATCGTCTCAAACCCGATCTTTGTCAGCTTTGCCAAGAAATGATCGTCGGCGTTCATCAGCCTCAGTATCTGCCGTGGCTCGGTTATTTCGCAAAAATCGACCGCGCCGACGTTTTCGTCCTGCTCGACACGGTCCAATACAAGAAGAACGAGTGGCAGAACCGCAACCGGATCAAGACGGCCGACGGCCGGCAGTGGCTCACCGTGCCGGTGACGTATCGATTCCCGCAACGGATCAACGAGGTTGCCGTCAACAACCGGGAGCGTTGGCAACATAAACAGCGGCAGGCCATCGCTTCCAATTATCGGAAAGCCCCGTTCTGGGGCGACCTCGCCCCTCTGATCGAGGAGATTCTGTCGCCAACCTGGGAGATGCTTGCCCCGCTTAATATCTTCGGAGTGAAGAGACTGGCAGCGATCCTGGGGATCGACACGCCCCTGTACGTGGCCTCGGAGCTCGGAGCGTTTCCCGAGGATCCGGACGAACGGTTGATCGCCATCGCC
>JAMDBG010000073.1 GCA_023487865.1 Deltaproteobacteria bacterium | reverse complement strand
AAAGACATTGACGAATTTCAGCAACACAAAGATGAAGCGAACCCATGGCTTCCTCGTCCGAATGGCCACGAAAGGCGGCCGAGCCGTCCTCAGCAGGAGGCGGGCGAAGGGAAGAAAGAGACTGACCGTATAAGTCGTCACATGGACGGGCCAAACGGAGGTCGTCTAGGCCCCGGGAAAGGGGCGAAAAACGTCTGAGACCCGAGCCTTCAGCAAAGATGAGCGCATAAGAAAAAGGCAAGATTATTTGAGGATCTACGCAGAGGGGGCCCGTAGTCATTCGCAACACTTCACTATCATCACGTGCCGAAACCCATCGGGAATCAGAAGACTGGGCACGACGGTCAGCAAAAAGGCAGGGAATGCGGTACAGAGAAACAGGATCAAACGGCTATTGCGTGAGTTTTTCAGATTGAACAAATCCCGGCTTCCAGCCGCTCAGGACATCGTGATCATAGCAAAAAGAGGGATATTGCCGCTTACTTACAACAGCGTGTGTGCCGAGCTGGAGAGTCGCCTGATCAATAGAAACGATGCCTGAAAACCTCTTCATAAAAATACTGGCAAAATTTTTTATCGTTCTGGTCCGTGCCTACCAGGTGTGCATTTCCCCTTTTTTGCTGCCCTGTTGCCGTTTCTATCCGACCTGTTCAGAATTTGCGATAGACGCGATAAGACGCTATGGCCCCTTCCGGGGATCCGCCTTGGCCCTGTTGCGTCTTCTGCGCTGTCACCCCTGGCACCCAGGCGGTTACGACCCGGTGAAGTAAAAATTATGTTATTTTGGAGGTAGTAAATGGACAAGAGAACCCTTCTCGCCGTTGTCCTCTCGCTGGCGGTGTTATTCGTGTATCAGACGTTTTTCGTTAAGCCGCCTGTCAAGACGCAACCGGCGCCGACCCGGCAGGAAACAACGGTCGCCCCGCAAACGCAGGCAAAACCGGCGGCAGCGACAGCGGAAAAGGCGGTTTTGCCTGCCGCCGCGATTCAGCCTGCCTTGACCGGCCGACTGGCGGCGGTGTCTGCCCCCGCCGGGACGGAGCGGGATGTTGTCGTGGAAACCCCCCTTTACCGGGCCATATTCACCACGCGGGGCGCCGCCCTGAAATCCTTTCAGCTCAAACAGTATAAGACCGCCCTTGAGAACGACGAGGACCTGGTCGATATCTTCTATCGCCTGATCGGGCAGGGAAAGCCGAAACCCGAAGGGCAGTCCCGGCCCGTCGAACTCGTTCATGTTGCAAAGGGGATGCCCCAGCCGCTTTCCGTCTCTTTTCCCGATTCGACCGTGAATATTCCCGAAGATGGATTCTACCAGGCGGACAGCAGCACGCTGGATATGACACGGGGCAATGAACCCAGAAAACTGACCTTTACCCAGACCTATCCGGGGGAGCTGCGGATCGACAAGATCTTTACCTTCCATCCGGACAAGTTCAGCATCACTCTGGAGCTCCGGGTCCACAACCTCGCAGGCGTCCCCCTGAATCAGAACGGCGGCCTTACCTGGTATCAGTACGTCGATCCTGCCGCACCCGTGGACAGTTATGGTCATGACGGCCCCGTCTCCTATATCGCCAAGAATATCGACCGCCCTGAGGTCAGTAAACTGGAGGCGGAGAAACTCCTCGGTCCGGACGTCTCCTGGGGAGGATTCGAGAGTAAATACTTCATCGCCGCGCTGATCCCGCAGAATCCGTCGTTGACGAGTTTCAGAATGTCCAAGGACAGCAGCAATCTCGTTGCAGTCGGACTCAAAGGGCCGAAGAACGTGATCCCCCCGGGGCAGCCCGGCGTGTTCAGCTATTCTCTCTATCTGGGTCCCAAGGACTATACCATCATGAAGGCCCAGAACATCGGCCTGGAGAATGCGATCGATTTCGGCGACTGGCTCAAGTGGCTGGCCATGCCCCTGCTCATCGCCCTGAAGTTCCTCTACGGTTATGTCCACAACTACGGAATAGCGATCATCATCCTGACGATCCTGATCAAACTGATCTTCTGGCCCCTGGGCAACAAGAGCTACAAGTCGATGAAGGAGATGCAGAAGCTTCAGCCGAAGATGGCCGCCCTGCGAGAGAAATACAAGGACGACAAGACAAAGCTCAGCCAGGAATCGATGGCCCTTTACAAGACACACAAGGTGAATCCCCTGGGCGGGTGTCTGCCGATGGTTGTGCAGATCCCCGTCTTCTTCGGCCTCTATAAGGCACTGCTCTATGCGATCGAACTGCGTCACTCCCCCTTCTTCTGGTGGATTCAGGACCTCTCGGCGAAAGACCCCTATTACATCACGCCGATTGTCATGGGAGCCACCATGTTCATCCAGCAGAAGATGACTCCTACCGGCGCCGATCCCATGCAGGCCAAGATCATGCTGTTCATGCCGATCATCTTCACGTTCATGTTCCTCAATTTCCCGTCGGGGCTGGTGATCTACTGGCTGTTCAACAACGTGATCAGTATCGGACAGCAGGTGTACATCAACAGGCAACCATCATAATTCATGAACAACGACAAAGGACAGTGGAAATGGAAGTAATGGAAATCGAAGGTAAATCTATCGATGAAGCCATAGAAAATGCCTGCAGTGCGTTTCAGGTTCCCCGGGAGAAACTCAATATCGAGATCATTTCCGAAGGATCTCCCGGATTTCTCGGGATAGGGGCAAAGAAGGCCCTGATCCGGGCGAACCTACTGACCATCGACATGATGCTTGACGCCCCTTTCACCCGTCCGGTGGTCAGGCCGAAAACCCACCAGCTGCCGGTTCATACGTCCGAACCGGCAGCGAGGCGCAAGTCGGTCAGGGTTCCGGAAGCCCAGGACAAAACGGCCATCCCCCCCGCTCCCGCAGCCCGACCGGTGCTCTCCATGACCGGCGGAGACGGTGAGCCCGCGAAAGAAAAAGCGAAAAGGATTCTCGATGGTATCCTGACGCGGATGCAGATTGATTCGCCTGTGGCCGTGGAGGAGACGGAGGAGGCGATCATCCTCAATATCAAGGGGGACGGGAGCGGCCTCCTCATCGGAAAAAGGGGACAGAACCTGGACGCGATCCAGTATATCGTCAACAAGGCGGTGCACCACTCCGTCAACGGCCACAAGATGATCGTCATCGACACGGAGGATTACCGCGAAAGGCGGGAGGAATCCCTTGTCGCCATGGCGATGAAACTCGGCGAAAAGGTGAAGAAGACGCGAAAACCGGTGACGGTCGGGCACATGAACGCCCACGACCGCCGCATCATCCACCTGGCCATTCAGAACGACGCGACCCTCACGACCAAAAGCCGCGGCGAGGGGGAGTACCGTAAGATCCTGATCCTGCCTGCCCGCAGGGGACCGGAAAACGCCGACGTCTGAAGGCGCAACCCGACGAAGGGAGACCCTGATCCCATGATCGGCAGGGACACGATAGCCGCCATTGCGACGCCGCCCGGCATCGGGGGGATCGGTGTGATACGGATCAGCGGGACGGCCGCAGAAGGGATTGCCCGGCGCCTCTTCCGAGCGGCACGACCCCTTGAAGCCTTCCTTTCCCATCATCTCTACCATGGCGAGATCGTAGCCCCGGAGACGGGGGCCGTCCTCGACGATGTCCTTGTCACCCTGATGAAGGGACCCCACACGTACACCGGCGAGGACACACTCGAGATCAACTGTCACGGAGGTCCGATGATCCTCCGGACCGTCCTTGCCGAGGTCGTTCAGGCAGGGGCTCGTCCCGCCGCGCGAGGAGAATTCACAAAGCGGGCCTTCCTGAACGGCCGCCTCGATCTCTCCCAGGCCGAGGCCGTTCTCGACATGATCACGGCGAAGACTCCCGAGGGAGCAGCCGCCGCAGTCAACCGCCGGATGGGAAAACTCTCCGGACGGATCGAGGCGATCCGAAACGCCGTCATCAATCTTCTGGCCGGCATAGAGGCCGCTATCGACTTCGCAGAGGACGACGGTGTAGTCGAAGCGACCGGAACCAACCTCCCTGCATTCCAGGCAGTCATCGACGACCTTCACTCCCTCGCGGCAACCTACCGGCGCGGCCGGCTCATCCGGGAAGGGATCAGCGTCGTCATCGCCGGCCGGCCGAATGTCGGTAAATCGAGCCTTTTGAACCGCATCCTGGGTGAGAAACGGGCGATCGTCAACCCGATTCCGGGGACGACACGCGATTTCATCGAAGAGACAGTCAACATCGGCGGGATACCCGTCCGACTGACCGACACCGCCGGTATCCACGACCCGGAAAACTCCATTGAAAAAGAGGGAATCGACCTCCTCTGGGAGCGCCTTGTCACAGCCGATGTGGTCCTTCTCCTCCTCGACGGCAGCATGGCGCTGACGCCCGTTGATCGGGAGGTATTGGTGCAAATGCAGGCCAGACTGTTGATACCGGTCATCAATAAATCCGACCTCCCGCAACAACTGGATGAGAAAATGCTTCGGGACCTTCTTCCCGAAGGGACGCCGGCCACCGTCCGGATCTCCGCAAAATACGGGGACGGCATCGACCGTCTCACTGAGGCGATTCACGAGATGATTCTCGCCACACCCGCGGAGGAAATGCCGGCGGAGAGCATCGCTGATCTCCGCCATAAGGTCGCTCTGGAGAAGGCGGCCGAATGCCTCGGACGCGCCCGGAAGGGTTTGTACGACGGCCTTCCATCCGAACTCGCCGCCCTGGAGGTCCGTGAAGCCCTGGATTCGCTCGGAGAGATCACCGGCCGGACGACGTCGGAAGAGGTCCTCGACCGGATCTTCGCCAATTTTTGTGTCGGTAAATAGCCGTAAGGAGGGGTGGGGCTGTGCCGGAATACCTGCACCAGGAGCCGGGAACCGTAATCCGGTTCATCGCCGGGTATTACACGATCGTCGAGGAAGGGCGGATTGCGCACCGCAACCGGGAGCTGATTTATGTCGTCGGGATCGCCGGCGTCGAGAGTTCCTGCTGCGGCACACAGGGCTGCCGATTTGTCAACATCCCCGGCTATTGTGTCGCCTGGAAACACCGGCTTACGGAAAGCGGCGTTCCGGTGACCCTTGTCGAGCCGGTCGAGAGCGAAGCCGAGCAGAGAGGGATCCGTGCGATTCTGGAGCGCCTGTACCCTCACTCGCAGATCCTTTTTTCGGTATAGGTAACAGCTGCGGAAAAAGTCCGAATGCCGCGCTGAAGCTTCATCCCGCTGTCCCAATTCAAGACACTTTTTATGATATTTTGTGAGGTCGTCGCTTGTTGACGGCCTTTGTATTTCAAGATGTCATTCACCCGGCTGGTCGGGAGGGGGAAGGAAGCCGATCTGCCGAAGCAACTTCAGCGTGGTTTTGGTGGCGGAGAGCGCCGGCAATTCCTCGGGTGCAACCCAGCGGGCCTCCAGGGCGTCATCGCCCCCCACGACCTCGCCACCCGTATAGACCGCTGCCAAATCGACAATCACATAATGGAAGCGGATCCGGCCGTCGTCGTCCCGCACCAGGACATCACAGGTAAAAACCGGCTCTCCGGCGCGGATGGTGATTCCCGTCTCTTCGAGGATCTCCCGCTCCGCGGCTTCCTTGAGCGTCTCTCCCAGTTCGAGGGCGCCGCCGGGAATGGCCCACAGACCGTTGGCGGGCGCCACTCCCCGCCGGACGAGGAGAACCCGCCCCTCCCACAGAACGACCGCCCCCACCCCGACCCTGGGGTGGTCCGGATATTCACGACTTGCCATGAATTAAGGCTCCTGGTTTTGACGAAGTAATCCAAATCTTAAAGGTTGATGAGACTTTTTACAAGGTCGTCATGTCTTGCCGATAGGGAAGTCGAAGCGGGACGTCATCCAGGGATCGGCGCCGCCGTTGAAAACCCGTTCGACAAAAGTCACCCGTCCTGCCCGGTCGATGGTCAGGACGGTCGAGGAGCGGGTGCCATAGCCCCGGCTCTCGATAAAGAGCGGGGAAAGGACCCTCTCCCATTCCAGCCCCACACCCGTTATGGGAAGCTGCTCATCCGGCGGACGCGACCGGTCGGCAAGCAGAGCGAGCAACACCTCCGGAGAGGGGTTCCTTTTCCTGCCAATCAGCTCATTCAGGGCCCGTTTTCCCCGTTCCACTTTCGGCCAGGGGGTGTCGAGAAGATGATTGCTCATGCCGTGAATCCCGGCGGATACCGTATGCAGCCCGCTGCGGTTCGAAAAGCAGAAGAGTTCCGAAACATCCCCGATCAGCAGGTTGAAACCGTTGTACTGTCCGGCCTTCGGTTTAATCCGCGCCAGATAGTTCTCCGGGGTCTGGCGACCGCGGAGGTAATCGCTGACCAGATGTCCCCGCGAGGGGGCGTTTGATTTCAAGGATGCCGGATCCCGGTAATTGGTGAGCGCCGCCAGCTTTCCCCGGCGCGTGATTCCCAGCCATGTTCCCCCCTCCTGCAGGTCCCTGCCGGCCAGCAGACCCGGTGCACCGTCCCAGAAGGCGGCCGGTGCCGCGGGCCGCTCATAAAACTCGTCCCGGTTGGCGATCAGGATCAGCGGGAAATTCTTATGCACCTTCCAGGCAAACAGGATCAGACACATCCGGAGAGCCTCTGCTTGACCTCGGCCAGGATCCGTCCCATGACTTCCCCCGCGGAGGCATGGATGACCACATCCGCGATCCGATCCGACGGCGTGGGGGTCAGATTGACGATGACGAGTTTCGCCCCGGACTGCTTCGCGTAGAGCGGCATGTAGGCCGCCGGATAGACGACGAGCGACGAGCCCACGACGATCAGGAGGTCGCAGTGGTTCGCGCGCCGCGTCGCCTCCTGCAGGGTCTTCTCAGGAAGGGCTTCACCGAAGAAGATCACATCCGGCTTCAGGATGCCCCCGCAGCGTCCGCAGGCCGGCATCTCTTCCGACGTCCTGTTTTCCCTGAGGATCTCCTCGAGCGGGGAACGATTCCCGCAGTCCAGGCAACGGATCCATTTCATGTTGCCGTGAAGTTCGTAGATCCGGTCGGGATTGTTTCCCGCTTTCTGGTGTAGATAGTCGATGTTCTGGGTGATGATGCAGTCCAGACGGCCCAATGCCTCCAGTTCGGCGATGGCTCTATGGGCGGCATTGGGGTCGGCGTCCTTGATCAGATCGCCGGAAAGAAGAAAGCGCCACTGCTTGTGGCGGGTTTCCGGGTTGGCAAGGAACTTGTCGATGGTGAAATCTTCCGGGTCGAACCTGGTCCAGAGGCCCCCGGGGCTGCGGAAATCGGGTATACCGGATTCCGTGCTGACTCCCGCGCCCGTGAAGACGACAATCTGTTTCGCCGCCGCGATCATGTTCGCGACCCGGCCGATTCTTTCTTTCATATCCTGTTCGCTCATTTTATCCTCATGACCGGGTGCTTGAATCGGCAGGCCCCCAACACATATCTCCTCGGCCGCAACCTCCCCGGGCGGGCGCTTTACGCGTCGATCCTGCCGGCTGCAATGAGTATGACCGAACTATAGCCGAACTGGAGGC
>JAMDBG010000133.1:2712-7622 GCA_023487865.1 Deltaproteobacteria bacterium | reverse complement strand
TGTATGCCTTCAGGGACTTCATCCATTTTTCCAGGAAACCGAATCCCCGCAGCATCGTTTCCGTACACACACCGATGGTGTCGGCGCCGCACATCATCATCTGTACCGCATCTTCCATGGAGGCGATCCCACCGGTGCCGTTGATATGCGGACCCGGCCCCACCAGTTTGCGAATTTCAAAGACATCCCTCATGGAGAGGGGCTTGATCCAGGGTCCCGACATGCAGCCCATCGTGTTCTGGCCCTGGAGATTGTAGATGGGATCCCGATAATGCCGGATATCGACGGGCGGGATTCCCAGCCGGTTCGCCACGCTGCTGACGGCGCTTGCGCCGGCTTCGAAGGCGGCTTTGGCAACCTCTGCGATGCGGCCCCCTTCGGGCGTGAGCTTGGCGATGATCGGTATGCTGATCGCTTTCCGGAGATTCCGGACGACGTGGGCCACGGCGTTTTCGTCCTGCCCCATGCTCGCCCCCGAAGAGGGGTGGGGGGCCGAGGTCTGCTTGTCGGAAACATCGACGCTGAACGACATGTTGGGACAGCAGAAGTTGAGCTCCAGGATCTGGGCGCCCGCCGCCTCGAATCGCCGTGCCCCCTCCTCCCATCCCTCGATATTGACGCTGTTATCGGAAAAGTTGGCGATGATCACCAATTCCTTGCACCGCTTGCGCGCCGCTTCGACGAGCCGCAGGCCGGTTTCCATATCCAGCCGGCGCTCGGCCGTGAAGATGTGGAGTTTCTCCTTCTTCAACCACCGATACCGGGGATCGAAATTGATATAGGGCCGGGGGTTAAAGGTCTGCTTCGTGGAGGCCGCCCCCCATCCGCACTTCTCGATGAGCTCCAGCTGTTCGACGTTCTTTACCGTCGGCCCCGAGCCGACGACAAAGGGGTTGCGGAGCGTCACATCGCCGATCGTGACAGGTAACTGGAAAAGGTCCTCGTGCATGATTTTTCTCCGAGTTGAAATCGCAACTGGCTAGGTCGGGGACAGAACGACTTTACACCCTTCTTCCATGGAGACATATCCTGCGTACACCACCTCCACCACCTGCTTGGCCAGCTCAAGGCCGCTCAGGGGGGGGCGGTCGAGCGCGACAGCCTCCATGAAGTCCTGAATTTCATGGGGATAGCCGAGCGTCCATTCTTCATCCGGGCTCGGGAAGGAGAATCCCGCCTTGGTCTCCTGCTTTTCGTTAAAGTAGACATCCCGGACCGGGGCCGGATCGACCGTGTAGAACTGACAGATGCGAACCGGACAGATGTCGAGCTTCAGCCGGGCATTGGAGAGACGGATGTCCATGGTCGATTCCATCCCGCCGAGCAGGTTATCGGCGCCGTAAAAGATCCCCCGGGTCCCATCCGAAAAGGTGACGGTCACCTGGGCCCAGGTCTCCACATCCTTCCAGCCGGTGACCAGAGGAGAATTTTCGACCGTGCGAAAGGCGGGGGTCTTGGTGAGATCAACCCCGTCGGCGAACACCTCGACGGGAAGGATCGGCCGGCCCGCTTTTTTCAGGCCTTCGAAGTGCTTCAGGAACAACCCTGCTCCGATCGGATGGGCCCCCAGCCGGGCGAGGGCGCCTCCGCCGGCGTAGCGCCACGATTTCGAATACTCCGAGTGCGACCCGCTGTGCGATTCTTCCCCGCGGATCTCGAGAATCGATCCCGTGGCCACGCAGCGGTCGATGATCTCCAGGGCTTTTCGGATGGCCGGCGCGTAGATCCAGTTCTCCGCATAGCAGAATTTGACGGGGTGCTCCGCCATGGCGCGGCTGACCTCGGCAAGGTCGGCCCTCACCTTCTCGAGCATCTTCCGCTTCGATACGGCGCCTACCTCGCCCTCCGGCTCGCCCAGGCCGAAATAGCCTGTGAGGGGCTTTTCGCAGATGACGTGCTTCCCCGCTTTGACGGTTTCCAGAACCAGGGGAAGGTGGAGGGCGTTGGGAACGCAGAGATCGACCACATCGATGGAAGGATCGGCGAGAAGGGACCGGTAGTCGTCATAAACCTTGGGGATGGAGTAGCGGCCGGCCAGTTGTTCGGCGTGATCCCTGGTCTTGCCGGCTATCGCGGCAATTTCTACGGGGATTTCCTTCACCTGACGATAGGAACGGAGGTGAAAAGAGGCCGCAAAACCGGCTCCCACAATCCCCACTCTCACGGGCTTTTTTATGGGTGATCCTCCCTTTTTCGCTGGGGGCTGATCCCGCCACGGTTTCTCGGGATGTCAATCCACGATCCAAATAAAGAAAGCAGCTACACTATACCAAAATCCTTTGTCAAGCCATTTTTTGGCATTTCGGTACAAGATCTTTTATTGATAATCGTATCTGCTTCTGATAAATTGTAAAGCTAATATTTGGGAATGTTTTCCGATATGAGACAGGGATGAGATGCTGGTAGCCATCAACAGTCAGAACCCGCAGATGCGTTTGATCCGCAGGGTGGTGGAGGTCCTCAAGGGCGGAGGGATCATCATCTACCCGACCGATACGGTTTACGGGATGGGATGCGATCTGTTCAACAAGCGGGGAATCGAAAGAATATACGAGATCCAGCGCCGCAACCGGAAGCAGCCCTTGAGCTTCATCTGCTCCGATCTCAAGGACATCAGCCGCTACGCACGGGTCTCCGATGAGGCATACAAGATCATGAAGCGTCTCCTCCCCGGACCCTATACCTTTATTCTCGAGGCCTCCCGAATCGTCCCCAAGATCATCCTCCCCAAACGACAGACCACCGGCATCCGGATCCCCGACAACCGGATCTGCCATGCCCTCCTCGCCGAGATGGGCTCTCCCGTCATCAGCACCAGCGTCAAGGACGAAGCAGGTGAACTCCTCAGCGATCCCCGGGTGATCGAAGAGCTTTTCGGCAAGCGGGTGGATATGATCATCGACGGCGGGATCATCGCGGCGGAGCCGTCCAGCGTGGTCAGTCTCCTTTCCGAAGGGGTCGAAGTGATAAGAACAGGAAAGGGCGATATCTCCGCCTTTTTATAGAAAGGATCTTTATGAAAAAACAAATGCTGATCAATGCCGTCCATCTGGAACAGAAACGCATGGCGATCGTGGAGGACGGCAAACTGGTCGAATTCAACATCCAGATGGCCGTGAAGGAACCGATTACCGGCAACATTTACAAAGGGGTCGTCATGAAGGTGGAACGGGGTCTCCAGGCCGCCTTCGTGAACTACGGCGGGAAAAAGGATGGTTTTCTCCCGCTCAAGGACGTCAGTTACAACAACTTCACCGAGATGGTCGGTCGCGAGGGAGGCAGGCCGACGCTGAAGGCCGGGCAGGAGATTCTCGTCCAGGTCCTCCGCGAGGTGAGCGAACGGAAGGGCGCGCTCCTCACCGCCTATATCTCCCTGCCGGGAAGATACCTCGTTCTCCTTCCGAACAAGGAGAGCAGCGGCATCTCCCGGAAGATCGAGGATGAGGGGGACCGGAAAAGACTCAAGGAGCTTGTCGAACAGATCACCACCGAAGACGGGCTCGGATTCATCGTCCGGACGGCCGGGATGAACCGGACCAAGCAGGAACTGGCCCGCGACTATCAGCACCTCTCCCGGCTGTGGAAGGAGATCCAGAAACGTTCATCCGAAACCGCAGCGCCGTCTCTGATCTATCAGGAAAGCGCCTTCGGCGTCCGCTCGCTGCGGGATTACTTTACGCCGGACATCGAGGAGATTCTGGTCGACGACATGGAAACCTTCCGGCAGATGCGGGCCTACTGCAAGGCCGTTGCCCCCCGCATCGTCAAAGTGATCAAACTCGACAAGGAGAAAACCCCTCTTTTCGACAAGTTCCAGCTGGAGGATCAGATCCGGGTTATTTACCAGGAGCGTGTGGAGCTGAAATCCGGAGGTTACCTCATCATCAACCCTACCGAAGCGATGATCACCATCGACGTGAATTCGGGCCGGGGCTCCAGCAAGCGGAACGTTGAGGAGACCGCCTTCAAGACAAACATGGAGGCGGCGGAAGAGATCGCCCGTCAACTCAGACTGCGCGACCTCGGGGGTCTGGTCGTTATCGACTTCATCGACATGATGGATCAGAAGCATAACGCGGAAGTGGAAAAGGCCTTCAAGAAGGCGATCGATCTGGACCGGGCGCGGATCCAGCTCTCCCATATCTCCAAGTTCGGCATCATGGAGCTCTCGCGCCAGAAGAAGCAGTCGACGATCCAGGAGATCAGCTATATGCCCTGTCCCTTCTGCCGGGGGCGGGGGGTCCGGCCGTCACTCGAATACACCGCCCTGACCGCCTATCGGAAGATCGAAACACAGGCTGTCAAAGGCACTTCCTCCCAGATCAAGGTGAACCTCCCCTATGAGGTGGCCGACTACCTCCTGAATCAGAAACGCCCCGAGATCATCCATCTGGAGAGCGAGTATGAGATGTCGATCCTCATTTCCGGAACCCCCGATATGGCATGGGACGAATGCCGGATCGAAACGACGAAACGGGAAGCGCTGCATGTGCCCGGGCCGGCCAAACACGCATTGGAGGCCGAGGAGTCCCTGAAGGAAATGGAAGACGAAGAAGAGGAAACGCCGGAACCCGAGGCGCTGAAAACGGCGGAAGAACCAAAGGAAAGCAGTGCGGCTCCACCTCCGGCCGAAATCCACGAACCGGTAAAGAAGAAACCCCACCGGCGCTCCCGTCACCGGAGGAAGAAACCGACAGACAAGCCTGCGGAGACGGCCCCGACGATCCCGGCTGCACCGCCTGCAACGGCCCCCCCGACGGCTGCGGAAACGAAATCGTCCCCGGATGCGACACCTGCCGCGCGCGAACCGGCCATCTGGATGTTGAATTCGACCAGTTTGCCGTCCTCCACGATCGCCATGCGTTTCTGTTCCAGATGGACGGCATTGATCAGCATTTGTTTTTTCATAA
>JAMDBG010000133.1:0-2702 GCA_023487865.1 Deltaproteobacteria bacterium | reverse complement strand
CCGCCTGCAACGGCCCCCCCGACGGCTGCGGAAACGAAATCGTCCCCGGATGCGACACCTGCCGCGCGCGAACCGGTCCGGATCAAACCGCCGGCGGCGGTGAACGAACCCGATCCCCGGAAGAGCATCACCCCCCGCACCCCGGAGACCCCGAAGGGCCCGGCTCTGAAGGAGAAGCCGGAGAAGGCTGACGGAAATCACGAGGACCCGCTGCAGCGGCTCAGAAAAGTATTCGAAACCCTGATCGACTAAAAGGCGACAGGGAACACGGCCTGCTTCCGGCCGCCCAACTCCGCGGAGCGGCGCGTCGCCGCCTCTACGGCTGCAATCAGCGTCGCCCGAAGACGACCCTCCTCCAGAACCTTAAGCCCGGCGAGCGTCGTCCCGCCGGGGGAGGTCACCATGTCCCTGAGTTCCGCCGGGGGTTTCTCCCCCCTGAGACAGAGCCTTGCCGCCCCAAGGAGACTCTGGGCGGACAGCTTCAGGGCCACATCACCGGTGAGCCCCATCCGGACCCCGGCGTCCACAAGCGCCTCGATGATGAGAAAGGCATAACCGGGGCCGCTGCCGCTGAGCCCCGTCACTGCATCCATGAGAGTTTCCTTCACCTCCACGGCGATCCCGACGGCGGTGAAGATCTGCCGTGTCAGCTCCCGGTCCGCATCGGTGGAAAAGGCTCCGGGAGCAAGGGCGGCCGCCCCTTCGCCGATAAGGGCGGGCAGGTTCGGCATGACCCGGACGACCCGCACTCCCGCCCCGAGGCGCTCCTCTATGAAAGCCGTCTCGATTCCGGCCGCGATGGAGATGAAAAGCGCCGCGGGCACCGCTTCCGCGGCGAGTTCGGAAAGGACATCCGCCATGTTCTGAGGCTTGACGGAAAGGATGACCAGTTCGGCGCCCCGCACCGCATCCCGGTTGTCGGCCGTCACGCGGACACCATAGGCCTTCGCGAGTTCTTCCCGCCGTTTTTCATCCTTGTCCGCCACCGTCAGGTCCGCCGCCCCGACCATCCCTCTGGAGATTATCCCTGCAATGAGGGCGCCTCCCATCTTTCCGCCGCCGATCACACCGACCTTCCTTCCTTTTAACATATCTTAACCTCCCGGTTTTTTTACAGGACCCCTTCGCAGCCTGGAAATCGGATCCCGGCAGCGCGCAGTGGAGATTTTTCGGGAAACCCTGCCCCTCCAGCGAAAGCGCCCGCAAAGACAACTGTTTGAGCACGCAGCGCGCGTTTCGTCATGGCAGCGAAGCGAGGGCGCGCCGGATCGAAAAATGTTCCGCGGGCAAAGGGATCCTGATTTTCAGAGCTCCCAGTGATTGTTAAATACACCGATCCGCATCGGCCATACCCCTTTTCTACCTCATATCAGGGTGTCCATTCAATCTTTAATTGCACAACCGGACCAGGTTGTGATAGGCATGGACACCATTCATAAAAAGAGGGAGGGGATATGATCAATCTCCAGGAAATCGAGGGGCGCAGGATCGCCTGTTGGGTCAACAATGGAAGCTTCCTTCCCGACCGCAGGACGCTGGTCTTCATCCACGGTTCCGGCGGAGACCATACGAACTGGATACAGCAGTACACCCCCCTGAAGAATGGTTTTAATATCGCGGCCCTCGATCTGCCCGGCCACGGCCGGTCCGAAGGACCAGGCGAACGGGAGGTGGCCGCCTATGTGGAGTGGGTGAAGAAGATCCTGGACGGCCTGGGAATCCTCAAGCCCGTCCTGATCGGCCACTCCCTCGGTGCGGCGATTTGTCTGAGTTTCGTCATCCGGTACGGCACGGCAGCCGCCGCAGTCGTCCCCGTGGGAGGCGGAGTGAAGATGCCCGTCAATCCGATGATTCTGGACGGACTCCAGCAGGACCCCGCTGCCGTCATCGGCATGGCCGCCAAGTTTTCCGTCGCAAAACAGAATCGGGAGAGATTCTCGGACCTCATCACGAAAAGCCTCTCCCTGGTCAATCCCGGGATCATCCACGGTGATTTCTCCGCCTGCAACAGTTTGGATATCGCCGAGGCCGTCACGGGGATCCGCATTCCGGCGCTGGTCATCTGCGGCATGGAAGACAAGATGACGCCGCCTTCCCTGTCGCAGGTCATTCGCGACGGCATCCCCGGGGCGCAACTCGCCCTGATCGAGGGGGCGGGACATTTTGTCATGATGGAGAATCCGGAGGCCTTCAACACGATCCTGGCGGATTTCGCAAGTTCGCTGCCTTAGACAAGAGAGGAACATAAAACGTATGTTTGTACTCGGGAATTTTATCGTCGCCGTGGCCCGAATCATCGATATGGCACTGACCCTCTATATGTGGATCATCGTCATCCGGGCGGTCCTCTCCTGGGTGAATCCCGATCCGTACAACCCGGTCGTCCGCCTGCTCTATCAGGTCACCGAACCGCTCCTGGCCCGCGTCCGGCGCTGGATCCCCTTCCGGGGGATGGGCATCGACATCTCGCCGATCATCATCCTGCTTGTCATCGTCTTTCTTCAGAGCTTCCTGGTACCGAGCCTGATGCAGCTGGCCCATTCATTCCGGTGAGCACGATGAACGGATCGCCTATCCCCATTCGCGAAACCACCGCCGGCGTTGTCTTTTGCATCCGGGTCGTCCCGCGGGCATCGCGCAGCGAGGTGGCAGGCATCCAGGGTGACGCCCTGAAGCTCCGGCTCAACGCGCCGCCCGTGGAG
>JAMDBG010000140.1 GCA_023487865.1 Deltaproteobacteria bacterium | reverse complement strand
CATCTGCTCGAAGAGCTGTTCAGGAATTTTCAAAAGACTTTGAAAAATTTGGCGATTATCCGGCAAAGATGCTTAAGGGGAAAAACCCTATAAGAATCTTGTGGGCTGTTGCGAACACGGAGAATGTCGATGAACTCGCTTCTTGGATCAGAAACTTTACTAAAAATGGGAAATGACACACTGCCGCGTAAGCAGTGATTGACGCCAAATGAACTGTTTACAGTCGTGAGATCGTAATCGAATAGAAGAATTCAACAAATATTTGGAGCCGACCAATGGATCTCATTCAACAAGGCCCGGTCTGGAACGACAAAAACAAATCGTTCTGCATCTTGATAAAATCCGGGTAGATGCCCAGGAGTTGCGTAGTAAGGCTGCTGTTGAACTTGAAGAAGCGAAGAAAGCCATTGAAGCCATGATCCTTGGTAAATCATGATGCCACATTACGCCGTTGTTATATCCGGTTCTTGAGCGCAAAAGGAATTGACTTGACCGAACCGAAACCGCCCATCGTCGAAATCAGGCACATTTACAAGTGCTATCACCGGGACAGCCTCGTCGTTCCGGTTCTGCACGATATCACCTTCGACATCGCCGACGGGGAGTTCCTGGCGCTCATGGGACCCTCGGGCTCCGGGAAGACGACCCTCCTGAACCTCCTGGCGGGCATCGACAAGGCGGACGAGGGGATGATCCGGGTGGGTGACGTGGACATCACGACCCTGTCGGAAACCGAGCTCGCCCACTGGCGCGCCAACAACGTCGGCTTCATCTTTCAGTTCTACAATCTGATCCCCGTCCTGAAGGCGGTCGAAAACGTGGAGCTGCCCCTCCATCTGACCTCTCTGTCCAGGAGGGAAAGGCGGGAGCACGCCGAGACGGCCCTGCGCATGGTCAGCCTGGACCACCGCATGGACCATTACCCCAAGGAGATGTCCGGCGGCGAGCAGCAGCGGGTGGCCATCGCCCGCGCCATCGTCACCGATCCCACGATCCTGGTCGCCGACGAGCCGACAGGGGATCTGGACCGTGTGTCGGCCGAGGAGATTCTCTCGATGATGGAGAGCCTGAACGCCAAGATGGGCAAGACCATCGTCATGGTGACCCACGATCCCCGGGCGGCCCAGCGGGCAAAGGTCCTCCGGCATTTGGACAAGGGATTCATGAACCATGATGCTTCTCAAAATCCTCTTTAGAAACGCCTTCCGCAACCGGCTCCGCAGCGGCCTGACGATCCTGGGCATCACCGTGGCCATCCTGGCCTTCGGTCTGCTCAGAACGGTGATCGACGCCTGGTATTCCGGCGTCGAGGCCGCTTCGGTCTCCCGCCTCGTCACGAGAAACGCGATCTCGATCATCTTCCCGCTCCCCCTGGCCTACAACGAAAAGATCCGGCAGATCGAGGGGGTGAAGCACGTCTCCTACGGAAACTGGTTCGGCGGCATCTATATCGACGAGAAGAATTTCTTCGCGAATTTCTGCATCGAGCCGAGGACCTATATGACGATCTATCCGGAATTCGTTCTTTCGCCCGCGGAGAAGAAGGCCTTTCTGGCCGACCGGAAGGGCTTCATCGCCGGCAGAAAACTGGCGGCGCGATTCGGCTGGAAGATCGGCGATACGGTCACACTCAAGGGAACGATCTACCCGGGCAACTGGGATTTCGTCCTGCGGGGCCTCTACCGGGGCAGGGATGAAACGATCGACGAGACCCAGTTTCTTTTCCACTGGGACTACCTCAACGAAACCCTGAAAAAAGTGTCGCCCCAGCGGGCCGATCAGGTGGGATTCTACATGATCTCCGTCGCCAGGCCGGACCTTACGCCCGATGTGGCCCTGGCCGTGGACAAAGCCTTCAAGAACTCCCTTGCCGAGACGCTCACGGAGACGGAAAAGGCCTTCAACCAGGGGTTCATCGCCATGAGCGGCGCCATCGTCACCGCCATCCAGATGGTTTCCTTCGTCGTCGTCCTGATCATCATGGCGGTCGTCGCCAACACCATGGCCATGACCACCCGGGAGAGGATCGGCGATTATGCCGTCATGAAAACCATGGGGTTCGGCGGCGGCGCGATCGCCGTCATGATCTTCGGCGAATCCCTCGTGATCGCCCTGACGGGCTGCATCGCAGGAATGGCCCTCACCTACCCCGCGGCCGCCGCCTTCGGCCATTCCCTCTCCAACTATTTTCCGATTTTTCTCGTCTCCGAGGAGACGCTCTGGCTGGACCTTCTGGCCGCCTTCCTGATCGCCTTTTGCGCGGCCGTCATTCCGACCCGCCATGCGATCCGCGTCGGCATCGCCGACGGCTTAAGGAGGATCGGATAATGGCCGTTCCCCTCTCGTACAGCATGCGGAACCTCTGGAAACGCCGGTTGACGACGAGCCTGACGGTTTCCGGGATGGCGCTCGTCGTGTTCGTCTTCGCCGCTGTCCTGATGATGGCCGAGGGCCTCCAGAAGACCCTCGTGGAGACGGGCTCCTATGACAACGTGGTCGTCTTCCGCAAGGGTTCGGCGTCGGAGGTGATGAGCGGCATCGACCGCCGGCAGGCCTCCATCGTGGAGATGGTGCCCCAGGCGGCGATCGGAGCGGAAGGCCGGAGGCTCCTGGCCAAGGAGGTCGTGGTCCTGATCTCCCTCCCCAAGCGGGGAGCGGGAAAGGCATCGAGCCATTCCAACGTCGTGGTCCGGGGCGTCCAGGAGGGTTCCATCCCCCTGCGGCCGCAGGTGAGGCTCGTTTCGGGCCGTATGTTCAGGATGGGATCGTCGGAGGTGATCGTCGGAAACAGCATCGCCAAGGGGTTCATGGGGGTCGGCCTTCAGGGGACGCTGAACTGGGGACAGAGGCGCTGGACGGTGGTGGGGATCTTCGATGCGGGAAATACGGGATTCAGTTCCGAGATCTGGGGGGACGTGGACCAGGTGATGCAGGCTTTCCGGCGGCCCGTCTATTCATCGCTCATATTCAAGCTGCGGACCCCGGACGCCTTTGAGGCGGCAAAAAAGGCCATCGAAACGGATCCCCGGCTCACGCTGGAGGCCAAGCGGGAAACGCGCTACTACCTCGATCAGTCCGAGATGATGGCGAAGTTCCTGCGGATTCTCGGCGTGTCGCTGACCGTCATCTTTTCGATCGGCGCGATCATCGGGGCCATGATCACCATGTATTCCGCCGTGGCCAACCGGATCGGAGAGATCGGAACGATGCGGGCGCTGGGCTTCCGCCGGCGGAGCATCCTGGCCGCCTTTCTCGCGGAATCGCTGCTTCTGGGTTTCCTCGGTGGCGCCGCGGGGCTTTTCTTCGCCTCGTTCATGCAGCTGATCACCGTCTCCACGGTGAATTTCCAGACCTTCTCGGAACTGGCGTTCAAGTTCACCCTCACCGCGCCCATCGTCCTGCAGGCCATGGCCTTCTCGCTCGTCATGGGCCTGATCGGCGGCGTCCTGCCCGCCCTGCGCGCCTCCCGGATGAAGATCGTCGAGGCCCTGCGGGCGGCATAGCGGAAGGCGTTCATTTTGTACAAATCATCTTGACACGCACGGGCGTTTTTCTTATCCTGAACCGGAAGAAAAGAAAGTTTACAGGATACGTTACAATGTTAATCCCCCTTTTCCCGAATCCCGAAAAACGGCAGACGCTCTTCCTGCATCGGATCAACATGACCCCCCTCTTCACCAGATAAGGCCGGAATATGGAAAAGCGAAAAGGGATAAGACGTCGGATTCAGCAAGGGGTCAGTTACAGCTCCCCCGCACGGCTCAGTGACAGAAAAATCTCCATTTCCCTCAAAGAACTGATCGACATCCCCACCCTGCAGGAACTCACCGATGAACTGTACAAGGCGACCGGAATCCCTTCGGCGATCATCGCGATGGATGGTGAGGCACTCACCGGGTCAGGCTGGCAGGAGATATGCACCGAGTTCCACAGGAAGAACCCCCAAATCGCCAACGAGTGCATGGAGAGCGACGTCAGGATCAGAAAACGCCTGGACGAAGGGGAGCCGTTCGCCCTGTATCGCTGCCCCCGGGGGCTCACCGACGCCTCCGCCCCCGTGGTGATCGAAGGACAGCATGTGGCCAATGTCTTTGCCGGACAGCTCTTCACCGAACCTCCGGGGAAGGATGAGGAGGAGTTCTTTCGTAAGACGGCGCGGGAGTACGGGTTCGATGAAAGAAAGTACATGGCGGCATTCAGAAAGATCCCCGTTCTTCCCGAGGAGGCGTTCCGACCCGCCCTTGCCTTTCTGTCCAAGTTCGCCCAGCTGCTTGCCGGGATCGGCCTGGCGAGAAAGAACGAACTTGCCGCCGTCAAGGCCCTGGAGATCAGCGAGAACAAACACCGCCGGATGCTTGAATCCACCAATACCGTGACCTGGGAGGTTGATATCACCACCGGGACATTCACCTACATGGGACCTCAGGCGGAAAGGATCTTCGGCTATCCCCTTGCCTACTGGCGGGACATGGACGCCTGGGCCCGCCTCATCCATGACGACGACCGGGAAAGGGCCGTCCAATACTGTTCCGAACAGACCGAACAGGGACGCGACCACGAGTTCGAATACCGGGCGATCACACAGGACGGCGGGGAGATCTGGATCCAGGACGTCGTCACCGTCATCAGCGGACCCAAGGGCCCGGAACGGCTTGTCGGCTTCATGCGCGACATTACGGAGACCAAGCACATCGCGATCGCCCGCGAGCGGGCGGAAGAGGCGCTGAGAGAGAATCGCCGTTTCCTGGCCGGCTTGATCGAGAACAACGGCGCCCCCATCTTTGTCAAGGATGCAAACGGACGATACGAACTGGTCAACCGCAAGTGGGAAGAGGTGACCGGTTTGAAACGGGAGCAGGCCATCGGCAAGACGGATGAGGAGCTGTTTCCAGGACCGGTAGGCAGGCAGTTTCGCGAGAATGATGAAAAGGTGCTGGCATCGGGCAAAGTGATCGAAAAAGAGGAAGTACTGGAAGATAGCCGGGGAAGACGGTCGTTCCTCTCCATCAAATTCCCCTTGCGGGGCGAAGACGGCAGCGTCAAGGGGGTGTGCGGCATCACCACCGAAATCACGGCCCGCAAGCAGGTGGAGGAGAAGCTGGCCCACGCCCACAATCTGATGCAGTACATCATCTCCCATGCAAGAAGCGCCATCGCCGTCCACGACAAGGACTTGAAGTATGTCTATGTCAGCCAGGAGTACCTCAACGAGTACAAGGTGAAGGAACGGGATGTCATCGGGAAGCACCACTATGAAGTCTTTCCGGACCTACCCCAGAAATGGCGGGACGTGCATCAGAGGGCACTGGCCGGTGAGGTGTCGAGCAGCGAGGAGGACCCCTATCTCCGTGCAGACGGCACGGTGGACTGGACCCGCTGGGAGTGCCGTCCCTGGTATGAGTCCGACGGTTCGATCGGCGGCTTCATCATCTACACGGAAGTGATCACCGACCGCAAGCGCAGGGAAGAGGAACTCAGGGAGAATGAAGAACGGTACCGCACCCTCTTCGAGCGGGTCGGCGACTATGCGCTGCTTCTGGAAGTGGATGGAGACAAGATACCGATCATCGCGGATATGAACGAAACCGCCCTTCAGATGCATGGTTACTCCCGCGAAGAGATCCAGGGCAAATCCATCTCCTGCATTGATCCCGACATTTCGCCCGAGGTTCATGCCGAACGGATGCGCCTTGTCAGAAGCGGGAAACCGGCCCTGTTCACCGTTCGGCACCAAAGAAAGGACGGCACCCTCTTTGACGCCGAGGTTTCATCCCAGTCGGTGCTGATCAAGGGGAAGAAGTTCGTTTTGAGCGTGGAGAGGGACATCACCGAGCGGAAGCGCGGTGAAAAGAAGCGACGGGAGTTGGAAGAGAGGCTCCATCGCCTGGAGAAGATGGAGGCCCTGGGAACGCTGGCAGGAGGGGTGGCCCATGACCTCAACAATGTGCTGGGAGCACAACTCGGCTATACGGAGCTGCTGCTGGAGATCATCCCCGAGGGGGATCCCCTGCGGCGATACGTGAAGAACATTGCGGCTTCCACCGACAGAGCGGGGGCGATCATTCAGGATATGCTCACCATGACACGGCGGGGTGTCTCCGTCATGGAGGTAGTGAACCTCAACGACGTCATCTCCGGGTTCCTGCGCTCCCCCGTCTATGAGCGGATCAGAGCTGACAATCCCGGGGTGACGTTCTCGATCGACCTGTCTCCCGAAATACTCAACATCAAGGGTTCGCCCGTCCATCTGGAGAAGGCGGTCGCTAATCTGATCATCAATGCGGCGGAGGCGATCTCCCAACGGGGGCGGGTGGCGGTGAGAACCGAGAACAGGTACCTGGAAAAACCGATCCGCGGCTATGACGATATTCAGGTGGGGGATTACGTGATCCTGACGGTATCGGACACGGGCACCGGGATCAGCAGCGTGGATATCGGCAAGATATTCGAGCCTTTCTACACGAAGAAAGCGATGGGAAAGAGCGGGACAGGGCTGGGATTGACCATCGTCTGGGGAATGGTCAAGGACCATGACGGATATATCGATGTGGAAAGCGAAGCAGGCCGCGGGACGACGTTCCATCTCTATTTCCCCGTCACAAGAGAAGAGGCGGCGGAAGCAAGGAGAAGGATCCCGGTCGAGGAATACCTGGGGAGGGGAGAGAAGATCCTCGTCGTCGACGATGTCGAAGAGCAGCGGGATGTCGCCCGGAACATGCTGACGCGTCTGGGCTATACCGTTGACGTCTGCCCTGGTGGTGAAGAGGCGATAGAGTACCTGAAGACGGCCCCTGCGGATCTGGTGGTGCTGGACATGATCATGGAGCCGGGGATCGACGGATTCGAGACGTATCGGCGCATCCGTGAGTTCAAACCGAACCAGAAGGCGATTATCGTCAGCGGGTTTTCAGAAACGGAGCGGGTTCAGCAGATGCAAGCGCTCGGGGCGGGGGCTTATGTCCAGAAGCCGTACGTGATGGAAAAGATCGGGATGGCCATCAGGGACGAACTGCACCGCTGAGAAGAATACCCGCATCACCGGTGGGCGCATTTCGCCACGCACCCACCGGTGATGCAGTCAATCATTTACCATTATCCGATAAAACCGGCGCGAAACAACCGGTTACTTCTTTTTCATCGGATCCCCGTCATACCCGAGATTCTTCCAGTCGAGACGCCCCTTGGAGCCGTGACAATCGGCGCATTTCAAGGCCTTCGCCTTGGGGGCGACCATGTGGTTCACACGCCAGACCATGCTGGTCTCCACAAAGCCGTATTTGCCGCTGTAAGGCGCCCCAGCCGCCTTCATGCCGTCCGCGAGGGCCTTCCCCCAGTCAAAATGCTTCCAGTAGCCGCCGAAGAGGTGCACGTAAGCCATGGTGCTGTTCCCGGCGTCGTAGGGCTGTTTGCCCCGCATCATCTTGAAGGGGGTAATCCGGGCGTTCGGGTCGTTGCGGTCACCCAGGGGGCGGTTGAACTGCACCACCTTGGCCGGGTCGATCTTGTCGCCCGGGAGCGTCCGATCCACCTTGCCGTTGTACCAGAAGTACTCGGGGGCAAAATCCTTGTTCCACTTGAATTCGCCCTTGATCTTCGCAAAGGTCTCCATGCCGAACGCATCCTTTTCCGGCTTGATGTCCTGA
>JAMDBG010000176.1 GCA_023487865.1 Deltaproteobacteria bacterium | reverse complement strand
AACTGGAACGGGGCGACGGCATCTCGCTGATGCAAAAACTTCATCTCCTCTTTCCCGATCTTCCCGTCATTATCCTCACCGCGCATGGAACCATCGAAAGCGCCGTTGAAGCCATTAAACGGGGGGCTTACAGTTATGTCACAAAGCCGTTTGACGCGCAGGATCTGCTCCTCCAGATGGAAAAAGCGCTGGAAAACAGGGTGCTCCATGGGGAAATACGACGGCTGAAGATCCTGCTGGAAGAAGAATATGATTTTGGCAACATCGTCACCAGAAGCGAGAAGATGCAGAGGGTATTGGAAACCGTCTCCAGAATCGCCGACAGTGATTCAACGGTTTATATCCAGGGAGAAAGCGGCACCGGAAAGGAATTGATCGCAAAAGCGATTCATCTGGCAAGCGGCAGGAAGGATAAGCCCTTCATCGCTTTGAATTGCGCGGCCATACCCGAAACCCTTCTGGAAAGCAAGCTCTTCGGCCATGAAAGAGGGGCCTTTACCGGGGCAACGCAAAGCGCGAGGGGCTCTTTCGCCCAGGCTCACACGGGTACGCTCCTGCTGGATGAGATCGGCGACATGTCCCTGACCATCCAGGCCAAGGTCCTCAGGGTACTTCAGGAGCGGCAATTTTACCCGGTGGGAAGCGAAAAGCTGGTCGAGGTTGACGTCAGAGTGATCGTCGCCACCAACAAGGATCTGGAGGAGGAGGTGAAAAAAGGCCTCTTCCGCCATGACCTTTACTACCGGATCCATGTCATTCCGATCCAGCTCCCCCCTCTGCGGGAAAGGCGGGAGGATATACAGCCCCTTGTCGACCATTTTCTGAAGAAATACAATGACCGGATGAAGAAGGCCATAAAGGGCGTGCTGCCCGATGCCATGAAGAAGCTCATGCTCTATGACTGGCCGGGAAATATTCGTGAACTTGAGAACACGGTCGAGTCTGCGATGGCCATGACGCCGCAGGAGTACATTACCGAAGAGTATATCCTCCCGTCCCGACCTTCTTCGGCGCCGGAACCGCTGAAATCTTTAAAGGAAGCAAAAAGCACGTTTGAAAGAAACTATCTGATCAATCTCCTGCAGGTCTGCAAAGGGAATGTAAGCGATGCAGCGGAACTTGCCGGCAAATACCGGGCCGATTTCTACGCCCTTTTGAACAAACACAAGCTCAATCCCGCAAATTTCAGAAACACCGAATAGGCAGGCCGTCTTCTGTCGTTCGGTTCAGAAGGGACCGCCGTTGCACCTCACTTCGCAAGGCTCAACAAACCGTAACTTCCGCTGTAGGGTGTGGCCGGGTCAATGGTCTGGCCCGGGACCGGTGTGAGGAAGGCTTCGGGTTTCAGATCGCGTTCCTGCAGTGTCGATGCAAGTTCCTTCACCGCGTCGTCAAATCCGTCCGCCCCGAGCTGGAATACCTGATAGTGAGCCGCGATGCTCACTTGCGCATCCAGATCCAGGTGCGCCTGGACTGCATCGGCCGGCCCCATGTGGACACTGGAATAATGGATCGTCAGAGTGTCTGTCGATTGCCTCGGCCGGAAGGGTGCGATGGGAAGGAGTGCCGCGCGGATCGGTGCGAAGCGGCGCGCAATCTCCTGGAAATGGGGGCCATAACCCGTGTCCCCGGCATGGAAAACGTTCCCCGACGGACCGGAGACGACAAATCCGCCCCAGAGGGTCTTGTTGCGGTCCCAAAGGGTGCGTGAGGAAAAGTGCCGCGCCGGAACGAGGGTGACCGTCACATCGCCGGACAACCGGACCGACTGCCACCAGTCAAGCTCATCCGAATGGGGGAAACCGGCGTCCTGGATGAGATCGAGATTGCCGAGCGGGACGATGGAGCGTGGAACGCCTTTTTCCGCAAGACGTGTCAGCGTCGGCAGGTCGAGATGATCGTAGTGATTGTGGGACACCAGTACGACATCGATAGGCGGCAGGTCCTCAAAACGGATGCCCGGACTCCTGTGCCGCCTGGGACCGGCCCAGGGGACCGGACTGCACCGCTCCGACCAGATGGGATCGGTCAGGATGTTCAACCCGTCCATCTGGATGAGAAAAGTGGCGTGACCGACAGGGGTAATCAAGACAGAGCCCTTCGGAACCCGGTCGACGGGAGGTGCGCCCGGTGTAATATCCCTTACTTCCGACCACTCCGGCCATCCGGGCCCCAAAATCCACCGCCACACCCATCCGAAACGGCTGCGTCTTTGCCCCTGTCCCAATGCCGGCGGGGATGGATGCGCACCGGGGTTGAAGTACAACTGACCGTCGAAGTGATCCGATACGTGTGGCGCTTTCCCAGCGGACGCGCCCGGTTCCACCGTTCCGGCGTGAGACGGCAACAGGAAAATCAGTGCCAGAAAAAAAATGAACAGGATCCGTGCGAGTTTCATGATTTTTTAGAAGTTGGGGTCCATATCGAACTTTTTGACCCCTTCGGGAAGATGGGCGGGGTCGACCGTTTCCGCGTTTTCCGGGGTCGTTCCTTCGAGGAAGGCCTCGAATATCGCCCCTTTGGTCCAGGATTTGGCCGGCGCTCCGGTTTTCGGATCCACCTTGGTAAAGACGATCCCCTCGGGAATGGGGAAGACCTCGACCGGCATCCCCTCGAGGGCCTTTTCCGCAAAATAGAGCCAGATCGGCGCTGCGGCGCGGCCGCCGACCTCCTGTCTGCCCATGGGTCTTTCCTGATCGAAGCCCACCCAGACGCCGGCGACCAAGGTCGGGGTAAAACCCATGAACCACGCGTCCCTCGTGTCATCGGTCGTACCGGTCTTTCCCGCGACCGGCCGGCCGAGTCTCTTCACCCGCTGCCCCGTCCCGCTTTCCACGACGTCCTGCATGACATAGCTCGTCATGAATGCGATCCGCGGGTCGATCACCTGCTCGACCTTCGGTTGCGCCTCCTCAAACACATGTCCGGTCCGATCGACGATCTTTTTGATGAAAAACGGCTGCACGCGCTTCCCTTCATTGGCCAGGACACCATAAGCCCGGACCAGCTCCTGAAGGGTGACCCCGGAGGTCCCCAGGGCGATCGAGAGGTTCCGGTTAAGGGGCGAGGTAATCCCCATGTTGGCGGCGTAAGCCGTGGCGTAATCGACGCCGATCTCCTCGAGGACCTTGATGGTGATGATGTTCCGGGAATGGACCAGGGCGTTGTGCAGCGTCGTGGGGCCCTGGAATTTCTCGTCGAAATTCTTCGGCTTCCAGACCCCGTCGGGGCTGGAGGGATCCGGGTAGACGATGGGGGCATCCACGATCAGGGTCGAGGGGGTCATTCCCTTGTCGAAGGCCGCCGTGTAAATGAGCGGTTTGAAGGCTGAACCGGGTTGGCGCCGGGACTGGGTGGCGCGGTTGAATTCGCTGCGGTTGAAGTCGCGTCCCCCGACCATCGCTTGGATTGCGCCGCTTTTGGGATCCATTGCAAACAGCGCCCCCTGGACGAGCCCCTTTTCATATTTTTCGCGTTCCTCCATCTCCCTGAGGCCCCTCTCCACCGCCTCGCGGGCCGCTTTCTGCATATGGATGTTCAGGGTCGTGAAGACTTCAAGCCCTTCCTTGTAAAGGACGTCGCTGCCGTATTTCTCCTGGACGTAGCGGCGGACATTCTCGATGAAGTAGGGGGCGATCTTGTCCTTGGGCTTGATGGAACGAAACCGGAGCTTCGTGGCGAGCGCCCGCTCCCTCTCTGTCTTGGTGATGTAATTGTCTTCCAGCATCCGGGACAGGACGTAGGACTGCCGCTGGTATGCCTTGTCGGGGTGGATGTAGGGGGAGTGGCTGCTGGGGGCCTTGGGGAGGCCGGCCAGCAGGGCCGCTTCGGCAAGCGTCAGGTCGCGCGCGCTCTTTCCGAAATACCCTTGGGATGCGGCCTCGATCCCGTAGGTGCCATGGCCGAGATAAATGTGGTTCAAGTAGAGGGTGATGATCTCTTCTTTTGTCAGATACCTGTCTATCTTGTACGCCAGGAGCGCCTCCTTGAGCTTCCTCATGTAGCTCTTCTCCGGGGAAAGGTAGAGGAGCTTTGCGACCTGCTGGGTGATGGTGCTCCCCCCCTGGACGATGCGCCCCGCTTCGAGGTTTTTGTAAAAGGCCCGGGTCATGCCCTGCATGTCGAAGCCCTTGTGCTGGAAGAAGCGGGCGTCCTCGGCGGCGACAAAGGCCTGAATGACGATCTTCGGGATGTCCTCGTACTTGATGACCTTCCGGTCTTCGAGGAAGAACTCGTCGATCAGCTCGTTGTTGTCCGCATAGACCCGTGTCGTGATGCTGGGACGGTAATCCTTCAGGGCGGCGATGCTGGGGAGCTCCTTGAGGAGGATGTAATACAGGAGGCTGCTCCCCGCCAAAGCGGCGCCGATGAAGATGATGAGGAATACGACGATGATGATCCCCAGGATGGAGCGTCGTGAGGCCGATTTCCGACGCGGGGCGACACGCTTGACGGGGGTCATGGGTTCTTTTCTTCCTTCTCTTCCGGCAACTCTTCCCCGGGGACTTCGGTCTCTTCCGGCGCGGGTTGTTTCCGGCGGGCGAACCGCGCCACAAAAATGCTCACCTCGTAGAGAAGCATCAGCGGGAGCGCCATCAGGAGCTGGCTGACGGCATCGGGGGAAGGGGTCAGGATGGCGGCGGCGATGAAGATGACGAGGATCGCGTAGCGTCTTTGTTTTGCCAGCATCTTTGCGTTGACGATGCCGAGCTTCGCCAGGAAGAAGATGAAGACCGGCATTTCAAAGGACAGGCCGAAGGCCAGCAGGAACTTCAATGTCAGGCCGAGGTATTCCTTGAAGGAGATCATCGGCTTGAGAAAGTCCGTGGAAAAGCTGACGAAGAAAGCGAAAGCCGGAGGCAGGGCGATGAAATAACCGAAGAGGACGCCGCCGCCGAACAGGATCGAGGAGAAGAAGATGAAGGGGAGGACGTATCTTTTCTCGTCCTTGTACAGACCCGGGGAGACAAAACGCCAGATCTCGAACAGCGTGTAAGGGGCGGTGAGCAGCAGCGAGGCGAAGAAGGCGATCTCCATGTGGATGAAGAAGGCCTCCGGGAGCCCGGTGAAGATCATCGAGCTGTGGGCCGGCATGGCGTCGACCAGAGGTTTGGTAATGATCCGGAAAGACCAGTCCTTGAAAAGGTAGCAGACAACGAACCCGAGGCCGACGGCGATAAGAATACGGATCAGTCGCGTCTTGAGCTCCTCAAGGTGCGAGACCAGGGACATTTTTTCTTCTTCTTCAGGGATTTCGTTTTCCATGCGATGTCTTGCCGGGATTCCTGTGAGGGGTCAGGCCTGAGATTTGGGATCGGTTTTATTCGGGGTATCCTGATCCGCGGGGGTGGGTGCGGCGGGCGGCGCCGGGGTTGCCTTTTCTTCCCCCTTGCCGTACAGCAGCGAATCCTTGATACCGTCCATGTCTTTCTTTAACTCATCCGTTTTCAGCGTTTCCTTGAGCGTATCGGTGGCACTTTCAGTCACCTTGCGGAATTCGGAAAGGCCCTTTCCCAGAGCCTTGGCAATATCGGGTAGTTTCTTGGGACCCACCACGAGCAGGGCGATCACCGCGATCACCAGCAGTTCCGGCATTCCGATACCAAACATGGTCTCACCTCACTTAAGACGGACGGTTATGCAAACCCTGTCCTTTCCGTTCCGCCACTGTTCATCTATACCTGCAGTCGGAAATGTTTGTCAATGCTTTTTCGGGAAGGCCTCCCGCTGCAAAATCTTTTGCTATGTCAGCGTTTTTGTGTTAGAAGCGATCTCCAATCGGGGGTGAAGTTTACCCACGGGGAAAGGCATTCGATGTCCAGGAACGTGGGGATTGTGAAAGACTGGCGGTATGTGCGGCACGGCACCGAGTTTTCCCATCCCGAGTCGCCGCAACGACTGGTTTCGATTTATGAAATGCTGGACAATCCCGATATGGTATGGAAATTTATCGGGATTGAGGCAAGGGAGGCATCCCGCGCCGAACTGGAGCTGGTTCACAGGCCGGCTTACATCGACACCATTGCCGCCACTGCCGGACAGGCGATGTTCATGCTCGATCCCGATACGGTGGCCACACCCGAGACTTACGAGATCGCCAGGCTCGCGGTGGGCGGTGTGATGAACGCCATCGACACCGTGACCTGCCGGGCAGCGGATAACGCCTTTGCCCTCGTCCGCCCGCCGGGCCATCATGCCCAGCCGGGGACGGCGGCGGGTTTTTGCGTCTTTAACAATATCGCGATCGGTGCCAGGCATGCCCTTGACAGGCACAGGATGGAGCGGATCCTGATCGTCGACTGGGACCTCCATCACGGGAACGGCACCCAGGAGATATTTTATGAGGACCGGGAGGTCCTCTACTTTTCCACCCACCAGTATCCGGCCTATCCCGGGACCGGCGGCATGGGGGAGACGGGGCGGGGAAAGGGCCTCGGCTACACGGTCAATGTCCCGCTGAGTCCCGGCGCGGACGACGCCTTCTATGTCCGGGTGTTCCGGGACATCCTGTCGCCGATCACCCTGGCGTTCAGGCCGGAGATCATCCTGGTCTCCGCGGGATTCGATACCTATTTCGGAGATCCTCTGGGTGAGATGAAGGTGACACCGGCGGGATACGCCTCTCTGACCCGAATGTTGCTCGATCTGGCCGATGAATGCTGCGAGGGCCGTCTGGTCCTGGTTCTCGAAGGCGGTTATCATATCCAGGGCCTGACCAAGTGCGTCCGGGCGGTCCTGCTCGAACTTCTGGGGGAGACCCGGGTGACGGAGGAGACATTGGTCCAGTTGGCCGCCGGGACGGACGAGAAAGCGGATCGTCTGATCGGACGCGTGCGGGGACAGCTCGAACCCTTTTGGCCGGTCCTGTGACCGGCAGGCGGGGGATAGGCCGCGGGAGACACATCCCTGGCCCGGAGGCCGCAATAGAAAGAGGTGAATCATTTGGATAAGATCAGCAAGGATGAGGTGGCCTATGTGGCCCATCTGGCGAGGCTTTCGTTCGGCGAAGAGGAGATGGGAAAGTTCACCTCGCAGCTCAACGACATCCTCCTGTATATGGACAAGCTCAACGAGGTCGATACGACCGGCGTAGAGCCGATGACCCACGCCATCGCCCAGAAGAACGCCTTCCGTGATGACACGGTCGTTGCGTCCCTCCCGGTGGAGGAGTCGCTGGCCAACGCGCCGGAGGCGCGGGGGAGCTGCTTCCAGGTTCCCAAAGTGATAGAATAAAAGGATTGTACCAGCATGGAATTGTACGAGCTGACCATTCACGAAATTCATGACAAGCTCCTGGCAGGGGAGACGACTTCCGCCGCGGTGACCGCATCCGTCTTCCAGCGGATCGATGCCGTGGAGAAGGACGTTCATGCCTATATCACCCTGATGAAGGAGACGGCCCTTGCCGAAGCGGAAGCGGCGGATGAGAAGATCAAAAGAGGCGCAGGCGGCCCCCTTACCGGGATTCCCATCGCCCTGAAGGACATCTACTGCACCAAAGGGGTGCGGACGACGTGCGGCTCCCGTATCCTCAGCCATTTCATCCCTCCCTATGACGCAACCGTTGTGGAGAAGCTCCGGGCGGCAGGCGCGGTCTTCACGGGAAAGACGAACATGGATGAGTTCGCGATGGGCTCCTCGACGGAGACCTCCTTCTTCGGCGCGACCAAAAATCCCTGGGACCTCTCGCGGATCCCCGGCGGGTCCAGCGGCGGCTCCGCAGCGGCGGTGGCCGCCGGCGAGTGCATCGCCTCCCTCGGTTCCGATACGGGCGGCTCCATCCGGCAGCCGGCGGCCCTCTG
>JAMDBG010000121.1 GCA_023487865.1 Deltaproteobacteria bacterium | reverse complement strand
TTGCCATCGTCGCCAGTTGCTCCTGGATCTCGATCCCGAGAACCCTTAGGCGGGGGTAACGGGCCGCCAGGATCAGGGCGATGATCCCGCTTCCCGTACCCAAATCGATCAGATCCTCCCCTTCATTAAGACCAGCAAAATAGGCAAGGAGAAGGGCGTCCAGGGAAAAGCGATAACCGGTTTTCTTTTGAATGATCCGGAGTCGGCCATCGAGGATGCTATCGACCTTCTCGTCGGATTCTACTGCGGGGACATCCTTGTCCATTGTCACTCCAGCAGATGGACAAAAAGGCCGCTTAAGAGCTTTGGTTCGAACCAGGTGGACTTCGGCGGCATGACCTTTCCGGAATCCGCTACGGCCATCATCTCCTCCACGGTCGGGGGAAAAAGGGAAAATGCCACAGCGCAAGCACCCCGGTCAACGAGATTTTCCAGTTCGACCATCCCCCGGATACCACCGATGAACGAAATCCGGGGGTCCGTCCGCGGATCACGGATGCCCAGAACCGGCCCGAGGAGGTGGTCCTGGAGGAGGGAAACGTCGAGGCCTGCTATCGGATCGTCGTCCCGTAAAATCTCCTTCCGGGCTGCAAGCTGACGCCATGATCCGCCCAGATACATCCCGAATTCATGGCGCCGCATCGGTGCTTTTGCTGCATTGCCTGCGGAAATCAAAAAGCTTTGACCGACACGGTCCAAATACGCCTCTGCCGTGAGGCCGTTGAGATCCTGAACAGCCCGGTTGTAATCCATAATCCGGAGCTGCTCCTTAGGGAAGAGGACGGCCATCAGGATATGAGACCCCTGATTCCCCTGATTTCGATCCTTCCGCAGGTGGGCGACCGTCGCAGCGGCGGCGGCCCGGTGATGCCCGTCGGCGATGTAGAGGCATTCAACCGGTGCGAATCCTTCCACCACAGCACGCATCTCCGCCGGATGGCTGAGAACCCAGACAGTATGGACCACACCGTCCCCGGCAGTGAAATCATACTCGGGCGCTCTGGCGGCGACCTGCGTCGCCAAACGTTCGATCGTTTCCCTGCTGCGATACGTGAGCAGAACCGGGCCTGTCTGCGCACCGACGGTATCGATATGACGCGTTCTCTCCAGTTCCTTGTCGGCCCGCGTCAGTTCGTGCCGCTTGATCCGTCCGGCTTCGTACTCGGCAATACTGACTCCGGCCACGATCCCTGTCTGGCATCGTTCCCCGACCCGCTGGCGGTAGAGATAAAACGCCGGTGCCTCTTCGCGCCGGAGGATCCCCTGACCGATCATTCCCTCCAAATTGGCCTTTGCCCTGTTGTAGATCCGTTGATCATCCGCCTCTCCCGCATCGGGCACGTCAATCTCCGATTTTTCCACATGGAGAAAACTAAGCGGATTCCCGCTGACGAAGCGCTTCGCCTCCTCGCAGTTCATGACGTCATAGGGAGGGGCGGCAACCTGGCTGGCGAATGATGTGACCGGCCTGAGAGCCCGGAACGGTACGACAAGCGACATGGAGATCTCCTCTCGCCGAAACGCCGCTCTGAGAGCCCCAAGGCTTCAGCATACGAGACGTTTCAATTATTTTACTTGTAATTTTCTAACACACCGGTCTATGGAAAGCAACGCACAAGGGCGGCACCGCCGTTTTCCGGAGGCCATGCTCCCGGCCCGGCATGCCGCCCACGGCAGGATTTCCCATACAGGATGGTCGCAATGACGGATGTGACGCGTGTTTTCATCCACGGCCTGGACAGCAGCAGCCGGGGAACCAAGGGATCCTTCTTCCAGGAGAGATACCCGGAGGTGATCAGGGAAGACTTCTCCGGCTCCCTCGAACAGAGGATGGCACAGCTCGAGCGGGGCCTTGCAGCGAAGAGTAACCTGATCCTCGTCGGCTCGAGCTACGGAGGTCTTATGGCGGCTCTATTTGCGTGCAACAACGCGTCCCGGACCCGGCGACTTATCCTGCTCGCCCCGGCGCTCAGCCACGGGGATTTCCGTCCCTATTACGCAACACCTCTGGAACTGCCTGTGACACTCTACCACGGGCGGCAGGACGTCGTCGTTCCCCCCGGCCCTACCCGACGGATCGCGGAGCGTCTCTTCCGGAATCTGAAGATCCACCTCGTCGGCGACGATCACAACCTCCATGTCGTCTTTCCCCGGCTGGACTGGGATACGCTCCTGGAGATGTGAAAAAGCACGCTATTTCGATCCGGTTCCCTTTTCTCCCCCGATGATTTTCCCGATCTCGTCAGCGGCGCCTTTTCCTTTATCGACTGCCTCTTTTCCCTTGCCGATCCGCTTCTCCAAAGCATCCTTGCCCCGATCGATGATCTCCTTCCCTTTTTCCAAAGCCTCTTTTCCTTTTCCGATCATTTCGCGCCCCTTCTCGACCGCTTCTTTCCCCTTTTCCAGGACGCGACCGGTTTCGGTGATCGCCTTCTCTACGGCCTCCCCCAGGTCGGCCGGCCTGTTTTCCGGATACTTGAAATAGAAATATCCCCCGATCGCAACGGCGATGATCAGGAGGATCAGTGCGACCTTGATCAGCTTCATGAGGAAGAAATAGAGGATTAAAATGACGACGAACGCAATGCCGATTGCCGTCAGAGGATTTTCCGACACCATGCGGATGAATTCTTGCATACAGCACTCCCTCCCGTAACAGGGTGCCATTCTACCGGAGGCAGAGGCGAAATACTATAAAATCCTTTCACCTTGACAAAAGAAGCCGCCGGCGTTTAGATGCGACGGAAAGGAATCTCCATGGATATGCGATATCTTTTTCAGAGAAAATCCCTGCAGAATCGTTCCGGTCTGAACGCTGACCCGGTCAAGGGGGATCTCCATGCTTAAAGTCGCCGTGGCCACTCTGGGTTGCAAGGTCAACCAGTGCGAATCGGCCGGGATCTCGGAAACAATGGCTGTCCGGGGGATGACGCTCGTCCCCTTCGATGCGGAGGCGGACTGCTACATCATCAATACCTGTACGGTCACCGGCAGGACCGATTACCAGTCCCGCCAGCTGATCCGCCGGGCGATCAGACGGAACCCGGCGGCGGCCGTTCTTGTGACCGGTTGCTATGCGCAAAGAGCGCCGGAGGAAATCGCCCGGATTCCCGGCGTCCGGATCGTCGCCGGAAACGCTGAAAAGGCCCGGCTTTCCGATCTTATTGAGGAACTGGCCGCAGGGAAAGGGCCGGAGGTCCATGTCGGCGACATCCGGAACGAGGCAAGTTTCTCCCTACTGGGGACAGCTGTCTTTCCCGAACATACGCGCGCCTTTCTGAAGATCCAGGACGGCTGCGACGCCTCCTGCACCTACTGCATCGTCCCCCAGGCACGGGGGGCAAGCCGGAGCCTCCGGCCCGCGGAGATCGAGGAGCAGATCGCGTTACTCGCGACCAGGGGCTGCCGCGAGGCGGTCCTGACGGGGATCCATCTCGGCGCTTACGGCCGCGACCTCACTCCCCCCACTGATCTGGCGGCGGTGGTCAGGCGCGTTGCCGAAGCACATCCGATCGAACGCCTTCGCCTGAGTTCGATTGAACCGCGCGAAGTCACCGATGAACTCATCTCGCTTATCGGATCATCCGGCATTGTCTGCCGTCACCTCCATATCCCCCTGCAAAGCGGCGATGACGGTGTGCTGGCCGCCATGAACCGGGACTATGACGCGGCCTTCTTCAGTCATCTCATTCAGAAAATTCATGCGGCCGTTCCCTCCCTTGCCGTCGGGATAGACGTCATCGCCGGGTTCCCCGGCGAGACGGAAGCGGCTTTCGCCAACACGCTCCGGCTCGTGGAAGGGCTGCCCCTTGCTTACCTCCATGTCTTCCCTTACTCTCGACGGCCCGGGACTCCCGCAGCAGCGATGCCCAACCAGGTTCCCGAAACAGAAAAAAAGCGGCGGGCAGAGCAGCTCCGGAGAATCGGAGCAGAGAAAAGACAAACCTTTGCCGAGAGATTTATCGGAATGCCGCTTGCCGTTCTTGTTGAGGGAAGAAAAGAGAAGTCGACCGGTTTTTCCATCGGTTTTTCCGATAACTACATCCCTGTCGCCTGCGGCAGGATCTGCGACGCCAACCGGATCGTCCGGGTGATGCCAGAGTCCTTCCAAAATGGGCACCTGATCGGCGAGGTCATTCATGAATGACAACACGGTATCAATAGATAAGGGAGCAGGATGAAAGAGGAAAGAGTGCAGGCCCTCAAGGAGCTGGAGGCTTATATCGGCTATCGCTTTGCAGATCTCGGGTTGCTCGACAACGCCCTGACTCACCGGTCTTTTGTCAACGAGAACAGCACCTCACCCTGCAAAGACAACGAAAGACTGGAGTTTCTGGGAGACGCCGTCCTGGAGCTCACCGTCAGTGACATGCTCATGAAGAAATTCTCCGACCTGGCGGAAGGAGAGCTTTCAAAATTGAGGGCCTCCCTCGTCAACGAACAACCACTTGCGAAACTGGCTCTGAGTTTCCGGATCGGGGAGTTGCTGCTCCTGGGTAAGGGAGAGGAGGCCACGGGTGGCAGGACAAAACCCTCCCTGCTGGCCAATGCCTTGGAATCCGTCATCGCTGCGATGTACCTCGACGGAGGTTTCGACCGGACTGCCGCCTTCGTCGGACGGCTCTTCAATCCGCTTATTGAGACGGGTGCGGCTGCCGCCGTCTACAGGGATTACAAGACGACTGCCCAGGAGATCTGCCAGAACCTCTTCAAGGAACTCCCCCGTTACACTGTGATCTCCGAAACGGGCCCCGACCACGAGAAGCGCTTTGAGACCTCCCTGGTCGTCGGCGAGAGGATCCTCGCGACGGGAACGGGAAGGAGCAAGAAGGAAGCGGAACAGCAAGCGGCGAAAAAGGCACTTGAGATTCTGCGGAGTCATGAAGATATCCCGACCGGTGCGGCACAGAAGGTCGACCCATGATCATCCCCATGTTTATTCTGAACCGGGGCTGCCCTCACCGCTGCCTCTTCTGCAATGAACGCTTAACTGCAGGGGACCGTCCGGACAAAATCGAGGCAAGGGCTTTCCGGGAAACCGTCCGCGCCTATCTTGGCCGCAGCAGGCGAAGCAGCACCCCTGTCCAGGTCGCTTTCTACGGCGGGACGTTCACCGGTATGATGCGGGATGAACAGATCCGTCTTCTCCAACTGGCAGCCCCTTTTCTCAATGAAGGCTCCATCGATAGTATCCGCATCTCGACACGCCCCGACGAGATCGACGCGGATGACCTTGACCTTCTCAAGAGTCTTGGCGTGACGACGGTCGAGGTGGGGGCGCAGTCTCTCAACGATGAGGTCCTGCTCCGTTCGAAACGAGGCCATACGGCGGCGGACACTCTTCAGGCGGTATCTCTCCTCAGGGCGCGGGGCTTTACGACGGGAATACACCTCATGGCCGGTTTGCCCGGGGACACCGAGGAACGTTTCAACGAAACGATCGATAGAACGATATCCCTTCATCCCGACACGGTCCGGATCCATCCGACAATCGTCCTTCGTGACACCCCTCTTGCCGATGCATTCCGGGAAGAACGCTATACCCCCCCTGACGCTTGCGGAAGCGGTCACACAATGTAAAAATGCCCTCAAAAAACTGACTGCCGCACGGATTGCCGTCATCCGCCTCGGCCTCCAGACCACTCAAGAGCTGGAACAAGCCGGGGCCGTCGTTGCAGGCCCCTTTCATCCTGCGTTCCGGTCGCTTGTCGAATCCGCTGTTTTTCTGGATCGGACCCTGGCCCTTCTTGCCGCAGCCAAAATCGGAAGGGGACCTGTCACTTTCACAGTTGCCCCCCCTGACGTTTCGAACTTCTATGGCCACCGTCGGAGCAACCTCACCTTTCTGAAAGAACGTTTTAGCCTCGGCAACATCCGTATCGTTGCCGACCCCTCTCTGGAACGGTGCGAGCTAGTCCTGACGGCAGGACAAAGGTCTTTTAAAGCGGACAGGTACGGGAATATCTCTGCCGTTACTATGGAAGGTTTGCATGCCGGCGTCTGACATGTTATCGTAATTCAGGAAATCTTGGGGAAATCTCAGCGGAACTCAAAATCCCCTTTCAATGGAAGGACGGTCCCCGTGTAGCCGGGTCGCAGCCTACCGATGGAGAATGACATGTTTAAATCCGGTTTTATCAGTATTATCGGCAGGCCCAATGTGGGAAAATCGACCCTTATGAACAGGATCGTCGGCGAGAGGATTGCCATCACCACCCACAAGCCCCAGACCACCCGTAACAAGATCATGGGAATCCGCAATCTTTCCGGAGAAGAGCAAGGGCAGTTGATTTTTCTCGATACTCCCGGTATTCACAAGGCAACCACACCGCTGAACCGGGCCATGGTCGATGCCGCGACCGGGACATTCGGAAATGTCGATCTCCTGCTGCTGATCGCCGAGGCAGGCGCTGCACCGCATCCGGAAGACCGCTTTATCATCGAGTCCCTCAGCCAGACTCCTCTTCCCGTTTTTCTGGTCATCAACAAGATCGATCTTATGGAAAAACCGCTGCTGTTGCCCCTCATCGACTCTTTTTTGAGTCTACACCCCTTTCGGGAAATCATCCCTCTGTCAGCCCTGAAGGGCGATGGCGTGGACCGCCTCGTCGGGGAGATCTGGAAGGTGCTCCCTGAAGGCCCGCGGTATTTTCCCGAGGAGATGATGACTGACCGCTCCGAGAGGTTCATCGCGGCCGAGATCATCCGGGAAAAGATCACCTTACGCACCCACAAGGAGATCCCTTATGCGACCGCCGTCGTTGTAGACTCCTTCAAGGAGGACGAAGAGAGAAACATGATCCGGATCGCCGCAACCATCCATGTCGCCAAGGATTCACAGAAAGGGATCATCATCGGTAAGAAGGGGGCGATGCTCAAGGAGATCGGCACCAGAGCCCGCCTGGAGATGGAAAGGTTCTTCGCTGCGAAGGTCTTCCTGGAACTCTTCGTCCGGGTCGCAAAGGACTGGACCAATGATCCCCGAATGATTCAGGAGTTCGGGTACAAAGATAGGATGTGAATCGCCGGCGGCAGCGGTAGTCCGGGATTGTTGCTCATATGTTCAAGAGCCGCCCCTGCCTGATTTCCCGTCCGGGACACCCAGGACTTTCGCCGCGAATTCCTGTCAGCCTCACCTTCCGCGCCGCAATCGCTTCCGCCATGATCCGCCATCCGGCCGACCTTTAACTCCCCCTCGACCTGAGGACCGTTAAAAATCCTTGAAACTATCCTTTTCCGGCTGATCGAAGGGAATGACGTCACCCGGCTTCGGCTTCACGCTTTTTTCCTGCTTTTCCCGGTTCTTTTTTTTGCTCCCTTCAGGTTGCGGAAGTGCCGGTTTCCCGCCCCCTGCAGCGGAAATCGCCCTGCTTGCGGATGCTCCGGAATCCCCCATCTTCACACCAACAACCATCGCGAGCTCCTCGACATACATCCGCATCTGCTGCGACTGCGCGTTCATTTCCTCTGCGGCGCTTGCCGACTCCTCCGCGTTCGCCGCCGTCTGTTGCGTCACTTTGTCCATCTCCGTCACTGCCGTGTTCAGCTGGGAAATTCCATGCGCCTGCTCCTCCGATGCCGTAGCGATCTCGTCCACAAGCTGGCTGATCTTCACTGAAAGCTTCGCATTGGCCTGGAACGCATCCTGTGTCGAGACAGTCATTTCGTTGCCGGCTTTCACCGCCTTGATCGTCTTTTCGATCAGTTCGCTCGTGTTTCGTGCCGCTTCTGCCGCTCGCAACGCCAGATTCCGCACCTCATCCGCCACCACCGCAAACCCTGCCCCGGCCTCCCCGGCGCGCGCCGCCTCGACTGCCGCATTGAGCGCCAATAGGTTTGTCTGGAAGGCAATTTCGTCGATCGTCTTGATGATCTTCCCCGTCTCCTCGCTGGAACGCGTGATCTGTCCGATCGCCTCCGTCAACCGGGCCATCTGCTCATTTGCCTTCTCGACGACGAGTTTCGCTTCGTTCATCATCGCCTTGGCCTGGTTGGCATTATCCGCATTCTGCTTGGTCATCGACGACATCTCTTCCAGCGAAGACGAAGTCTCCTCCAGCGAGGCTGCCTGCTCCGAGGCCCCCTCCGCCAGATGTTGGCTCGACTCCG
>JAMDBG010000130.1 GCA_023487865.1 Deltaproteobacteria bacterium | reverse complement strand
CGATGGAAAATGTGTTTTTCAGTCGAAGGACGATAGGAAGGACGGCGTTCTTTGTCAAGGAGATTTTGTCGCAACAGGGGGTGTCCCGGGCCGGATGGTCGGGCCGGATTTCCGGGCCGCGATTCTATATCGGCTGTCCTTTGAATTGACTGATAAAGAGGCGGTGGTAGAATCCGCGCCTCTCGATCAGCTCCCGGTGCGTCCCCTTTTCGACGATCCGGCCGTCGTCGATCACCAGGACTTGTCCGGCATCCCGGACCGTGCGCAGGCGATGGGCGATCACGAAACTGGTCCTCCCCGCCATCAGGCTGAGCAAAGCCTTGTGGATGCGGGATTCGGTGCGTGTATCGACGCTGCTCGTCGCCTCGTCCAATATCAGAATAGCCGGGTCGGCAATGATCGCGCGGGCGATGGACAGAAGTTGCCTCTGCCCCTGACTCAGGTTCCCGGCCCTTTCCGACAGGCCGGTATGATAGCCGTTTGCCAACAGCCGGATAAAGGGATCGGCGCCGGCCGTTTTTGCCGCTTCGATGCACTCTTCATCGGTGGCATCCAGCCGGCCGTAGCGGATATTTTCCATGACAGTGCCGGAGAAGAGGAAGGTGTCCTGCAGGACGAGTCCCAACCGGCGGCGCAGATCCGGTTTCCCGATGTCGCGGATGTCCCTGCCGTCGATCGTAATCCTCCCGCTGTCAATCTCGTAGAAGCGGGTCAAAAGGTTGATGAGGGTGGTCTTGCCTGCGCCGGTCGGTCCGACCAGCGCAAACATCTCCCCCGCCCGGGCGTCGATGGTCATGTCCTTGATAACAGGCATCCCCGGCCGGTAGCTGAAGCCGACATGCTCGAACCGGACATTTCCCCGAATCGACTCCAGCGGCCGGCTGTCCGTGACGTTGTCCGGTTCGGGCGGGGTGTCGATCAACTCGAACACCCGTTCGGCTCCGGCAAGCGCCGACTGGATCGAGTTGGACATGTTCGCGAGCTGTCTCAGGGGGCTGATAAAGTTCTGGGCGTAGTTGATGAAGGTCGCGATAATCCCGACGCTGACCAGCCCCTTGAGGGCCAGCCACCCCCCCAGTCCTGCCAGGACGATGACGAAGAAGTTTCCCAGCACGTTCGTCAGCGGCATGAGCAGGAAGGCATAACTGTTGGCCCACACCGCGGCGCGAAACACCTCCTGATTGCTCCGGCGGAAAGCCGCGAGCGCCGATTCATTGCGGCGGAAGGCCTTGACCACCTTTTGCCCGCTGATCGTCTCCTCCATCACGCCGTTGAGGTCCCCCAGGCTTTTCTGCAGTTCCCGGAAGCCCCGGCGCGTGTAGCGGGCGACAAACTCGGTGAACAGGAACATGATGGGAACGACCAGGAGGGAGGCCAGTGCCAGCCAGACATCCAGTACGAACATGGCGATCAGAATCCCGATCAGGGAAAGGACGCTGGCCAGGAGCGCGGTGACGTTCTGTGAGACCGCCTGGTTTACGGCCTCTATGTCGTTGGTCAGGCGGCTCATCAGCTCACCCGCCTGATTGCTGTCGAAAAAGCGGACGGGCAGGGTCTGCAGATGAGAGAAAAGGTCCCCGCGCAGCCGTTTCAAGGCGCGCTGGGAAACGTCGGCCATCAGCCAGGCCGAGACGGCCTGGAACAGGTTGTTCAACAGGTAGATGCTGAGCATCCAGAGGGAGATTTTCGCCAGCCCGGCCAGCTCCTTCACGGCGATGAACCGGTCAATGGCCAGCCCCATCAGGTAGGGGCCGATAAGTCCCAGAACGGTGGTCGCCACGACCAATCCAAAGACCAGGATCAACAGTGACCTGAAGGGGAGCAGATACGGCAAAAGACGCATCAGGGTGTGGCGGGGGTCGCGGGCCTTTTCGATCTTGTCCCGCATCCCCCGGCCTACCGGCTGCGTCCCGGAGCGGAGAGTGGCTGCATAGCGGCGGGTCGGGATTCTCATGGTTCTCTCTCCCCGGCGCAGCCGGCTGCCGGTTCTTCCGGGGGAAAATCATTCCCGAGCTGGGAGTCGAAGATCTCCCTGTAGATCGGACTTGATTTCATCAGTTCCGGGTGGGTTCCCTCCGCCGCGATGCGGCCCTTGTCCAGGACGACTATCTTGTCCGCTTTCAGAACGGTGCTGATTCTCTGTGCCACGACAAGCGTCATGTGCCTGCCCAGCTGTGACTCGACCGCGTCCTGAATCCTGGTTTCGGTTTCACTGTCTACAGCGCTGGTACTGTCATCGAGGATCAGGATTTTCGGACGGGTCAGGAGCGCCCGGGCGATGGCGATCCGCTGCTTCTGGCCGCCGGACAGGTTTGTCCCCCGTTCTTCGATGTGGGTGTCATACCCTTTGGAAAGCGCTGTGATGAACGGGTGGGCCTGGGCCGCTTCGGCCGCCGCGACAACCGCCGCGTCGTTCGCGTCGGGGACGCCGTAGCGGATATTGTCCCGCACCGTTCCGGAGAACAGAATCGTTTCCTGCGGCACGATTCCGATCTGCGACAGCAGTGAGTCCTGCCGGAGTTCTCGGATGTCGATCCCGTCGAGCAGGATTCTTCCGGCGGAGACATCGTAAAAGCGAGGCACGAGGTTGATGAGCGTCGATTTGCCTGCACCGGTCGACCCCAGGAAGGCCACGGTCTGCCCCGGCTCGACGGTCAGGTTGATCCCGTCCAGGACGGATTCTGCAGTCATGCCGCGGTAATGGAAGGAGACGTTTTCGAAGACCAGTCTCCCCGGCGCGGCCTCCGGCAGGCAGATCGCGTCCGGCGCGTCCTGGATATCCGGAACCGCATCCAGAACTTCATTGATGCGCCGGGCGGAGACGATCCCGCTTGCCCACATATTGGAGAGGATGGTCATCATGATGAGCGGCGTCATGGTGGTGAGCAGGTAGTTCGTGAAGGCGACGATCTGCCCGACGGACATCTCGCCCTCGATGGAATGGATGCCGCCGACCCAGATGACGATGACCATGCCGATATTCACACACATCGTCAGAACGGGTGACATGCTCGACATGATCTGCATCACCCGGACTGAGCGCTCGGTGAAGGCCTCGCTCGCCGTATCGAAGCGTTTGACTTCATAGTCGGCCCGCACAAAGGACTTGACCAGCCGCGCCCCGGCGATATTCTCCTGAAGCACCGTGTTGAGGCTGTCGAGTTTGTTCTGTACGGAACGAAACAGCGGCTCCATCCGGATGACAAAAAAAACGATGATCACCGACGTGACGGCCAGCAGGGGCAGCATGGTCAGGGCGAGGGTGCGGCTCGTGCTGATCATCAGGATCAGACTTCCGACCATCAGCAGCGGGGCGCGTGTACCGATCCGCAGGGAGATCAGCATGACCCGCTGGACGGCGTTCACATCGCTGGTCAGGCGCACCATCAATTGGCCGGTATTTTGTTCATCGAGATTGGCGAAAGAAAAGGTCTGGATCCGGGTGAAAACCGCTTCGCGCAGATCACGGGCCACGCTTTCCGCGACATGCACGGAAAGGATATTGTTGCCGATGGCAAAAAGCGCACTGACCAGTGAAACGCCCAGCATCAAAATGGCGGTCTGGATCACCACCCGCTGGTCATGCTGTCCGATCCCCTCATCGATGATCCTCTGGATCAGCCGGGGGATCGCCAGCTCCATAAAGATCAGCGCGGTCAGCAGGGCCAAAGCCAGAGCGGCGCGCCTCCAATACGGCCTCACGAAAGCGGCAAGTTTGAATATCCGGTCCATCGGCATGTCTTTTCGAAAATCGAACCAATTATTTTACTTTTCATTGATCCAGATCAATGACTCCCTGCAAGGGGGGGTATAGGAATGGCACCATTGCAGGGAATCAATAGCATGGTAATCTGCAGGAGACAAAACATATTTGCAGTATAGGAGCGCTGTACGGAGATACAGGAATCGGTGAAACATGCCGATGGGAAAGCCTGACACTCCGAAACTCAAACAGCGATCGTCAAGGAGGTCAACATGAGCGACTGGCTGGTATGGCTGCTTGTCCTGGGGGCTTGGTTCATAATTCAGGGATGGCTTTTGCCGAAACTGGGTGTCTCCACCTGACTGAAGCAGTCCTGCTCGGTCGAGAGCAGAGAAGAAAAGAAGATCGAACACAACACGTGACGACAAAAACTCCTTGACATAAAGGGCTGCATTTCTTATTTTCACTCCTTATAAAAGTGACAGTCACTCTTGGGTATCACTTCAAAGATTTCGGGGATGCCATGAAATTACAGGATAAAGTCGCGATCGTCACCGGAGCCGGAAGAGGGTTGGGCCGTTCCGTTGCCCTCGCTTTTGGCCGGCAGGGAGCGAAACTCGCCCTGGCTGCCAAGAGCAGGGAAGAAATCGACCAGGTCGCCGCACAACTGCGTTCCCTGAGAAAAGAGGCCATCGCCATCCCAACGGATGTCTCCGACGAGGATCAGGTCAACCAACTGGTAAAACAGACCCTGGAGACCTACGGTACAATTGATATATTGGTCAACAACGCCGGGGCGAGAGGCCCCATTGGCCCCATTCACAGCACCTCACTGGCGGACTGGGAGCAAGTCTTGAGGATCAACTTGACCTCGGCTTTCCTGTGTGCAAAAGCCGTCCTTCCGACGATGATGGAAAAGAGGGCGGGAAAAATCATCAATGTGGCCACTACCCTGACGCTCAGGCCGAATTTGACCCCTTACATGGTTGCCAAGGCAGGACTTATCCATTTCTCCAAGCAGTTGTCCCGCGAACTCAAAGACTACAATATCCAGGTCAATGTCATTCATCCCGGCGTCATGGATACCCGAATGCAGGAGGATATCAGAAAGGCCGGGACAAAAGCGATCGGTACCGATATGTTCGAGAGGCTCAAGGAGGAGGGTATTCTTGGATCGCCGGATGAGCCGGCAAAACTGATCCTCTTTCTGGCATCCGATGCCGCCGACGGGATTAACGGAGAATATTTATCCTTTGACGATAAAGAGGTGAAATTTCTCATTTCTCGACCTTAGGCTGCGATCGCAAAGCGGATCACCCCGTTTCTTGCGTCCTTTCCCGCTCTTGCAGGGAATGCTGCAGAGATAAACAAAAACCAGCGATTGTGTAAAAAAATGTCCTTACCGGATCGGCCCCCAGGAGAGGGAATTCTGTTTTTCGCTGTGCCGCTCGACTTGAATGCATGACTTTTCTTCAGATGACCATGTTAAACAGGCTGGCAGACATTTTTAAAAAACCGCATCGGGGCTTTGAGGCATTCCAGATCGAGGCTTCCACTTACAGCGCATTGGAATGCCCGACCTGTCCCCGCGAAATATTCGGGGAGCGATGGATCTTTCGGAACATGTCTATGGAAACATTTGAAAAGATAGCACAATATTTCCATCTGACCCAATGGGTTTCCTTTTACGGATGGGGGGATCCGATGGAAAACGAGCATATCTTTTCCATGCTTCGCCTGGCGAAAGACAAGGGCTGTCTGACGGGCCTATCCACCAACGGCACACATTTAAATGAGGCCGTTTCCGGACAGTTGCTATCGACCGATCTGGATTTGCTGGTGGTCTTCCTGGAAGCGGCCACACATGAGGTTCAGGAAACCCTCTCGACCGGAGCCGGTTTCATGAGGATAACGGAGCAGGTTGAAGGATTGGTTCGTAAAAGAAACGCCCGCAGCTCCGGCACCCCCAAAGTGAAGCTGTCTTTCCCCATGACCCGGATGAATATGAAGGAGCTTCCCGGATTTGTTTCCCTGGCGGCAAAAATGGGGGTGGATGAGGTCATATTCCATAACCTCGATTACCTGCCGGATGAACGCTGCAACATCCTGCGCGCCTTCTATCATGAATCTCCCACCGGCATCTTTGAGAAAAGTGTCGAAGAGATCCACAGGTTGGCGAAAGAACTGAATCTTGCGGTCAAAACCCTCCCCTTGAAAGTCGAAGAAAAACTGGTGTGTGAACAAAATCCCCATGTCAGGGTGTTCTTCTCGGCGGGTGGCATGGTGGCGCCCTGCCCATATCTGATGATTCCCAAGAAAGGTGACATTCGCCGAATTTTCAGGAATCGCGAGGTCCATGTCCCTCAGACCTCTTTTGGAAACATCCGGGAAGAGGATTTCCTTACGGTCTGGAAGAAGGATTCCTATAGAAAATTTCGTCAAATCTTCGAAGAGCGAAAAAAAGCCGAGGTGAGTGCAGTGCAGCTTTTGGACGTGTTATCCAACATCAGCACGTCCATGCTCAATGACATAACACCCAAGAAACCTCCCGAACTGTCCGAACTCTGCCAAACCTGTTACAAGGCATTCGGAGTTTGATGGTTGTCAGCCCCGGCCGAGAAACGGCATTTCAGTCGCCATGACAGTTAGGAACTGGACGTTTGCCTCCAGCGGCAGGCTCGCCATGTAGACGACCGCACTGGCGACGTGCCGGACATCCATCAGTGGTTCGGGGACAATATCGCCGTTTGCCTGACGACGCTCTTCCGATCTCTTCGCCGTGAGTTCGGTCGCGGCATTGCCGATATCGATCTGGCCGCAGGCAATGTCGTATTTGCGGCCGTCCAGCGAGATCGATTTGGTCAGCCCGAGGATGGCGTGTTTGGTCGCCGTGTAGGGTGCGGAGTTGGGACGCGGTGAATAGGCCGAGATCGATCCGTTGTTGATGATGCGGCCGCCGCGCGGAACCTGGGTCTTCATCAGTTTGATCGCCTGCTGTGCGCACAGGAACGCGCCGGTGAGATTGGTATCCACCGCCGCTTTCCATGTTTCGTAGTCAAGCTCCTCAGTCGGCGTCGCCGGTGTAAAAGCGCCGGCATTGTTGAACAGCAGATCGAGGCGGCCGAATGTCGCCTGCGTTGTTGCGAACAGGGCGCGGACCGCCTCGGGCCTGCTCACATCGGTGGGAATCGCCAATGCACGCGAACCCGCTCCCGATTCGTTCGCCGCCTGTTCCAGCCGTTCCCTGCGCCGCCCGGCAAGCGCCACACTGTAGCCCTCTTTCAACAATGCGAGCGCAACCGCCTTGCCAATACCGCTTCCCGCGCCGGTGACGACGGCGACCTTGCTATTTGAATTCATCGATCCCTCCAAGCTTTTTCTGACAGTTGTTCATGCCTCAATTCCGCTTCTTCAGGTATTGCGCCAGGCGGTTCATCCCCTCCTCAATATTCGCCAGGGAGTTGGCATAGGAGAAGCGCAGGTAGCCCTCACAGTTCTTGCCGAAATCGATGCCGGGGGTCACGCCGACGTGGGCCCGCTTCAGGATGTCGAAAGCGGTCTCATAGGAGTTCTGTGAAAAGGACGTGATATTTCCGAGGACATAGAAGGCACCGGTGGGTTCGACGCAAATTCCCAGTCCCATCTCCCGGAGCCGCCGGATCATGAATATTCGCCTCTCATTGTAGATCGTTCTCATGCGGAGGACATCCTGGCCCGCTTCACGGAGGGCGGCTACCCCGGCCCACTGGACGAAGGCGTTCGGGGAGATGAAGAGATTCTGCTGAATTTTCTGCATCGGCCGCATAAACGCGCGGGGCGCGATCAGGTATCCCAGCCGCCAGCCCGTCATCGCATAGGCCTTGGAAAAGCCGTTCAGGACGAAGGCGTTGTCGGTAAACTCCAGGATACTGTGTTCTTCATCTTCATATACGAGGCCATGATAGATCTCATCGGAGATGATCGGAATCCCGAGTGAGGCGATCTCCGCCATCCTTTCCCTGCCCAGGAGATTACCCGTCGGGTTGGAGGGGGAATTGATCAGGATCGCCCGTGTTCGCGGTGAGATCCTCTCCCGGATCGCAGCGGCCGTGTACTGAAAACCGTCGCACTCATGGACCGGAATACAAACGGGCGATCCCTCGAAAAATCGGATGAAGTTCGGATAGCAGGCATAGTGGGGGTCGGAGATGATGACTTCAGAGCCCTTCTCCAGAAGTGTGGCGAAGAGGATCATCATGGCCGGCGAAGTGCCGGAAGTAACGAGGATTTGATCCGGCGAAACGATCACACCATACCGTTTCCGGTAATGGTCGCAGATCGCTTCTCTCAGTTCCAGGAGGCCAAGGCTGTGGGTATAATGGGTTTTCCCTTCCTGCAGGGCACGGATACAGGCATCCTTGATACATTCCGGTGTGTCGAAATCGGGCTCTCCCACTTCAAGGTGGATGATGTCTTTCCCCTCTCGTTCCATCTCCTGGGCGGTTTCCAGGACGTCCATGACGAGGGATCGCCCGTT
>JAMDBG010000146.1 GCA_023487865.1 Deltaproteobacteria bacterium | reverse complement strand
TCAGAAAAGGCGATCCTGGCGCTATTATAAACGACGCCGAAGGAGATGAAGCATGCCATCAATGTAGCAATAAACGTGAAAAAAAGCATCCCCTTGGCCTGCACATCATGGAAATTGCGGATTTCATCCGCCCTGACGACCGTTCCGGAAACGCGCGGCATCCTAATAAAATCTGCAAAGAGCCGCCTGCGGTAGAGGGAGTCGGTCATCAGATAAGCACCGGACACGGAGTCACCCTCGTTCAGCAAACGGTTCAGTGCCGTCAAATCCATGTATCCCATGACTCCCAGGTACTGTTTGACCAAAGCCACAACCGGCACCTCACGGATCGACCTTGATCCCTCAAGCACCTCGACAGTCAGCAGATCGCCGGCTTTAACAGAGAGGATTTTACCCAGATGATCGGTCAGCAGGATGCCTGCCGGCGGTGGAGAGACCGTCTTTAAATTCGTATCCAACAAAAGATGCAACCGGCTGTCCGGTTCTATACCGTTGATGACCGTTCTGTAGGAGCGGTGACCATGCCGGAGTCTGACCGGGACATTCCGGAAAGTCTCGGCATGACGGATTCCGTCGAGCTCTTTGAGTTCATAGACAGCCCTGCGGGAAGTGGTTTCAACAAAAGCGACGGTCATATCTTCCTTTTGGGAATAAACAAATTGAACATTGACCATAAAAGCGACCGAATCTTTAAAAAAACCGCTGGAGATCATCGTAGCGCAGGCAATGGCGATCCCAAGAATTGAAAGGAGCGTTCTCACGGGCCTACGCTCTATATTTCGTACGATAATCCGCGAGGGTTGCGTGAGCCAGCGTCCCATACCCGTTTTTTCGATGAAAGACACCCTATACTGTGCCGGGGGCTCGGGGCGCATGGCTTCGGCAGGCGGCTGCTTGGCGGCCCGTAAAAGGGAGTGCAGTGTGCCGACGAGCGCCGAGGCAATACTAATAAGAACTGCGGCAAGGATCACCTCGGATCGTAATGTATAAACAAGAAAAGGGAAACGATAGACTTCCATGTAAATGCCGCCCAGAATATGGCCAAACCAGGCGCCTCCGGCAATGCCGCTGATCAAACCGGCAAAGATCATCAGAACCACAAGCTTCGCATAATGGGCACCGATATCAAGATGAGTGTAGCCGAAAGCCTTCAGGACGGCGATCTGCTCGCGCTGTGTGTTGATCGTTCTGCTCATCACCACATTCAACAAAAAGGCGGCGACACAGATGAAAATGGTGGGAAATATTTCCGAACTCCTCTGGAGCTGACGAAATTCCTCATTCAGGAGACGATGAGAGATCTGGTCCTTGCGTGCATAGGCGCCGAATCCGCCGTATTTCTCTACGACCCGATCGAGCTTGCCGAGGACGTCATCGGCGTCAACGCCGGGATGCAGGGTCAGCACCACATTATTAAAAGCCCCATCCATATTATAAGCGCTGCTGAGGGCCTTGCGGCTCATCCAGAGAACACCGTAGCGCTTGAAATCAGGACTCATCGCTTCCGGTTTCATCAGCAAAACGAATTCCGGGGAGAGGGCAATACCGGTAATGGTCAGTTTCTTCCATTTGCCGTTGATGATCGCCGCAAATTGATCGCCGAGAAGGAAACCATGCGCCTGGGCAAAGTTTTCATTGACCACGGCTTCGTTATCCTTCGCCGGATCGGGAAGCCTGCCTTTCCTGATGTAAAGACGGTTCAGCAGCGGATTGCCGTCATCGGGAATGGACAGAATCCTGGCATTCACCGGTTCCGGAAAGCGGCTGATCTCCAGTTTGACATGGGCAGAGACGCGCGTTTCGACCTGATTGACGCCCGGAATCGCTTTTATTTTTTCCTTCAGGCTTTCCGGCGCCCGCTTCAAGTTCACAAACACATCGGCAAAACGATAATCACGGTAAAACCGGTTTCTGGTCAGATTCAAGGAATCCATGGTGCTGATAAACATGATAAAGGTCGCCATGCCGCTCATCACGACCAATGTGATGGCAAAGACCTGACCCTTCATCCGCCATACATCCCGCCACAGTTTTCGGTTAAGGACCTTCACCTGCAAATCTCCCCGCTCCTCTCCCCTCGCTGCGGCAGAGGGAATGAGAGGACTCCCGTTGTTTCACCAGCGAAGTTCATTCGGTGTTTTCTTCACCTTGTTGATGATGATTTCAGTAATGACACCGTTGCTGAGATGAACGACGCGGTCGGCCATGCCGGCAATGTCGGCGTTGTGGGTAATGATCGCCGTTGCCGTACCCAGCTCGCGGTTGATCCTATCCAAAGCGTCGAGAACCACGATCCCCGTTTTGGAATCAAGGGCCCCCGTAGGTTCATCGCACAGCAATACTTCCGGATTTTTTGAAATGGCGCGGGCAATCGCCACACGCTGCTGCTCGCCGCCGGAGAGCTGGGCGGGAAAGTGATCCCTACGGTCCGTCAGTCCGACAAGCGCCAAGGCCTCTTCAGGCGCCATGGGATTTTTCGCAATCTCCGTCACAACGGCGACATTCTCCCTTGCGGTCAGGCTGGGAATCAGATTGTAAAACTGAAAGACAAAACCCACATGGAAGCGCCGATATTCCGTCAGATCCTGTTCAGACGCCTTGGTCAGCTCTTGGCCCCGGTAAGAGACAAAACCACTGGTTGCGGTATCCAGACCGCCGAGGATATTCAATAGGGTCGATTTACCGCTTCCTGAAGGTCCGAGAAGCACGACCAATTCACCTGAGTAGAGCTCCAGATTGGCTCCCCGTAAAGCATGAACCTCCACCTCTCCCATCTCATATATTTTGGTGAGGTCCCGGACCTGAAATACGATTTCTTCCCAATGATCAGGTTTTTCTTCCTTATCGATCAATGATTTTCACCCCCGGCCGGAGAAAAAAAGAATCCATGCAATACTTTTCTTTTTTTGTTATACGGATCTCTCATGAAAAGGACAAGTGAAAGAACGGTCAAACCGCTCATCTCACAACTGGCGATCGGCATCATCGAGCGGGTGCGCAGCCAGGACAAACCGGCAGGATCGCACCTGGCCGAGCAGGAGCTGGCAGACGCATTTCACGTCTCCCGGGGGCCGGTCCACGAGGCGCTCATGACCCTGGAGCGAAAGGGGATCGTTGTCTTCCACGCCAATCGGGGGTTTTTCCTCACCCGTCCTGCAGCAGAGATTCCCATCCCCGATATCGAAGCGCCGGTATCCACGGAAGAAGAGATGTATTACCGGTTTGCCGAGGATCGCATCCTGGGGAAGCTGCACGGTCACATCTCGGAAGCGGAGCTGATGTCCCGATACGGGATCAGCCGCATCCGGCTCATGAAGATCCTGATGCGGATGTCCCAGGAGGGCTGGGTAGAACGGCGGCCCGGCCATGGCTGGAATTTCCTGCCGGTTCTCGATACCGTAGAGGCGCTCGATAAGAGCTACCGTTTCCGCATTCTCGTTGAGCCGGCGGCTCTGCTGGAGCCGAGCTATCGGGTCGATCCGGTCGTATTCGCCCGTCTCCGCGAGGAGCATGAAGCCCTGCTCGCCGGCCCGATCGACGAACGGATGCCTTTTCGAATGTTCGAGACCGGCGTCCGTTTTCATGAACAGATCGTCTCCTGTTCGGGGAATCCCTATTTCCTCGACGCGGTCCGCCATATGAACCGGCTCCGCCGCCTGATCGAGTACCGCGTGCCGGTTGATCGCATCCGTCTGGACCGCTACCGGGAACATCTGGAGATCATCACGCTTCTGGAGAAGGGGGATAACGCCTCTGCCTCCGCCCTCCTGCACGACCACCTTGACCGGTCCCGACTCAAAAAAACCAAGAAAAACAAAAAGAACGGGTAACATGAACAACAAGGATCACTGGTACGCGCGGTGAAGGGACCTCTCGCTTTCAGACAAATTGTAAAATATGTTCACATTATGTAATATTTCTTGACAGGGCGGAAATAACGGTCTATACGTCTTCGACCCACTTCAACAGGAGGTTGTCCGATGGAAATAACCAGAATGGCCTTTGCGGCAAACAGACTGATCAACCAGGTCGTCCAGGTGAAAAAAGGAGAGATGGTCGTCATCGTGACCGATACCGACCGGCCTCGGATCATAACCCAGGCCCTGGCGTACAGCGCGATTTCGGCGGGCGGGAAAGTGGTCGTGGTGACGATGGAGCCCCAGGAGATCGGGGGGGCGGAATTGCCGGCACCGGTTGCGGCCGCAATGGCCGCCGCCCAGGTGGTGATCAACCAGTCCACCTACAGCATCACCCACACGGTGGCTGTCCGGGAGGCGATGAAGAAGGGGGCCCGGGTCGCCAATCTCCGCAATGTGACCGAGGAGATGATGGTCAGCGGCGGGATTACCGCGGATTATGAACAAGTCAAGAGGACGACGGAAAAGCTGGCCCGGCTCCTGACGGAGGCGGACGTGATCCGGCTGACGACCCCCGAGGGGACGGACTTCACCATGCGGACCGCCGGCCGTTCGGCGATCGCCCAGTCGGGATTCGTGACGAAACCGGGAGAGCTGTCCGGACTGCCGGACGGCGAGGCGACCCTGGCCCCCCTGGAAGGGGTCACCGAGGGGGTGATCGTTTCTCCCTATATCGCCGATCAGATCGGACCGATCACCGAACCGTTCCGGATGGAGATCGTCAAGGGGAGGATTGTCAGCGTCACGGGTGGCAAGCAGGCCCGGGATCTGAAGCATATACTGGAGACGCGGGATGATGCGGGCTACAACGCCGCCTCCCAGTTCGCCCTCGGGACGAATCCCGCCTGCCGGGTGATCCCCAACACCCGGGAGATTTCCAAAAAGCTGGGGACCGCCCATGTCGCGATCGGCGACAACCTCTCCCTGGGGGGAAAAAGCAAGGGGACGTACCATATCGACATCGTTTTTTTGAACGTCTCGGTATACCTCGACGGCACATGCATCGCAAAGGACGGTGAGTACCAGATCGACCTGGAAGGGTAGATCTGGACGAGAGGAGGGATCGAAGCGCTTCGCGGCGCGTGGCGGAGAGACTCAGATCCCCGCAATAGGGACCCTTCCGCTTTCGCTTTTCACCTGCGCGGCCTGCCGCGGGGAAGGCGCGACGCCGACGGGTCGTATGGACAAATGGGAGGAACGTGACAATGAAGCTTTGTTTTAACGCCGGACCGCAGCCAATCGAAGAGTACTTCTCTTTTGCCAAGGAGAACGGCTTCCCCTGGATCGAGCTGAGCTGCAACAACCCGAACAATTTTCTGGACAAATGGACCCCCGCCAGGGTGAGCGGGATCAAGAAACTCCGGGACCAGGCCGGTGTGAAGTACGGCCTCCATTCGGCCTCCTTCGTCAACGCCGCCGAGATCGAGCCGACCGTCCGCAAGGCCGTTCAGCAGCACCTGATCGACTACGTGGAACTGGCCCACCAGCTGGAGGCGGAGTATGTCGTCCTGCACTTCGGCTACCACTTCAGCCTCTTCATGGACCACGTCTTCGACTGTCTGATCAGGACCTACACGCCCGTGGTCGAACTGGCCGAGAAGTACCAGCTCCCCATCGGCATCGAGAACATGAACAAGATCCACGAGGAGGCAGAGATCGCTTACCTCGGCGTCACCGTCGAGGAACTGGCGCGGGTCTTCACCGCGATCCCGTCGAAGTACTTCGGCCTCACGCTGGACATCGCCCATGCGAGCCTCCTTCCGGGCGGCCCCGAATCCTTCATGGATGCCTTCCCCGGCCGGATCGTCAGCACCCATGTGAGCGACAACGACATGGTCCTGGACCGCCACGTCCCCGTCGGGAACGGGAAGATCGATTTCAAGCGGGTCTTTAAGAACCTGATGAAAATCGGATTCAAGGGAACGCTGAACATCGAACTGCCCCGCTCCAACGAGGACCGGGCGCTCAGCAAGCGGCGGCTGGAGCCCATCCTCGCCGAACTGGGGATTCTCAAGGAGGCATTGACCCCGTAGGACGGGAGGCTGGGCTTGTCCCGGGAGAACCCGGCGGCCAAGCCCAGCCCAATGTTCTTGCTCCATTCTGCCTGATGAGCGAATAACCGCCCTGTAGCGATGGGAACGCTACTTATTGACCGGCGGGAAAACGACAAAGTGGGCCCTTCTGTTCTTCACCCAGGCTGTTTCGTCATGGCCCGGCTCCAGGGGTTTCTCTTTACCGTAGCTGATCGTTTTGATCCTTTCTTTCTCGATACCCAGATTCACGAGGTATTTCGCCGCCTGCGCAGCACGCTCTTCGCCGAGCGCCAGGTTGTATTCCACCGTGCCCCGCTCGTCGCAGTGCCCTTCCACCACAAGCCTGTACTCCTTGTATTTCACGAACACAGGGGCATGGCTCCTCAGGATCTCTTGCGCCTCGGGTGTGAGGCTGTACTTGTCATACTCAAAGAGGATATCCGGAATCTGTAGTTCTTTGAGGATCGCCGCTTCCTGCGCAGACCCTTCTTTCTTTGCCCGATCGGCCGCCTCCGGGGTCTCCCGTCCGGCCGCTTTTCCAGCGGTTTGCTCCCGCAGCGTCTGCTCCTGCAACGCCCTTTGCCTCTGCAACGCCCGCTCCCTTGCCGCCTGCTCCTCAGCTGTTCCCGCCGCCGCACCGGCCGCCGGTTTCTCCGCATCGATCACCAGCAACCGGTTCTTCATCTCACCCTTCTTGGAACAACCGGTCAGAAATACCACCAAAAGGCACAAAACCAGTACAAACAGTCCCGCCCATAACCGTCTTCCCTTCATACGCACACTCCTTTCCTGGATCGACGAAGTTTCAGTCTCATTCTCAACGCTTCATTCTCTCACTCAGTAATGTGTACCGCTTTTCCGTTTTATTGTTCCCGACAGCGATGGCCATCGCCTTTTTGGTTCCAACAATCACGACGAGTTTCTTTCCCCTGGTCACTCCCGTATAGAGCAAATTCCTTTGCAGCAGGATATAATGCTGCGTCAATATCGGGATGACCACAGCCGGGTATTCGGATCCCTGGGACTTGTGGATGGAAACCGCGTAGGCGTGAACCAGTTCGTCCATTTCCGAAAAGTCGTAGGGTATCTCCCGGTTATCGATCGCGACCGTGACTTCTTGCGCCTCCGTGTCGATCGCGGTAATCCGGCCGATATCCCCGTTATAGACCTCTTTATCGTAATTGTTTGCAATCTGCATGACCTTGTCGTTGACCTTGTAGAGCCTTCCCATGCGGGTCAGGCCTTCGTCGCCGGGATTGAGCGCCTTCTGAAGCTCCGTATTGAGATTGATCCCTCCGACAATACCCCGATGCATGGGGGTGAGCACCTGGATATCGGCGAGCGGATCGAATCCGAACCGCCGGGGAATCCTCTCTTTGACCAATGTGATGATCCATTCGATGACTTTTTGCGGATCCTCCTGTTCGATGAAATAGAAATCGTCGAGTTTATCCTGAGAAGTCCTGAGATTCGGCATCCGCCCCTCATTGATCATATGGGCGGAGACGACGATCGAGCTTTCCTTCGCCTGGCGGAAAATCTCATTCAACTCGACCACCGGCACGGCCCGCGATTCGATGATGTCTTTCAGAACGTTCCCTGCCCCTACGGAGGGCAGCTGGTTGACATCGCCCACCATGACGAGGGTGGCTCCGGTGGGGACGGCCTTCAGCAGGTGGTGCATCAAGAGGGTGTCGATCATCGAGGCTTCATCGACGATCAGAAGTTCGCAATCGAGCGGCGCATTCTCGTTTTTCTGGAAACCCCCCTTCTGCAGGCTGTATTCGAGCAGCCGATGGATCGTTTTCGCTTCATACCCCGTGGCTTCCGTCATTCGTTTGGCGGCCCTGCCGGTAGGGGCGGCCAGCATGATCTTTGTCTTGATGACGGAGCCGATCCGGATGATCGCGTTGATGAGCGTTGTTTTGCCCGTCCCGGGACCGCCCGTGATGACCATGACCTTGTTGCCGGTCACGCAGCGGACGGCCTCGATCTGCCGATCGGCCAGGGTGATGGAAAGCTTTTCCTGTATCCAGGAAATCGCCTTTTCCGCGTCAATCCACCGGAGGACCCGGGGGGTCCGGATCAGGGTTTTGAGGCGGGCGGCGAGCTGCGTTTCTGCGGTATGATAACCGGCCAGATACACCGCCTTGCGGTCCCTCTCGCCGGCGTCCTTATCCCCGTTGATTTCATCGATGACGATCCGTTTGTCCCCGGCGATGGTTTCGATCGCCCTGGCGACGATCTCCCGATCGATATCGAGCATCTCTTTACACTTTTCGATCAAAGCCTCATAGGGATAATAGACGTGGCCCTCGTCGGTCATCTCCTGAAGGACATAGAGAATGCCCGCTTCCGCACGGAGCTCCGAATCTCTTGTGAAGCCAAGCGTACCCGCGATCCTGTCGGCGGTGACAAATCCGATGCCGAAGACATCCGTGGCCAGGCGGTAGGGGTTCTCCCTGACAGCTTCTATGGATGCATTCCCATAACGTTTATAGATCCGGGCGGAATAGCCGGGACCTACGCCATGGGACTGAAGGAAAATCATGATGGATCTGATCTCTTTTTGCTCATCCCAAATACGGGGAGCA
>JAMDBG010000072.1 GCA_023487865.1 Deltaproteobacteria bacterium | reverse complement strand
ATCCCGGGCCAGTTCGACGACTACATCGCGATGCCGAAGGCCAACGGCTACCAGAGCCTCCACACCGCCGTCATCGCCCTCGAGGGCCATCCGCTCGAGGTCCAGATCCGGACGCACCAGATGCACCGGATCGCGGAGGTCGGTATCGCGGCGCACTGGCGCTACAAGGAGGGCGGCAAGTCCGACCGCGACTACGACGCGAAGCTCGCCTGGATCCGTCAGCTCATGGAGTGGCAGCGCGAGGTCGCCGACGCCACCGAGTTCCTGGCCGACGCCGAGCTTCAGCACACCGGCACGTGGGGCAAGGCCCAGTTCGACGACGCCGTCATCGACCGCAAAGGCGGCCCGGACGAGATCCTCGCCATAGCCGGTTACCGCACTCCGGAGGACCCGTGGGGCGGCCCCTGCCTCCCGGCACCTCTGGCGGAAAGAGTCCAGCCCTTTCCGGACAGCGCCGAGCGGGTCTCCCCCGTTCGGCGCATACCAGGTGAGCGCTACACGGCTCTGGTCGTCCATGAGGAGGAGCTTCGTTGTTGTTGATCCCGAATCGATCCCGATGAAGCAGGGTCCGTCCTTCAGACGGTCAATATCGATCATCGGCACGATTTCTCTGCAGTGACGCTCCTCCCAGGCGTTCAACTCATCACGGTCCCGGAAGAGGGGCGCCAGTCTTTTCCCGGTGTCCTTTTGCCGACCCAGGGCGTCGCCATCGAGAATCCGGAGGCACTCCTCTAGCTCGATCCGGCAGGAGGCGTCCGCATGGTGCAAGGCCGCCCCTTCGGCTGCAATCAGCTCCGGGTGGACGCAGGTCGCAACCGCCTTTTCGGGATCCAGCTGGAGCACCTGCAGAAAGGCCTCGCGCAGTCGGGGGAAGAAGGTCAGAGGCCCTCCGGCGAAAAGGACCTTTTCTCTGATGTCGCTGCCGCGGGCCAGCGTGGATATGACCTGAAGCGCCATCGCATGGAAGACCGACGCGGCAATATCCTCGCGGGAGACCCGGTTCGCGAGCAAGGCCTGGATATCGGTTTTTGCAAAGACCCCGCAGCGGGAGGCAATGGGATAGAAGGTCTTGCTCTCTCCTGCCAGGCGGTCGAAACTATCGAGGGGGATGTTCAGGAGGACCGCCATCTGTTCGATGAAAGCCCCCGTACCACCCGCACAATTGCCGTTCATCCGGATATCGGGTTGGAAATGATCGTCAAAAAAGGCGATCTTGGAGTCCTCGCCGCCGATCTCTACCAAAGTGCGGACATCAGGCCATTTCCGCTGGATGAGTTTTGCGGAGGCGACGACCTCCTGGATGAAGGGAAAACCGAAGGACTCCGCCACACCCATACCGGCGGAGCCGGTGAAGGCAAGATCGATCACGCAGTTCCCCAGCCCCTGACGGGCCTGGTTCAGCATCGTCCGGACCGTCTCCACCGTCAGGGCATGGTGGCGGCAATAATGGGAAAAGAGGATTTCCCCCTGCGGATCACAGATGACCAGTTTTACGGTCGTGGAACCGATATCGATTCCCGCAGTGAAAAGACCGTCCATAGATATAGCCCCTCCACCCACTGTGCCGATTCCCGCCTATAGGGCCACCGTGAATTTTCATTATTCATTATCATAATCCCCCTGAAGTATCAATCCTGTTCCAAATGGAAGACCCTACCATCCCTCCCTTCATTGGATAGGAGTATTTCCTTTGCGCTCGACCCGCGGGGCAGGCTCTACACGGAGGCCAACATCAAGGACCGGCTGGCCCTGCACGACCTGCTGGGCTAACTCAGGGACGACGGCATGATGACGGGCGGTCCGCCGAAGTTCAGTAAAAAAGGACTGCCGGGCGTTCGTCGACCAGTTGAACAGCTTTTTGGTCAGGCGGTTAAAAAATTCTCAAAGGGGATAGTGAAGACGGATCACCTCTATGCTTGAAACGATTTGGGCCCACGAGACGGCAGTCATGTGGTTAACCGCTGTATCGCTCCTCACCTTCATAGCGACCCTGATCGCCGTTCCCTGGCTGATCGTTCGCATCCTGCCGGATTACTTCGCCCACGGGAGGCGACCACGGAAGCAATGAGCTGATCGGCACCCGCTTGTACGAGGGGTGCTCCTGGCAGCGAAGAATCTGCTGGGGTACCTCCTGATTGTGGCCGGGATCGCCATGCTGTTGCTCCCCGGCCAAGGGGTGTTAACGATGCTGCTGGGGTTCATCATGGTGGACCTTCCCGGCAAGTACCGCTTCGAGCAGTGGCTCGTTGCGCGCCCGCTGGTGCTCAGATCGATCAATATGCTTCGGCGGCGTGCCGGGCGGGAGCCCCTTATTCTTGATGGTGACCCTGAGTGACGGGGCAGGCGAAAAGGTGGTGGCGCCTGAATCGGAAAGAAAAGTGGCAACAGGAAGGAAGAGGAGTCGATGGGCGAGGGTACGGTGCCAGAGGGAAATGGGATTCCGGAAGAAGAGCTCCACTGGAAGTCGGCGATCAGCCAGGCCCCGACCGGTAAGATTGATCCGGGAGTACGACGACCCTGCTGAACGGAAATAAAAACCCCCGGCGAAAAGCCGGGGGCGTGATGACCTTTTTTTCGGAAACGGTTTACGCGTTGAGGACCTTGAGGGCCTTTTTGTCGTTGGCAGTTTTAAGGACAATGGTCATTTTGCCCTTGACCGGGCTTCCATAGATGTAGGTGATATCTATACCCGCGGCGGATATTTTTTTGGCGATCTTCTGCAGTTCTCCAAGCTTGTTCGGCATCTCTACGGTGATGATCTCTTCCGAGACAATCTCGCCGCCCATTGCGGACAGGATCTTCTTTGCCTTGGCGTTGTTGTCGGTGATAAGCATGAAAAATCCCTGGTCGTCCATCTCATAGGCGCAGATGCCCTCGATATTGATTTTTGCCGCCGTGATGAACGTTGATACCTCCGAAAGCAATCCTATTTTGCTGGGAAGAGAAAAACTGAGCTGCTTTGTCTTGTTCGCCTTGGCCATATCCTGTTCCTCCTTTCTTTTTTGTTAGAACGGTGACGCGTTTGCCCCTTGGTGATGGCGCGTGAAAGAGCGGTTTATCTCGTGCGGCGCAGTGACGTCGTTGGAAGAGGAGGATAGTGAAAACACCGAACAAAGTCAAGCATTTCATTCCGAATTTCCTGCCAAAATGGGAATGTCCTAATATACCAAAGTAGAAATGTCCTATTGTGAGGCTGTAATTATTCCCTCAGAAGGGGATAATTATGGTCAGAAGGGACATGATCGTCATGAGTATACGGGAGGTAAAGCGACTGAAGGCAGTGCATTCGGCGATATCTGCCCCGTACAATGAGAGGTTCGGGGTGTGCCCGGCCAATGAAGCCGATGTCCATGTAAAGCTTCCCCGGCAGGTTGGTCTGGACGAGTATCTCTGCATAAAGACGGTGCGGACGATCAGGAATGACAACACCATCGTCCTTGGTGGCAGATTGTACCAGCTTGAGCAGCGAGGTGGCAAGCAGGTGGTTCCCAAAACGGACACAAGAGTGTTCAACCGGCCACCAAAACCAGCGAAAGATCACCCCTGGAACAGGAGGTGGCAAATCCCAAACGCACCCCTCAGGCAACGAACATATGCCCATTGACCAAATAGAACATTTCTACTTGGCTTGACAAGTTGTTAAATCCCCTTGACATACAAGGATGCATCTCTTATCCTCGCTACGCGCAAGCTCAAGATCTTGTAATGCCGCGTGGCCAGGAATCCTTCTTGGGAATAGAAATCAGTTTGCCATACTTAGCTGAGGAGACGATCATGAACAATCGGAAGATGCTTTTGGATGAGATCTTTGAGACGGCACTTCAAAATGACATGACCTATTTCGGTTGAACCCAATCCGTTCTTGCAGCTTTGCAGGAAAAATTAAACGTGGGCAGCGCGGAGGTTTTTAAAGCCGGAAGCGCTCTGGCCGGGGGCGTGGCAAGAAGAGGTGAAACATGCGGAGCTCTCACGGGTGCCATTATGGCGGTTTGTTCCGTTGTCGGGAGGGAGAGGCTTGAAGATCGGGAGCAATATGGAAAAGCGATGGATCAAGCCGGTCGGGTTTATGACCGGTTCGCCGAAGAAGTCGGCCACACGCTTTGCGCGGAGATCCATAAGAAACGGTTTGGCAAGGTATATCATCTGATCATCCCGGAAGAGAGGACCGCCTTTCACGAGGCGGGCGGCCACAGCAGGACAGGATGCCCCCAAGTTTGCGGGATTGCCGCCAGGATCGCCGCGGAGGTCCTTCTCGACATCAAGGGAAAATGAATTCAGAGCCACCCGACAAGATTCTTGACATTGAACGCTTTTTTTGTTGGCATACTTGATTCATAGTCTTGCCGAAACGTAGCATACCGCAACCCTCACGGGGATCTCTTTCTCCCACAGGAGCGATGTTCCGGGATGTCAAAACTAGAAATTTTCCTCCGCAATCGCAATGTGATCTTTCTCGTCGCCCTGGCCGCGAGCCTTCTCGTCCCTCACGCTGCTCCGCTGACCCGGCATCTGGTCCTGCCCGCTCTGGCCCTGGCGATGTCTCTGGCCACAATGGAAATCGCCAGCAACATTTTTCGCCGCCCCCGTTCCCTCCTCTTTCCGGCCCTGCTCGGGATTATTATGAGCTATATCATCCTGGGCAACCTCATTATCGGACTCTCCGCCCTCATCATTCACGACGAGATGATCTGGACCGGGTTCGTCCTGCTGGCGTCGGTACCACCGGCCATCGCAGTAATCCCTTTTTCCGGGTTTCTACGAGGCAACGCGCGGCTTTCTCTTATCGGCACCGCAGGTGCCTATCTGGGTGCGCTGGTGATCATGCCGCTCATCGCTCTGGGGCTCCTCAGTCAAACGGAAATGGATCCTTTTAAACTCCTCATGATCACCCTTGAGCTGATTGTTCTTCCTTTGGCCGTCTCACGCTGGCTGATCCAAAATGGGATAAGAGAACGGATCGAGCCGTACCGCAGCACCATTATCAACTGGAGTTTTTTCATCGTCATCTACACGTTGATCGCCCTGAACCGCAACGTCATCCTCGATCAGACGATGCTCCTTATGCCCATCGCCTCCATCTCCATCATCACCATGTTCATCCTCGGCTTCCTCATCGACTGGATCTTGGGCCTCTTCCATATCCCGAAGGAGACCCGGACCAGTCTCGTTCTCCTCGGCACCCTCAAGAATCAGGGGCTGGCGGGCGGCCTCGCCCTCACCCTCTTCAGTCAGGAAGCGGCCCTCCCGTCGGCGATTTCCACAGTGGTCATGATCGTCTACGTCATATGGCTGGATTTCAAAAAACGTTGGGATTGAAAAACAGGGAATAAGGGGGAAACGAGGGAAGGTCTATGATGGATTATCCATTGTTGCTCAGGACGTTTCTTTTGCGGGCGGCAAAATATTTCCCCAAAAAGGAGGTGGTCTCCATCCAAAGTGTTTCTCAAGGACAGGCTCAAGGCCACCGGGTGGAGCAAAGAAAGGCTCGTTATTCCGCTTGAAGGCTCAATACATGATCAAAACCCATAAAAGGAGGACACTCTCATGAAATGCAATGTCGGCAAAACGGACCGCATTATCCGGGTCATCATCGGACTCGCCATCATCTGGGCAGGCTTTTACTATGAGAATTGGTGGGGCGCACTGGGCATCGTTTTTCTGATCCCTGCGGCCCTCGGCTACTGCCCCCTCTATGTCCCCTTCAAATTTTCCACTTGCCGGAAGGATGATTGATGCGGTTGCCTGTGTACTCTTTTTTATCATTGCAAGACACGATGATCAGCATCGATTCGGCAGGCTCACCTTAAAGCGCACCGTTCCAGGGCGAGCCTTTCCAAGGGGGATTTGATCGTCAGGCCGGGAAACCGGACTGGTTAACAGGCTCGATGCGATTCGGTATCCGTCATGCGGACAGACCAGGGGCATTACAATCGGGGCCACCGGAAGCGGCTGCGGAAGAAATTCACGACCGCTGGAATTGAGGCCCTCCATGAATACGAGGCGCTGGAGCTCCTTCTCACCTATGTGATGCCGCGGCAGGACGTTAAACCACAGGCCAAGGCTCTGCTGGAAAGATTCGGTTCGCTCAAGGGGGTTTTGGACGCTGAGAGCGACGATCTGCAGACGGTACCCGGCATCGGCGCTCGTTCCGCAATCCTCTTCAAGCTTCTCAAGGAAATCGCCTCTCTCTATCTCAAGCAAAAGGCCACAGAGAAGAGGCAGGTCTCTTGCACAACGGAGCTGTTGGATTTCTGCCGGACAAAACTGGGCGGAAAGAAGGATGAGGAGTTCTGCGTCATCTACCTGGATGCCCAGAACCGGATCATCGAGTTCGAAACGGTCCAGAAGGGGATCGTCAACCAGGCCGTGGTGTACCCTCGGCAGGTCCTGGAAAGCGCCCTGAGGAAAAAGGCCTCCGCGATCATCCTCGCCCATAACCACCCCTCCGGCCATATCCGCCCTTCGGATGCGGATATCAGACTCACCAAGACGATCATGGAAACGGCGAAGGTGCTGGACATCCTCGTCCACGATCATATCATCATCGGGGAAAACCGCTTTTTCAGCTTCCGGGAAGAGGGACTGATGACCTGATCCTAAAAGAGGGTGTCGTCACGACGCATACGGTAAGAGGAGGCAAACGCCGCAATGGGGGCACAAAAGGACCGTCAGGCGGAAAAGGGCGGTCCGTGCTGGTTTAGTCAGTCCACCCCCCTTGAAAACAAGTTCCAAAATCACTAAAAAAGGGGATCATGAATGATCCCCGATATTTTTATTATCCTATGGTGTCGCGGGCTGCCTGACGATCTCTCTAAAAAGGCGAACGGATTACCGCTTTTTCCCGTCGACCCGTTCCTTGAGCTCTTTGCCGACCTTGAAGAAGGGAAGCCTTTTGGGAGAAACCTTGATGCTCTTTCCGGTCTTGGGGTTTCTGCCCGTATAGGCGTCATATTTTCGTACGACGAAGCTTCCGAATCCCCTGATTTCGATCCGGCCGTTTTTCCTGAGTTCATCGGTAAATCCCTTGAATACCAGATTCACCAAGTCAATCGCCTTCTTTTCCGTCAGGTTTTCTTTACGACTTAACTCCTCAATAAGTCCAGATTTGTTCATGACCTCCTCCTTATGATGGCTTACCACACCCATTTTTGTATAAACCAGGTAAAATCCATACCTGTTCAATTAACATGATAATATGTCTTTATTTTCGGCGACTATTATTTATTTTCAAATGAATGTCAAGACAATTTTTTTCCTTCTTCCGGCTACCCGCCAGTTTCAGGAGCCGCTCCACTTCACGGGGAGTCAGCATACGCCAGGCCCCTTCGTGAAGGGGAGAAAGAGTGATATCCGCAACGGCCACGCGGATCAAGCGCGTAACGGAATGGCCGAGGGAGTCAAAAGCCCGCCTGATCACACGGTTTCTTCCGTCGGTGATGGTCATGGTAAGCCAGGTGCTACCGGGATTTGTCTTCTCAACCGCAACCCCGGCCGGTGCAAATCTTCCGTCGGGAAGGTCGATCCCGTTTTCCAGAGCCGTGAGCGCCCCCCTCGGGAGATGCCCTTCCACCTTGACGCGGTAGCTCTTCGGGATTCCGTAGCGGGGATGTTGGAGCCGCTGGGCAAACTCCCCATCATTGGTCAGGATGAGGAGTCCCTCCGAGTCATAATCCAGACGACCGACCGGATATACACGCGCCGCAACGCCGTTGATGAGATCCGTCACGATGGATCGTCCCTGCGGATCGCTCAAGGTGGTCACATACCCCCTTGGCTTGTGAAGCATCAGGTAGATTCTTTCCGTCTCCAGGGAAATGAGCCGGCCGTCCAGCCGGATGTCATCCCTCTCGGGATCCGCCTTCGTTCCCGGTTCAACCACCACGGTGCTGTTGACGCTGATCCGTCCCTCGGCGATCATCTTTTCCGCCGCGCGACGGGATGAAACACCGGCCCTGGAGAGGATCTTCTGCAGACGTTCTTCCATAGCGACTACTCCTGCTGTTCACCGCCATTACTCTGCAAATCCTTCAGCTCCCTCAAGGTCGGCAATTCGGACAGATCCCTGAGATTGAAGACCTCTAGAAATTTCTTGGTCGTTCCATAGATGATCGGCTTGCCGGGGACATCCTTCCTGCCTACGATCCGGACGAGTTTTTTCTCCAATAGTCCCTTCAAGGCGCCGCTTGCGTCAACGCCGCGTATCCGGTCGATTTCGGATTTAACGAGCGGCTGCCGGTAGGCGACCACCGCCAGGGTTTCGAGGGCTGCAGGAGACAACATTGCCGGCCGTGCGGCCTTCAATTTCCGGATCCAGGAAGCCAGGTCCTGTCTCGTCCGGAACTGATACCCGCCGGCGACCTCCGCAAGGCAAATCCCGCCCGCCCGTACATCGTGCTGATGGACCAGCTCCTCAAGGAGGGTGACAATCTCCTTCTTCTCTGTCTCAGGCATGATCTCCGCTATCCGATCCAGGGTCAGTGGGACTTCGGAAGCGAAGATCAGCGCTTCAAGGATCGCTAATTTTTCTTTCATCATCCCTCCACCGCCAGGAACAGCCGTATCACACCGAAAGGTCCCAGTTGGTAAGCCCGGACCATCCGGAGTTTCATCAGTTCCAGGATCGCAAGAAACGTATAGACGATCCTTTTTCGGTCGGTTCTCTCTCCGAGAAGATCAGTAAAAGTCAACTCTTTTGCTTCGGACAACCGCTCCATGATCTC
>JAMDBG010000078.1 GCA_023487865.1 Deltaproteobacteria bacterium | reverse complement strand
GGCTCCCCATCGCCGCTGAGTACGAAGAACTCCTCCGGGGGGTTTCCGGCTGCTGCGACTTTCCCGATCTCGACGAGAACACGAGGGCCACGCTTTTCTATACGACGGGGACGACCGGCCTTCCCAAAGGCGTCCATTTTTCCCACCGCCAGCTCGTCCTGCATGCCCAGGCCCAGATGACCGGCGCCAGCGTCTATGAGTCCGTCGGCCGGTTCCGGTCCAACGACGTCTACATGCCTCTCACCCCGATGTTTCACGTCCATGCCTGGGGATTTCCCTATGTGGCGACGATGCTGGGCGTCAAGCAGGTCTATCCCGGAAGATACGAGCCGCCGATGCTGCTCAGACTGATCGAGACAGAGCAGGTGACCTTTTCCCATTGCGTCCCGACGATCGTTCACATGCTCCTGTCGAGTCCGGCCGCCGGGACCACGGATCTTTCCCGGTGGCGGGTGGTCGTCGGCGGGGCGCGCCTCCCCAAGGGGCTGGCCCGGGAGGCGATGAGCCGCGGGATCGAGATCTACGCCGGCTACGGGATGTCGGAGACCTGCCCGGTCATCGCGGTGGCGAATCTCAAACCCCCGATGCTCGCCTGGGAGAAGGAGGAGCAGATCGACCGCCTCATCATGACGGGCCTTCCCGTGCCGCTCGTCTATGCGCGGATTGTCGATGCGGAGGGGAAATATCTGCCCCATGACGGCGCCGCGACGGGCGAGCTGGTCATCCGGGCGCCATGGCTTACGGAGAGCTATTACAAGGATCCGGAGAGATCCGAGGAGCTCTGGCGGGACGGGTGGCTCCATACGGGCGATGTCGCTTACATCGATCCGGAGGGGTACATCCAGATCACCGACCGGATCAAGGATGTGATCAAGACCGGCGGCGAGTGGGTCTCTTCCCTCGATCTGGAGAATCTGATCAGCCAGCACCCGGCCGTCTCCGAGGCGGCGGCTATCGGTGTCCCCGACGGCAAATGGGGCGAGCGCCCCCTGCTGATCATCGTCCTGAAGCCGGCGTTCCGGGGACGGGTGAAGGAGGAGGAGATCCATCTTTTTATGACGAAGTGCGCCGCGGAGGGAAAGCTTCCCCGGTACGCCGTACCGGACAAAATTCTCTTCGTGGACGGGATCCCCAAGACCTCCGTCGGGAAGATCAACAAGATCGAACTGCGGAAGCAGTTCCGTTGACTTTTTCATAGCGACCATCATGGGAAGGGAGGAAAAGGACGATGGATTTTGAACTGACCGAAGAACAGAAGATGCTGCAGGATATGGCGTACCGCTTCGCCAGGGCCAATTTCACCGCCGTGTCGCAGGAGTGCGACGAGGGGGAGAAATACACGGCGGAGATCCGCAAGAAGGCCGCAGCCCAGGGTCTGGTCGGCGCCTGGATTCCGGAGGAGTACGGCGGCGCCGGGGCCGGCTGTCTCGGGAACGCCATCATCACCGAGGAGCTCTCCAAGGTGGACATGGGAATCGGTCTCAATGTCACGGCGGCGAGCTTCGGCTGCGAGGCGATCCTCCAGTACGGCTCCGAAGAGCAGAAAAAAACCTGGCTGCCGCCCGTCTGCGCCGGGGAGCAGGTGAGCGCCGGGGCATTCACGGAGCCCAACGCCGGGACCGATGTCGCCGGCTACAAGACGCGGGCCGTCAAGGACGGGAGCGACTATGTGATCAACGGCAGCAAGATGTTCATCACCAACGGGACGGTCTGCGACTTCATGGTGACGCAGTGCATCACGAATCCCGAGGAAAAGAAGCACAACAGCTTCAGCCTGATCATCGTCCCGGCGGCGGCCAAGGGGATCACCCGCAGCAAGATCCACGGGAAACTGGGGATCCGGGCAAGCGACACGGCGGAGATCGCCTTCGAGGATGTCCGGGTTCCTTCAGAGAACCTCGTCGGGAAGGAGGGGCAGGGATTCCGCGAGCTGATGCACTTCTTCGACACCACCCGCGTCATGGTCGCCGCCCAGGCCCTCGGCCTGTCGGAGGCCTGTCTCGATACGAGCGTCAGGTACGTCAAGGAGAGGACCGCCTTCGGGGCGCCGCTCGGATCGTACCAGCTCACCCAGATGAAGCTGACCGAGATGGCGATCCGGATCGAGGCCCTCCGGGGTCTGGTTTTCAAGGCGGCCTGGCTGATCGATGCAGGGCGCCCCGACTACACGCTCGCGGCGATGGCGAAGTTCTTCGGCGGACAGACCGCCGTCTTCTGCGCCAACTACGCGGTGGAGCTCCACGGGGGGTACGGGTACATTGAGGAGTATCCGGTCCAGAAGTGGTACCGCGACGCCAAGATCCTCGATCTCTATGAGGGGACGAAGGAAGCGGAGATCATGACCATCGGGCGGTTCCTTCAGGCGAGATGACGGCAGGCGAGATGACGGGGGGGAGCTACCACCCCTTGGTCCACATCTCGTCGTCCTCGTAGACCTTCTCGTCGTTCTGGGCGGCCTCCTCGGCATCCGCCTCGATCATCCGGCCCGGATTCGGATCCTTGATCAGTTCGCGGTAGTACTCGTGCTGGACGAGGAGGTTCATGACGTCGTTCGTTCCTGTCCAGATCTGGATGAGGCGGGTGTCGCGAATCATCTTCTCGATCGGAAAGACGTTCGTGTAACCGATTCCGCCGACAACCTGCATGGCGAGGTTGCAGACCGTCCAGGCGGTGTCCGTGGCGAATTTTTTTGCCTCGCTCACCAGCCGGCGGGCGGTGGGGAGTCCCGCGTCGACAGTCTTCCCCGCGGCGATGGTGAGCGCCCGGGCTGCGTCCAGGGCGGTGATCGCATCGGCGATTTTGAAACTCACCCCCTGGAAGTTCCGGATCTTCTGGCCAAAGGCCTTCCGCCGGTCGGAATAGCGGGCGGCGACCTCGAGCGCGGCGCGGGCCATCCCGAGCGAGCCGCCGGCCGAGGTGAGGCGTTCCGGGACCATCATCGTGTCGAAGATCAGCGCCCCCTGGTTGAGGCCGCCAATGAGGTTCTCCGCCGGGACTTTCACATCCTTGAAAAGCAACCGCCCCGTCCCGCCGCCCCGCGTCCCGAGGAGCTTGTAGAGGTACTTGACCTCGACGCCCGGACGGTCCTTCTCGATGAGGATCAGGCTGATCCTCTCATGGGGCTGCCCGGCGGGATCCGTGTTGCAATAGACGATGAAGAAGTCCGCCCCGTCGGCGGCAACGACGAAACGCTTCTGGCCCCGGACGACAAAATGATCGCCCTTGAGTTCCGCCCGGGTCGTGGCGCCGAAGAAATCGGAGCCGCCCCGGGGTTCGGTAAGGGCTTCAGCGGAGATCAGCTCCCCCTTCAGGAGCGGCTTGAGGAATTTTTCCTTCTGGGCTTTTGTCCCGAAGGAGTGGAGGGCCTGACCGACGATCGAGGGCATGGAGAAGGCGCAACCGAGGGCCGTGCCCAGGACCCCCACCTCCTCGAGGGCGGCGATTTCGGCGCTCCAGGTCAGGCCGCGGCCGCCGTATTCTTTGGGGAAGCGCAGGCCGAGGAGGTTGGCGTCTCCCAGGGCCTTGACGAACTCCCGGGGGTAGGTGATCTCGTCCCGGTCCATCCGCCGAATCAGGTCGGACGACACCTCCTGCTTGACGAACGCCCGCACCTCCTTCTTCAAGGCAGTTTCTTCCGCTATCAAAAGAATGTCCTGCAGCATGGCAGTTCCTCCTTTGTCCTTTTTGCGAGAGCAGAAATCGGGTTTGCCGGGGAAAGGCCCCGTGTATTCAGGTAACGAGGGTGGGCGCCGTCAGGAGAGTCTGCATCGCCTGGATCGTTTCGGCATAATTGCTGCTTTCAAAGATGGAGGCGCCCGCGACGAGGATGTCCGCGCCGGCATCGGCGATGGAACGGATATTTTTCAGAGTCACGCCGCCGTCGACTTCCAGAAGGACCTCCGGGGCGATGATGCTGATCAACTCCTTGGCCCGCATGACCTTGGGCAGCATCCCCCCGATGAACTTCTGGCCCCCGAAGCCGGGGTTGACGGTCATGATAAGCAGCAGATCGATATCGGGCAGGATCGGTTCCACCTGGATGAGCGGAGTCGCCGGGTTGAGGGAGACCCCGGGTCGGACCCCATGCTCACGGATCATGGCGATGGTCCGGTGGAGATGGACTGTGGCCTCCACGTGGACGGTGATCCGGTCGCACCCCGCTTTTGCAAAGGCCTCGATATACCGCTCGGGATTTTCAATCATCAGGTGGACGTCGAAGGGAAGACGGGTTGTTTTCCGGAGGGAGGCGATAAGACCCGGTCCGAGTGTGAGGTTGGGGACGAAGTGGCCGTCCATCACGTCGATATGGATCATGTCCGCTCCTGCCGCCTCGACAGCCGCGATCTCCGTGCCGAGTTTGCTCCCGTCCGCCGACAGTATGGATGGTGCGATTTTTTTCATGGCTCATTCCGGATTTGATTGAGGTCTAAAAACGCTTTCATGCCGTAGGGTTTTCATACACCATCGCTGTGGTCGTGTCAACAACGGTTCGTAAATGAGCAGACGGCACAGAGGAGAAGGTAATGACGACAGGAATGGTAAAAGATCCTTTTTCGGCTGGGATTTTCGGATTCTGGAAGAGTGGTTTCGATAGAGACCGCGATCCAATCCGGGATTGATTGGAATCAGTCAGGCAAAAACACTTATGTTGCTGGAATAGCGTGTTTATTTGAGCGGGCGAATATCGACCAATGGTCGTGCTTGAGCAGCACCCTATGTGCGAATTTCACACTTCAGGTTCTACAGGGCGGATTTGTTGGCTTCCCCAGGATTTATGGATGCTGGAAGCGTGCATCGACCGCACTATTTCGACCGGCCCCGCTTTCCGGATGCCCTGCCGCGCGAAAGAAAAACGACCCGCCGTAGTTTATTTCCTTCCCCGCCTTTTATTCACAACCATAAGGAATTATAAAGTTATTTCAATGTAATTTCGGATGCAGGTGCCGGTAAGCCGGGTATGAAATCCGGGGATCGGCCTGCTTGGCACGGCCATTGCCCGATAACTTACCGTTTAGGATCTGTGCAGCAGGCTGTGATCAGCCTGATAAGGGCTTGGATCGATTTCCGGACGAAGGGTGATGGGAAGACAAGCGTCACAATGTCTGGAGTTTGCCATGGGATTAAATGAATAAAAAAGAGCTTCAGAAGACGCTTTCCGCCGAAACCATATTCGACAATGGTGCGGAACCGGAGACCGGTTATAATACCGTATGCGCCTGCGACATGATGAGCGAACTGCTGGCAGTCATGAACCAGACCCGCCGCCACAACCACGGTATCATCCTCCTGACGGGCCTGGCGAACCCGCAGGTCATCCGTACATCCGAGCTGGTGGATATACGTCTGATCGTTTTATTGCGCGAGAAGAAACCGACAGCGGAGATGGTGGAGCTGGCAAGTAAATGCGGCATTACGATCATGAGCACGCCGTATACGATGTACAAGAGTTGCGGCGTCCTTCATGAGAGGAAACTCAATGATGTCCAATTGGAGACGGGTGCCGATTGAATGAAGCCAATGGCAGTAAGATGCACCTCGAATTCCCGGTCCAGGGCGGTAACTTCAGCGGTGCGGGAGGGGCTTCGAGCAGCATCAAAAACGTGTTGAAGCAACTCGGTATTGCTTACGACACGATAAAACGGGTGGCGATTGCCAGCTACGAATCCGAGATCAATATCGTGGCATACGCCACCAGGGGGGAGCTCCTGGTGGACATCGAACCCGGTGAAATCGCCATTACCGCTGTGGATATCGGACCGGGGATCCCGGATATCGAAAAGGCCCTGCAGGAAGGCTACTCAACGGCCACTCCCCTGATCAGAGAAATGGGTTTCGGCGCCGGATTGGGACTTTCGAATATGCAAAAGGCCGCGGATGATATGGTCATCGAATCCGTGGTTGGGGAAGGCACAACGGTTAAAATGAAATTCAGGCTTTCATGACGAGATGAGCTACTTCCACTCGGTCAAACTGCTCGACAGCGAATGCAAGGGATGCACCCACTGCATTCGGACATGCCCCACCGAAGCGATAAGGGTCCGCAACGGAAAGGCCACGATCATCTCCGAGCGGTGCATCGACTGCGGCGAGTGCATCCGCACCTGCCCCAACAACGCAAAGATCGCCGTCACCGACCCGCTCGACGAAATAGATAAATTCAAATACAAAGTTGCCATTCCCGCCCCGTCCTTCGTGAGCCAGTTTTCCCGCCGCTATTCCCTGGAGAAAGTCCTCGCCGGATTTTTGTTCCTCGGCTTTGACCGTGTTCTCGAGGTCGGCTTCGGTGCGGATCTGATCACGAGCGCGATCGGCGAATATCTCAAATCGGCCGGCGCACAACTGCCCCGTCCCGTCATCTCTTCGGCATGCCCGGCCGTGGTCCGTCTTATTCAGGTGCGCTATCCCGGTCTCGTCGGCAACATCATTCCGATCCAACCTCCGATGGAGATCACTGCCCGATATGTAAAGGATGCCGTGCGGCGTGAACTCGGGCTTCCTCTGTCCGACATCGGGGTTTTTTTCATCACACCGTGCCCGGCGAAGGCGACCGCCGTCAAGCAGCCGGTGGGAACCTCGGAATCAAACGTCAACGGCGTCATTGCCATCCGCGATATGGTCAACCATATAAAGATGAACTTTGACAGGATACAGACCGGAAGCACGGCGATTCAGTCGGCGTCAAGCCTTGGACTTGGCTGGGGTCGGCGCGGAGGAGAAATCGATGGGATGGATATTCCCAACCGGCTCGCGGTGGACGGCATCCACGAGGTATCAAAAGTTCTGGAGAAGATTGAAAACGGAGGATTCCAAAACATCAATTTCCTGGAAGCCCAGGCCTGTGTCTGCGGGTGCGTGGGAGGGGTGCTCACCGCTGAAAATCCGTTCATCGCCAAGCTCAAGCTGGACATCGTTTCCAAGGAGAGCGGAGCAGGCAACCGAGAGGAACTCGAAAAGGCGCGGAGCGCCATCTCTCGGGACTGGTACTTCCTGCCGAATAAGATCCAACCCCGGCCGGCCATCTCACTCGGGACCGATGTCCGGGAGGCAATGAAAATGCTCCAGGAAATAGAGCGGATATGTAAGGAACTGCCCGGAATCGACTGCGGCTCCTGCGGATGTCCGACTTGCAGAGCCTTTGCGGAAGACGTCGCCGCAGGACTCATGATGCGGATGGACTGCCTGTTCGACCTGCGCGAGCGTGTCCGATGCCTCGCCGGGGAAATCTTCTCTCTCGCCAAAAAACTGCCCCATGCCATGCAGGATAAGGGAGGTGTTGATGACACTTAACGAAATTATCAAGACATTCGGTCTCACCGTGTATGCGCCGCCCGCCGACGGACGGGTGAAGGTCGAACACGGTTACGCCTCGGATCTGCTCAGCGACGTGATCGCGAACGCCGGTAGGGACGACATATGGGTGACCATGCAGATGCATGTGAACATCATCGCCGTGGCCGCGTTGAAGGATATCGCGGCCGTAGTGATCGTTTCCAGTCACAGTCCCGCCGATGAGACGATCGGCATAGCCAAACAGAAGGGTGTCTGCGTCCTCGGCACGGGGATGACCACCTTCGAAACATGCGGCAGACTTTACGCCGCGGGCATCAGGGAAAGAGGAAAAGGAACAATATAAAAATACACCAATCTATTCATACCTATTCATAGAAGACAGGGAGGAAAGGACGGAATGGAAAACGTACAGAATAAAGCAGTGGCCGAGGCCGACGAGTTCACCCCCGAGCAGTTCGCCGAACTCGACAAATGGATTGCCCAGTACAAGGGTAAAACCGGCTCGGTCATCCGGGCGCTCAACAAGGCCCAGGAAATCTTCGGTTATCTGCCCCGCGAAGTTCAGGACCGGGTGGCAAAGGGTATCGGAAGACCTTTAAGCGAGGTATACGGCATCGTCACATTCTACTCCTTCTTCAACGTCGTACCGAAGGGAAAGCACTCCGTATGCGCGTGCATGGGCACGGCCTGCTACGTTCGCGGAGGGCAGCAGGTCCTGGACGATTTGAAGAAGGAACTGGGCATCGAAGTGGGCGGAACGACGGCGGACAGAGAATTCTCCCTGGGTTCCGTTCGCTGCATGGGCGCTTGCGCCCTTGCCCCGGTTGTCCGCGTGGACGAGGACGTCCATCGTCAGGTGACACCCAAGAAGGTGAAGGAATTGCTGGGTAAATACTCCAACAAATGTGCCGGAGGTGACAAATAATGGGCAAGCTCAAGATCGAAGACCTCAAAACAATTAAGGAGCGGGTGAAAGTCACAACGGCAATGCGCGCCGATATCGACAAGGACGTCAAAGTGATCGTGCACATGGGCACCTGCGGCATCGCCTCGGGCGCCCGCAACACCATGGCGGCTCTGATGAAGACAGCCGGGGAAAAGAACCTCGACATCGAAATCGGTCAGAGCGGGTGCATCGGTATCTGTGACCGCGAACCGATCGTTACCGTCATCTGCAAAGGCGAACCCCAGGTGCGCTACGGCAAGGTAACGGCGGAAATAATGAATGAGATCATACGCTCACATGTGATCGGCGGCCGTGTGGTCGAGAAATACATGCTGGCCGATGCGCCGAAAGCATAAACAGACTCTACTGGGGAGGTTCAGTAAATGAAGCTTTACAGATCAACGGTTCTCATCTGCGGCGGAACCGGGTGCGTTGCAGCCGGCTCCCTGAAAATACACGACCTGTTTCTTGAGGAAATCCGGAGGCATAAACTCCAGGACGAGGTAGATCGGAAG
>JAMDBG010000196.1 GCA_023487865.1 Deltaproteobacteria bacterium | reverse complement strand
GAGGGCAGCGTGATCACGGTCCCGGTGACAGGGGTATTTTGTTCACATGCCACTTTCACATCATCCCAAATCTTGATCTTCGCGGCTTTGTCCCTCGAGAGGACGAGGTTTCCGTCCTGATCCCGGCGATCGACGAGGACCTCGATATCGTCACCGACATTGACGGAGATATTCCCCTGATCATCACGCAATTCCCTTGCCGGAATATATCCTTCCGTCTTCCACCCGACATCAACCATGACGGAATCCGCGTTGATCTGAACCACCTTGCCGGTGAGAACGCCGCCCATCTGGACGGACTGCAGGCTCTGTTCGTATAGCTCTTTGAACCCTACGCTCTCCTCCCTCCCCTGCATCGCATTATCGGAAGGATTTTCTGCTGCCGCTTCTTCTTTCTTGCCTGCATCCTGATTTGAGATTAAGTGATCATCGTTAACCATTAAACCCATACCCCCTGAAATTTGTGTTTTATTATACTTAAGTTGACTAACACACCGATTTTTAAATATCAAGCAATTTCAGGTAAAAAAACATTGAAGTTATGGACATTTTTCAGTCCGCATCTGAGCATTCCCGGTTTTATTGATAACACCCATCATGATATCGACCACTTGCGAAATGGTCTGGTCCGTGGAATCAATATGGACGGCATCCGCAGCGGCAACGAGGGGCGCGACGGAGCGTTCGCGATCCTGGCGATCCCTGATGAGAATGTCGCTTTCGACATCTCGCAGGCTGGCTTTCTCTCCCCTCTCGCTCAGTTCACGATATCTCCTGCCTGCCCTTTCCCGCACCGTGGCGTCGAGGAAGAATTTGATCTCGGCATCGGGAAAGACAACGGTCCCCATATCCCTTCCTTCCGCCACCACCCCTCCGGCTGCTGCCATATCGCGCTGCACGGACAGAAGGACTTCGCGAACCATCGGTATGGCGGAAATCCGGGAAGCCAGAAGACCGATTTCCTCGGTCCGGATCTTCATCGTGACATCCTCACTGTTGACAAATACATGCAGCCGACCTGCCCGGTCATTCAACTCCACGCGGATGTTGCGGCAGAGGTCTGCAAGTTCTTCATTATTGCCGGAGTAGTCTTTTTGTATCAGATGATAGGCTACCGCCCGGTACAGGGCGCCGGTATCCAGATAAAGATAAGAAAGGCGTTCCGCCAGCAGCCGGCTGATCGTGCTCTTCCCGGCGCCGGCCGGGCCGTCAATGGTGATCACTGGTTTTTCTCTCATCGATGGATCTCCCTTCCCGGTCTCAGGCAAGTGTCTTGAACAGGGGAATCCTCCTCAGGATCCAAAGGTAAGTGGAGGCCGCCGTCGCGACGGCCAGCGCGTCGATGAAGGCATCCCAGATGGATGCATCCCGGCCGGCAACAAACGACTGATGCCATTCGTCGCTTATCCCATAGAAGGTTCCGATCAGGATGGTGAGAATCACGGCATGCTGATTTGCAAAGCGGGACCTCTCGGCGCCAAGCCAGCGGCGGATCAGACATCCGAAGAGATAGTACTCGCTGAAATGGACGATTTTGTCGAAGCCAAAGAAAGAAGGAAACACATCCGGAAACCTGGGTACGGAGGAAAGCAGAAAGATCAGCCCGGCATATGCCAGGACCGGCGCCCTGTATGCGAGCTCGCGATACGAATGGGATCGTTTCATCTCCGGGATCGTCATCTGCCCCTCAAGATCTCTTTTCGGACGGGGTCGTCCTGTGCTTCCGGATCTTTTGGACGAATGGACCCTCTTTTCTCCACATATGGCAGCTGTCGATGAGCATGGAACCGTCGGTTGCCGGGAGGGAACGGGCGGCCCCTTCCCTTACCCGGCTTAAATGGGACCACAATCCCTGAACGGCAGCCGAACTCATCGCCAGGATCAGATTTGTCAGATGCAGGCATCCTTCCGCCTTGGCGAAGAGCTTCCTCACCTCACCGGTGAATCCGGGCCGGATGTACCGTCCCTCGAGCCTCTGGATGTTGCCTTGGATATCGCGACATCCCGGATCGGGCACGACCGGCATCTCGGCCGTTATGGAAAAGATCCTCAGATCAGGGATGGTCAGCTCCATCGTCATCGCCACATGATGCATCAGACCGGCCTCTCGTGTCTCCCGCAGTGCCTGGATCATGTAAGGGAAAAGCCTCTCGTCCGTCAAAAAGCCTTCAACGACGAGACGCTCTGCATCCGTCTCATAACAGTTCACCTCGATCTTTCTTGAGTGAATCAGCTCCTTTTTCAACACACCGCTCCTTTTTGCGGGGCTCTATACCACATGGACGTATTTCGTACAATATACCGATTGTCCATATACCCGATATTTTGAGTCCGAATGACACCTTGCCTGTCGCGGAAAAAAAAGATAGTATATTCCCAAACAGGATACAACAAGAGACGGGGATAACGGTGTATTTAAGTCGTCGACTAAAAAAGCTTTCCATACTCCTTTTGACAGCTGTCCTTTTCTGTGCGGTGGATTCACTCCAGGGGACGGCTCGGGCGTCTTTTTCTATCGACGATGAGAAAAAACTGGGGAAGGAGTTCTACGATAAACTTGAAAAGGCAAACGCCCTTTCTAAAAATGAACGGGCCAACAACTACCTCGGTCGGCTGGGTGAGCGCATCCTTTCCCACAGTGACAGGGCCCCCTTTGAATTCAAATTTTCGATCATCCGGAGTTCGGCGATCAACGCTTTTGCCACCCCCGGAGGTTATGTCTATATCAATCAGGGCTTGATCAACCTGGTGGAGAATGAGGCGCAACTGGCGGGAGTCCTCGCCCATGAAATCGCCCATGTCAACGGCCGGCACATCGCCGAGATCGTCGACAGATCCAAGGTCATCAATATCGCGTCGCTGGCGGCCATCCTTGCCGGCGCCTTTCTGGGAGGCAGCGGCGATGCCTCCGCCGCGGTCACGAGCTTCACGATGGCCACCGCCGCGACCCTCTCTTTAAAATACAGCCGGGAGCATGAGGAGGCAGCCGACAGGTCAGGCATGTCCTATCTCGTCGGCGCCGGTTACAGCGGCGCCGGCATGCTCGATTTCCTGAAGATCATGAGGCGCTATGAATTCTACTCCAACACCATCCCCTCCTATTTCCTGACCCATCCCGGCACCGATGAAAGAACGCGCTACATCGACGCCCTGCTGCAAACCACTTACACCCAAAAAGGCGCAGAAAGCATCATTGGAAATCTGAAACGGACACAAACCCTCTTGTTGCTCGATAACAAAGCCGCAGATTCGACCAATCTCCAGCATTTTCAAAATAGCCTGAAGACGAATCCCGAGGATGTGGATGCCCTCTACGGTCTGGCTGTCACGCAGGAGAGAATGGGGATGCTCAGGGAATCCCTGGATACTTTCCGGAGAGCCTTGGTTCTGGCACCGGAGGATGCGGATATCCTGCGGGATCTCGGAATCGCTTACTATAAAAACGGACAGTTCAATGACGCCTCCGCTTACCTGGGCCGATCCCTCGGCATCGAGAAGGACAACGCAGTAGCCCTGCTTTACATGGGAAGAACCGAGGAGGCCCTGGGAGATGTGTCCAAGGCGCTCAGTTTCTACAAGGATCTTGAGAAGAGGCAACTTGACGACCCGGAGGTTTTATACAGCCTGGCGATGGCTTATGGGAAGGCCAACCGGCAGGGAGATTCGCACTACTATTTCGGCCTCTATTTCAAGAAAAAAGAAAAGGCGGACAGTGCCCTCTTTCATTTCAAGGCCGCCATAAAGCATTTCCCGCCGGATGCGGTCCGCTCGAAGGAAATCACCAAGGAGATCGAATCGCTGAAACGTTGAAGGTTCACACTCGACGGTCCGTCAACGAACGACAACCCTGACGCCTTTTTTCCCCAAAACTTCTCGAATGGTTGAAAATTCTTCCGGTGTGTAGGATGTCTCGGAAAGAAAGGCGCCGTCCAGTGTCTTTGTGGCAACAAAAGGCTGCAACACGTACGGACTGGCTTTCTTGATCAGTTTTGCCATGGACAGCAGATCGTCAAGATCGAGTTGGGAGCGGACCACCGTCGTTCTAAATTCATGTTCGATCCCTGATGTCGTGACGAGTTGAATGCTCCTCCTGATTCGGGACGTATCCGCCTTTACCGAAGCGATCTGCCCGTATCGGTCGAGCGGACCCTTGATGTCCATGGCGATATAGTCCACCAGCCGCCTGTCGATCATGGTCGACAGGGTGTCCGGGTTTGAGCCGTTGGTGTCCAGCTTGACGAGATACCCCCTTTTTTTCAGCGCCCCCAGAAACTCCCCCAGGTCCCCCTGAAGCGCCGGTTCTCCGCCGGTCACAGTCACCGCTTCGAGCTTTCCGCGTCTTTTATCCAGGAACGAAAGGACTTCCTCTTCGGGGATGACGGGTCCGTATTGACCCGGATCGACCAACTCCGGATTGTGACAGTAGGGACAGCGGAAGTTGCACCCCTGGGTAAAAACAGTGGCACAGATTTTTCCCGGATAATCGTTGAGAGAAACTCGCTGCAGACCGCCGATCTTCATCTTCAAAAATGATAGACCTTTCTGAGCTTGAACTCTTCCTTCTTTCCCTTGTTCCATTGTTTGACCGGCCGGAGATATCCGACCACACGGGAATAGACCTCGCAGGCTTCCCGGCAGGTTGGACAGGCCTCCATTTCGCCCTTCAGATAACCGTGCGACGGGCAGATGCTGAAGGTGGGTGAAAAGGTGAGATAGGGGAGGTGATAATTCTCACAGATTTTTCTTACCAGGGACTTCACGCCCCGTGAGTCGGAAATGCGTTCTCCCGCGTAGGTGTGGAAAACCGTACCGCCCGTGTATCGGCATTGAATGTCGTCCTGCAGGTCGAGTGCCTCAAAGACATCGTCGGTGAAATTGACGGGGAGCTGTGTGGAATTGGTATAGAACGGCTCTGCCTTCAGCTCCCGGTAATTTTCCTCATTGGCGCAGATCATCTCCGGGTATTTCTCCTTGTCGGTCCGTGCCAGGCGGTAGGAGGTCCCCTCCGCCGGCGTGGATTCGAGGTTGTAGTTGTTGCCCGTTTCCTTCTGGAAAAGAAGCAGGCGGTTGCGCATAAAGTCCAGTACTTTCTTGGTAAACGCCTGTCCTTCCGGTGAGCCGATATCCCGTCCCAGGAGATTGAGACAGGCCTCGTTCATGCCCACCAGACCGATCGTGGAAAAATGATTCTTCCAGTATTCGTTGAACCTCTCCTTGACGCTGCGCAGATAGTAGCGTGTGTACGGATAGAGGTTCCCGTCGGTAAACTTCTCCAGCACCTTCCTTTTGATCTCGAGGCTCTCTTTTGCCGTGACCATCAGTTTTTCGAGACGTTCCAGGAATGCCTTTTCCGTATCGGCCAGATAACCGATTCTGGGCATATTGATCGTGATGACGCCGATCGATCCGGTCAAAGGATTGGAGCCGAACAGGCCTCCCCCGCGCTTCTGGAGCTCCCGGTTGTCGATCCGCAGACGGCAGCACATGCTCCTGGCGTCTTCCGGATTCATGTCCGAATTGATGAAATTGGAGAAATAGGGGACCCCGTATTTAGCCGTCATCTCCCACAGCCCTTCGAGTTTCGGATCGTCCCAGTCGAAATTCTTTGTGATGCTGTAAGTGGGGATGGGGAAGGTAAAGACGCGACCGCGGGCGTCTCCTTCGGCCATGACCTGGAGAAAAGCCCTGTTGAAGAGGTTCATCTCCTCCTGGAAATCCCCATAGGTCTCCTGCTGCGGTTCGCCGCCGACGATGACATTGCGGTCGGCATAATAACCGGGGACCTTGATGTCGAGTGTGACATTGGTAAAAGGCGTCTGAAAACCGACCCGGGTGGGGACGTTGATGTTGAAGATGAATTCCTGCAGGGCCTGCCGGACCTCCGGATACGTCAGTTTATCGTACCGGATGAAAGGGGCCAGGAGCGTGTCAAAATTGGAAAAGGCCTGCGCTCCGGCGGCTTCTCCCTGGAGGGTATAGAAAAAATTCACCACCTGACCCAGGGCGCTGCGGAGATGCTTGGCCGGTTTGCTTTCCACCTTTCCGGAAACCCCTCTGAATCCTTCCATAAGAAGATCGTAGAGGTCCCAACCGACGCAGTAGACCGATAGAAGGCTCAGGTCATGGATGTGGAAATCCCCTTCTGTGTGCGCCCTCCGGATCTCGGGGGAATAGATCTCGTTCAGCCAGTAAACCTTGCTCACCTCGGAGGAGATATAGTTGTTCAGCCCTTGCAGGGAATAATCCATATTGCTGTTTTCGTGAATTTTCCAATCCATCTTCTTCAGATATTGATCCACCAGATCGACCTCCATCCGGTTGGTGATCTCCCTCAGGCGGGCATGCTGGTCGCGATAGATGATATAGGCCTTTGCGGTCTTCCTGTAAGGGGAAGAGAGGAGAACCTCTTCCACGATGTCCTGAATCTCCTCAACGGTCATGATCCTGCCGTCAAAGACATTCTCGGCAAGGTTCAAGACCCGGATGGTGAGTATTTTTGCAACCGCGATATCGAACTCGCCAACTGCCGCCCCCGCCTTGGCAATCGCATTGGTGATCTTCTCCGCATTGAACTTGACCAGGCGTCCGTCTCTCTTTTTGATTTTTGAATGCATGGAATGGTCCTTTTTCTCGGCATGAGGGGTTGAATCAATATCAAGCTACATACCCAACATATTGGGGTTTTGTGTATTCATACTACCATATATTGACGCGGTCAAGAGCAATTTCAAAATATTTTCGGGGCATAAAATCCTGCAGAAATTTCCACAGTAAGAGTCATCTCCCCTTCCCCCGGTCCCGTCTCACCAGAACGTCGCTTTGGAAAAGCTCCTGCCGTCATCTGCCCCCTCTCCCGGTCCGGTCAACCGATTGTTTCCGTTCCTGATGGCGCTTGCCTTTTGCGGGTCCGAATTGTATAGTTCCCGACAGTTTAATGAACCGCCTCAAAGGACCGATCCAAGGGTCAGGGAATTATTGGATTTAAATGGTAACCTCGAAGTGAATATCGACGATTTATCGAAGCTGGCCTTCAAGGGATTCATGGCCGACGAAGAGGCCGGGCGGCTCTATGAGCTGGCAAAGGACGCCGCGCGTTTCGGCCCCTGCCTGGAGATCGGCAGCTACTGCGGCCGTTCTGCGGCCTATCTCGGGACGGGATGCCGCGAAGCGGGAGGGGTCCTTTTTTCCGTCGATCACCACCAGGGGTCGGAAGAGCAGCAGCCCGGTCAGGAGTACTACGATCCCGACCTTCTGGACCCGGCAACGGGGCGGATCAACACATTTCCCCTGTTTTGCAGGACCATCCTGGAACTCTCCCTCCAAGACACCGTGATCCCCATCGTCGCCCGTTCGGAGGTCGTCGCCCGCTTTTGGCAGACACCTCTGAGCCTGATCTTCATCGACGGCGGCCATGCCTTTGAAACGGTTTTCTCCGATTACAGCGCCTGGGTTTCACACCTTAAGCCCGGCGGGTACCTGATCATCCACGACATCTTCCCGGATCCTGCAAAAGGCGGACAAGCCCCTTACTGCGTTTACAATATGGCCCTTGCCTCCGGTCTTTTTTTCGAGCTCCCCATGGTCCAGACCCTCGGGGTGCTCCAAAGGGCGCCGGCCGGATCTCTGACGGACGAATCAAAAACGCGCTGGGGCCGGTTGCAGACCTGATCCCGGTATGATCGGCAGATGGTCGATGTGTCGATTGTGGGTCCAGTACCACCTCAACACCCCTTCCTCAATATTCGCTTTGATGAAGCCGGCCTCCACAAAGCTCTGGAGGGTCCGTCGGACCAGGGCTCCCTCCGCCCCCGTCACTTCTGAAATCCTCCCGCAGAGCTCGTCGAGAGAACCGTTGGTGCTCCCGCCGGCGTCCCCGGGCAGGGACAATACACCCATCTTCTCGATCAGATCCTCGGAGAGCAGCCGATAGACCAGCTTCATCCGGAAATGGCCCTCCACCTGGAGATCGATCTCCGGCGGATTGGTCTTTTCCTGGTAGGCGCGGACCATCTCCTGCCAGGCGGAATCGATTTGCGATTCGAATTCGGCCACAAAACGATCGATCGCATCGGGGCTCAATCGGGATGTCTTCACGATGGCGCTGTTCGCGTCGTACCGGGTCCAGTCGTCCGTGAGGATCTCCAGGTCGTATTTTTCCACCTCCTCGCGGACCGTGGTGCCGGGAAAGGGGGTGAGGAAATGATAGCCGTAAAGCGATCCGAGGCTGGCGGCAAACTCCCCTGTCTCTTTGAGCGTCTCAGGGGTCTCGCCGGGAAGGCCGACGATGAAGGAGGTGTGGGCGATGATCCCCGCCTCCCGGCAGAGGGAAACCGCCTCCCTCACCTGCTCCCGGGTGATCCCTTTCCGGATCAGCTTGAGCAGATCGTCATTTCCCGTCTCCACGCCGAAGCTGATGCTGTCGCACCCCGCCTTCCGCATCAGCTTCAGGGTTTCGCGGTCCACCGTATTGACCCTGGCAAAGGCGCTCCAGTCGAACCGGATCCCCCGCCGGAGGATCTCGTCGCAGACCTCCCTCACCCTGCCGCTGCGCGAGACAAAGAGGTCGTCCGCCACGTTGATCCGGCCTATCCCGTAGGCGAGGATCTGCTCGATCTCATCGACGACCTGAAGGGTCGAGCAGAGCCGGACGCGGTTTCCCACCATCCTCCGCCCCTGGCAGAAGATGCAGGAATAGGGGCAGCCGCGGCTGGTGATGATGCTGATCGGATAGCCGAGGGCCTGATACCGCGACAGCGGAAGGAGATGCCGCGCGGGAAGAGGCAGGGGAGTTTGCCGC
>JAMDBG010000208.1 GCA_023487865.1 Deltaproteobacteria bacterium | reverse complement strand
AACTTTCTCATTTTCACTCTTCATGAAAGCGGCGAACTCTTCCTGAGACTTGCTGGTCACGACTTCAATGCCGCTGGCGTTGAGACGCTTGATCACCTCGGGATCGGCCATCACCTTGGTCATAACGGCAAACAGCTTGCTGACGATCGGAGCGGGGGTGCCGGCCGGCACAAAGACTCCCTGCCAGGAGCCGCTTCTCATGCTCTCAAAACCGAGTTCGGGCATGATCGGCACATCGGGCAGCGCCTTGACCCGCTTTTGCGCCGCGACACCGACGACCCTCAGTTTTCCGGCATTGACGTGCGTCATGACCGAGGCCAGAGTCTGGAATCCACACTGCACTTCGCCGCTGAGCAGGCCGATCGCCGCGGCGCCGGCGCCGCCCTTATAGGGAACCTGGACGAGATTGATGCCTGTGTAATCCATGAACAGTTCCATTTCCAGGCGGCCGTTGCTCCCCGGACCCGCGGTTCCGAAGTTGAGTTTGCCGGGGCGCTCCTTGGCATACGCGATAAATTCCTTCACCGTCTTTGCCGGGATCGATGGATGGAGGACCAGGGCCGTCGGTGCATCAACCACTTGGGTGACGGCGACGAAATCGCGCACAGGCTTGACCGGAAATTTTTTAAAGAGCGCCGGATTGATCGCCATGGTGCCGATGTTGCCCAGCAGGACATTGTACCCGTCATTGGAGGCCCGCGCCGCATAGGCGACGCCGATGTTACCGGAGGCGCCGGCACGGTTGTCCACGACGATCTGCTGCCCCAGTTCCTTGCTCATCAAGGGGGAGATGATCCGCGCGACCACATCTGAAGCGCCGCCGGGAGCGAACGGAATGATCAGATTGATCGGCTTTGTCGGGTAATCCTGGGCGAATGCGATGCCCGCCGTCAGTGCGAGCAGCACTGCCAGCATCATTGCGTACCTCTTCTTCATGGTGGTGACTCCTTTCTTGGTTTGGGTTGGGATGACATTGATAACACCTTCTCTCCGCCGGTCAAGACCATATCCCGCAGCGCCTGCGGCTGCCCACCGGCCGGCGGTTCACAACAACAGCGATCTGAGCCATCAGCCGGTGATGCTGCCGCGCTTTTTGCGCATGGCCGGCGCCGCCATCAGGATCACAATCAGCACCGTGGCGATGACGAATCCGAGACTGATCGGCCGTCTCAGGAAGACCATGGGATCGCCGCGCGAGATCAGCATCGCCCGCCGCAGGTTTTCCTCCATCATCGGTCCCAGGACAAACCCCAGCATCAACGGCGCCGGCGGGCATCCGAGTTTCAGCCAGAGAAAACCGAGTAAGCCGAACACCGCCGTGAGATAGATATCGAACGGACTGTTGTTGATACTGTATATTCCGATCGAGGAAAAGACCATGATGGCGGGGAACAGCAGACGATAGGGCACTTTGAGCAGGCTCACCCAGAGGCCGATCAACGGAAGGTTGAGCAGGACGAGCATCAGATTGCCGACCCACATGCTAGCGATCAGCCCCCAGAAGAGATCGGGATTCTTGGTCATCACCGTCGGACCGGGTGCAATGCCGTGAATCATGAGGGCGCCCAGCATCAGCGCCATGGTGCCGCTCGCCGGAATCCCGAGTGTGAGCATCGGGATGAACTTGCACTGCGCATCCGCATTGTTCGCCGCTTCGGGTCCCGCGACGCCTTCGATCGCCCCGTGGCCGAACCGCGCCGGGTCTTTCGCGACCTTCTTCTCGACCATATACGACGAAAATGAGGCGATTGCCGGCCCGGTGCCGGGCAGGACGCCGAAGAAGGCCCCGAGAATGGTCCCGCGGAGGATCGGACCGATGGACCGCTTTACGTCCGCAGGGGTCGGAAAGAGGGTCCCGACCTTGGAGGTGAACACTTGACGCTCCTCTATCTCCCCAAGGTTGTTGACGATTTCGCCCAAGGCGAAGACCCCGATGGCGACGACGACGAAGCCGATGCCGTCGGTCAATTCGATCAGATCGAAACTGAAGCGTGCCCATCCGGAATCGACGTCGGTCCCCACACTGCCCAGCAGCAGACCCAGCACCACCATCGCGAGCGACTTGACCATATCACCCTGGGCCAGGACCGCGGCAGCCACCAAACCCATGAACATCAGCGAGAAGTATTCCGGAGAATTGAACTTGAGGGCCATCTCGGCGATCGGCGGCCCAAACAATGCAATCAGCAGCGTGCAGAAGGTGCCGGCAAAAAAAGAACCCAGGGCGGCGATCGCCAGCGCCACTCCGGCCCGGCCCTGCCGCGCCATCTGGTAGCCGTCCATGCACGTCACCACCGCCGAAGTCTCCCCGGGCAGGTTGACGAGGATGGCGGTCGTCGAACCGCCGTACTGGGCGCCGTAAAAAATGCCCGCCAGCATGATCAGCGCCGAAACAGCCGAGAGGTTGAACGTGATCGGCATCAGCATCGCGATGGTTGCAAGCGGTCCGATCCCCGGCAGGACGCCGATCAAGGTGCCCAGCAGACAGCCGAGAAAGCAATAGAGAAGGTTCTGCAAGGAGAGCGCAACGCCAAATCCGAAGAAAAGGTTCTGGAACATGTCCATGGAGGTTTCCTCATCAGAGAAACTGGATCAGGGGATAAGGCAGCCCGAGCCCCCAAATGAACAGGGCCACCGAAAGTAAGAAATCTGCTCCTTATTGCGCTCCTCAATCCCGCCGACAAGGCGGGGCTTGCGGGAAGCGCTCCCGGTCAATCCCAGCCCGTTTCGATCTTCTCAGCCCTGCTTTCCCGGAAATTTCTTTTCCGCCTCCGCGGCGTTTTCGACCTTGTTATAATCCTGATTGAGATCTCCGCTCCCGGCAGGATATTTGACCGTAAAAAAAACGGCTGTACCCCCTACTGCCCGGCTCCGGTGCTGGGTCAATCTGGGGATGTGGATGAGATCGCCCCGCTCCACAATACAATCTTCATCCCCCAGAATCATGTGGAGTTTTCCTTCCAGGATCAGCGTGAACTGTTCCTCGTTGGGATGCATATGCAGCGGAGGGCCTTCACCGGCGGGTTTCGTGACGATACCTGCCTTCATGAATTCCCCCGTCACGGTCTGCATGATCATGGCGGGATTCACGTCGGGATTGATCTTTTTCATTTCGGCGATATGATAGATTGGCATTGCAACGACCTCCAGAAACCTGCTGAGCACCCCCTCTGTCCGGCGGGTTGCCCGGGTGTAAAGCATAAAATAGGATCACACGGATGTCCACTTCAAATCGCTTTGCACGACTTGCCTTCCGGCGGCGGGTGATGGTTGTTCGTACTACTCATCAGACCATCTGTCAAATGTTTTTTCCCATCATGAAAAAATAAACATTTACAAAGAAATAGGCGGCCACCCGGTCACGGACTCTGCAACGAGGATGATAAATTATCTTGACAGGTATGATCTCTCTTTCTATACTCGCGTCTCCAAAAAGTAAAATCCTTTTAATCAACGTCCTTTGGCAACCATACGAAGGGGGTGATATGCAACCAAGCCGTACATAGGAGATCTCAAACCGGACTACTTAACCAGGAGGAGGCGAAAATGAAAAAGTTTTTGATTTTACTTTCGATCTTGGTGTTTGTCAGTGCTTTTGGTTACGGAAACGCCCTGGCGGCAAATCCCGACAAGATAAAGGTCGGCATCCTGCTTCCACTCACCGGACCGTTCGCGGCGGTGGCTGAGACCCAGAAGGAAGGCGCACTGCTGGCAGTGGATGTCGTCAACAAGCGGGGCGGACTGAACATGCCCTGGGGCAAAGTGACCGTGGAGGGTGTGGTCGCCGACGACGAAGCCAAACAGGATGTGGGCGTCCGGCGCTACCGGTACATGGTCTCGGAAGGGGTCAAAGGCGTGGGCGGTCAGACCTGGGCGCCGCTGGCCTTCGCCATCAACGCCCTGGTTTCGAAAGAACCTATGCCCTATTTCCCCGTCTGCGTGTTGGCCAAGGATGCCTTCAAAAAAGGGACGCTGGCCCAGACCACGTTTGCCACGGCCTTCAGCCCCTGGACGGTGGGGTATATGGCCGGTTCCGCCGCCATTAAAAACCTCGGCAAGAAGAAGATCTTCTTCCTGGCCCGCGCCGACAGCTGGGGCTGGGACATCCGGGACGGCGTCTACGCCGCCGCCAAGGAAAACGGCGCAACGATCGTCGGCTACGACGAAGTATCTCTGGGCACGAACGATTTTACGACGATTCTGCAGAAGGTGAAGGCCGCCAAGCCCGACGTCTTCATCTCGGCCCAGTTTGCCGCCGACGCCGTCGCGCTCCTCAAGCAGTGCCACCAGATGGGTCTCAACAAGGAGATGACCATCTTCAACTCCTTCATCACCAATGTCGTCGCCAAGGGCCTGCCGCCCGAGGCGCTCCAGGGCGTCTACTCCATGCATTACTTCTATTACGACCTCGCCGGCTTCGAGGACAAGGAAGTGGCGGCATCCGCCAGGGAGATCACCGCCCTCTACCAGGCCAAATACAACAAGCCCCCCGACGCTTATGCCATGATTGCTTACGTGGCGTACACGGAGATGTTCCGCGGGTTCGAGGCGGCCAAGAGTCTTGATCCGATCAAGGTCGCGGCGGCCCTGATGGCCAACAAGGGCGAATTCAAATCGGTCAAGGGCCCCGCCCGCTGGCGCGAGGACCATTCGGCCGTATACAAGTACGCCGCCTTCCTGGTCAAGGGAAAGGGCCCCAGCGAACAGAAGAATCCGTGGGATCTTTTCAAGGTGGAAGGCTACCAGGGCGGTGATTCGGTCATGCCGAATCTGAAGTCTCTGGGCTACTAAACCTCATCTCCGCCCCGGTGAATACTCTTCACCGGGGCAAACCTGACAGGGCGTTGAAAGATACCCTGGTTTTGCACGGCTGTTCAGAAATGCTTAGATGCAAGGCGCGCAGAAACCGAGGAGCGAGGCGCATTTGGAAATACGTCGAGCGATGCGGTTTGCAGCGCAACACAGCAGATGAGCGTTTTTCAACAGCCGGCTGAGAAAAGGGCCGGCCGTGAGCACACATCTGGGCGCAGAAATCATCAAAGCGGAAGGGATTACCAAGCGTTTCGGCGAATTGATCGCCGTGGACAAGGTGGATTACCTGCTGCATGAAAATGAGGTGGCGGGCATCATCGGCTCCAACGGCGCAGGAAAGACCACTTTCTTCAACCTCATTACGGGATACTATCCGCCCGATGAAGGGACCATCTGTTACAGGGGGGAGGATATTACGCACACAACCCCCCAGGAAAGGGTTGCCCTGGGGATGATGCGGACCTTCCAGTTGACCTCCACGTTCGACAACCTCAGCGTGATCGACAACCTCGTTCTCTCTTTTTTCCGGGCGCACAGGAAGTCGTCGTTGTTTCATCTTTTCACGAACACCTGCAAGAGACACCGCAAAGATGAGAAAATCGCCTCGATCCTGGAGACCTTCGAACTGCAGGATGTCGCCGCGAGAGAGGTGAAGCATCTGAGCCTCGGCGAAAAGCGACGCCTGGAGATCGCCATGGCGATCCTTGCCGAACCGAAGATCCTTCTCCTGGACGAGCCCCTGGCGGGGCTCGCCGAGTCGGAGATCAAAAGCGTCCTCGACGTCCTGCGCCGGCGCATAGGAAGACAGACGATCCTGATCGTCGAGCACAAGATCTCCCAGGTGGAGGACTTCCTGCAGAGGCTCACCGTCATGCATGACGGCAGGATCATCGCGGACGGCGGGTATGAGGAATGCCTCAAGGATCCGGAGGTTCGCAGAAGCTACTGGCAGATCGACGTCTCCGGGGAGGGGGGCGCAGGTGGTTGCGCATAAGGAGCTCATGACGATGAATCCAAATGACCTACTGACCGTCAGAAACCTCAACGTTTCCTACGGTGAATCGAAAGTCCTGTTCGACATCGCGATGGATGTCCGGCCGGGCAGTGTGGTCGCCTGCGTGGGGCGAAACGGCGCCGGCAAGTCCACCCTGCTCAAGAGCATTGCGGGTTTCATCAAGAACGTCTCGGGTACCGTGACCTGCGACGGCGTGAGTCTCCTGGGCGTGAGGGCCTTCGATATCGCAAAAATGGGCATCAAGTACATCCCCCAGGACAAGAAGGTCTTTTCCGATCTGACCGTCAGGGAAAATCTGGAGCTGGGCAGTTACGCCACCAAGGATTACAACTGGGATCAGGTGACCGACTATTTTCCCAAGCTCAAGCAGCTGATGGATCGGAAGGCGGGTTTCCTCTCCGGCGGGGAACGGCAGATGCTGATGGTCGGCCGGGCGATCCTGGGCCGCCCCAAGATCCTGCTGATCGATGAACCGACTGAAGGTCTCGCCCCCAGCATCGTGGCCCATCTGAAAGACGTCTTTAAGGAAATGAGCAAGAAAACGGCGCTGGTGATCGTCGAACAGAACCTGCCTTTGGTATGCGCCATCGCCGAGAAGATCTACGCCATCAAAGAGGGACGGATCATCACCGAGCTGGTCGGTGAAAGGATCGTGGCGAATATTTGTGAGGGCTACCTCTAACGAAAAGGAATTTCCATGCTGAACATATTCAGGTGGTGGTGGGGCATCGGGCTGGCCTTTATTCTGTTGGTGATCATCAGGGTGTTCCTGCCCCTGCCCTTCTCCAACGAAATCATCATTTTTTCCATCTACGTCATGGGCTGCAGCTTCCTCTTGGGGCGGGTGGGTTTCATCTCCTTTGGACAGCCGGCCTATCTGGCGACGGGGGCCTATGCCACCGCCTTTTATCTCTTTTACTTCGGCACCAACCCTTACATCGGCATCCTGATCGGAATCGCGGCAGGGATCGTCATGTCGCTCCTCGTCGGCCCCCTCTTCGTCCGACTGCGGAGCGACTACTTCGCCCTGGTCAACCTGGCCCTGGCGGTGATCATCTTCTACATGATGCAGAAGGTCCTGGCGCCTATCACTCAGGGGGACAACGGGCTGTGGTTTTTGACCAACATGAAATCCACGCCCATCCTGGACATCACCAAGCCGAAGGAATTCTATATCTTCGCGTTTCTCGTGGGATTGGCGGTCTGGGCCCTGTACAAATACCTCGACGACACGCTGTACGGTGCCTGCTGCCTGGCTTCCAAGATCAATGAGGACAAGGTCGATTTCCTCGGCTACAGCAACTTCAAGATCCGCCTCCTGGCTTTTGTCATCGCCAACACGACGACAGCCCTAGCGGGTTCGATGTACGCCATCTATCTGGGTTTCGTGAGCCCGGAGATGACCAGCGCCCACCGCGCCGCCGACCCGGTCGTGGTGACGATTCTCGGCGGCGTCGGCACACTGTATGGCCCCCTGGTCGGCTCGGTCGCTTACACCGGCATGAAAGACCTGATCAGCAACCTCATCGGCAACTGGGAGCTGTTCATCGGTTTTCTGCTGGTCTTCATCATGCTGGCCGGGGAAAAGGGCATCTGGGGATCGCTGGAACCGCGGCTCAAAAAGGTGTTCTCCGGGAAGCGCGCTTAACACATGAATGAACGATAGGGGAGACAAGGGTCCATGATTGACACACAACTGCTGATTTCCGGCGTGATCTTCGGGTTGAGCATCGGTAGCATCTTCTTCCTGATGGCGATCGGTTTGTCCCTCTGCTTCGGCCTGATGCGCATCATCAGCCTCGATCAGCTGCTCTACTACTCCGTCGGCGCGTACATCACCTATACCATCAGCGTCTACAGCGGCAACATGTGGCTGGGGGCCCTCGGGGGGCTCATCGTGGCGGGCATCCTCAGTTTTGCCGTGGAGAGGTTCATCTTCCTGCGAATCTATGAACGGGATATCGCCTTCACCATGATCACCTCCTTCGGGATCCTGATCGGCGGCGTCGGGGTCATCAAGGCCATCTGGGGACTCGTCCCGCGCCCGGTTCCCATGCCGATCATGACCCAGATGAGCATCATGGGCACGGAGATCCCCGTTTACCGGCTGATCGTCGTCGTCATTGCCGCGCTGGTGTACGCGGGTATCTGGCTCTTTCTGAACCGGACGATCACCGGCAAGGCGATCCGGGCCGGCATCGAGAACGTCGAACATGTGGAAGGACTCGGCATCAACGTCTATCGCCTGTTCACGATCACCTTCATCATCGCCGGGACCCTTTCCGGTCTCTCCGGTGGGCTGCACGCGCCCCTGATCATGGTGGATCCCCAGATGGGACTCGAGGTGATGCCGTTTATCTTCATGGTCGTCATCATCGGCGGCCTGGGCAGCATCAAGGGGACCCTGATTTCCGCCCTGATCGTCGGGCAGGTCGTCTCGATCGGTTCGCTCATTTACGCGCCTCTGGCGCAGATGGCGCCGTTTGCCATCATGCTGCTGATTCTTCTGGTCAAGCCGACCGGTCTGTACGGCAGCAAATTGCTGAAACGCTGAGGGTGAGATCGGCATCGTCGGACGGGTTATCATAGGAGTTTTCATTTACCCTCTCATGGTTTACCCTTTCCCTGAAATCCGAGTACGAATTGCACACCCATGATCAGTCTCTCTGTTCGCCTTATCGTTGACTTGAAATTGCCAGGTGCTATCATCGACCTCAAGGTCTTCAATGGAGTACCCACAGTGGCTGGAGGCAGGTGAATTGGAAAACCGGACCAAAGTGCTCGTCATCGAAAGCAGTTATGAATCCTGCGCCGCAGCGGTGGAACGCGCCTTTGCCGCCTTCCCCGTGGCAGTCGCGGGAAAGCGTGTCGTTGTCAAGGTCAATGCCATCCGGGCGTGCGACCCCGACAGCTCGGCCATCGTGACCCATCCGGCCTTGCTCAAGGCGGTCATCGATAAACTGGAAACCCTGGGGCCGAAGCGGATCATCGTGGGCGATTCGGTCGGCACGGAGTCGTACGGCAATTCCG
>JAMDBG010000081.1 GCA_023487865.1 Deltaproteobacteria bacterium | reverse complement strand
CATCGGTATCGAGGGTGTCGGTCCTCACCCCCAAAAGGAGTGTGGCCCTGTAATCCTTGGTATCGAGCGCCAGGAACTGCACGAGCTTCGTCGCTTCATTGATGCAGACAGGCAGGACGCCGGTCGCCAGAGGATCGAGTGTCCCGGTGTGGCCTGCCTTTCTGACCCCGAGCGCCCGCTGGACCTCCTCGACCACTGCGCGGGATGTCCGGCCTGCCGGTTTGTCAATGACAATGACCCCGTTCATGAACCCCCGGACGTCCTGACCGCCTCGAGCACCCGCCGATGGATATCCTCGATTTTCCCCTCCATCCGACAAGCGGCGGCATTGATATGGCCTCCTCCCCCAAAGACGCGGGCCACCCTTTCCACGTTGACGTTTCCCTTCGAGCGCAGACTCAGCTTGAAGCGCTTGTCCGGCAACTCCGCGTAAAGAATGGAAATCTCGACTCCCCGGATGCTCCGCGGAAAATCGACAAAACCTTCGGCATGATCGGGTGAGGCCCCGGCAGTTTTCAGCGCCTGCTGCGTGACGGTGAGCGACCCGCCCCGCCCCCCTTCATCGATGGTCAGGGTGGGAAGAACAGCACTTAAAAGGCGGATCCGGGCCGGCGGATTTGTCTCATACACATTTTCCGAAATCCATTGGGGGTTCGCGCCGTCGGCAACCAGTCCGGCGGCGGCCAGAAGGGTCTCCTTGCCGGTGTTTGCGTAACGGAACCCCCCCGTATCGGTCAGAATGGCTGTATAGAGACAGGTCGCCATCTCCCGTGTCGTGGCGAATCCCATATGCGCCAGGAGCCTGCAGATCAGCTCCCCCGTTGAACTTGCCTGCGGATCGATCAGCCGGGTGTCGCTGAATCCCCCATTGGAAAAGTGGTGATCGATGTTCACCAGACGAGGGATGGCGGCAATCTTTTCCGCCTCGCTTCCGACTCGCTCCAGTTCGCTGCAATCAAGGATAAAGGCGGCATCGAAGGCGTCAAGGGCGGGAAGTTCATTGGTGATCCGGTCGCTCCCCTCGAGAAACCGATAGTTTTCCGGCGTCCCGTCCTGATTGTAAATCGTCGCCTCTTTTCCCATCCGCTGCAGCAGGTGATACAGGGCCAGTTCCGAACCCAGGGCATCCCCGTCCAGCCTTTCGTGGGCCGTGATCAGGAACACCCGATACCGACCGATCAGATCGCTAATCTGTTGAAACATTCGTCTCCTCTTCCCGATGGATCTCCATGAGCAGGGTGTCGATGCGGCTGCCATAAGCAAAGGAGGGATCGTAGGTAAAAAGGATCTCGGGCACGTGCCGGAGCCGGAGCCGGCGGCCCAGTTCCCTCCTCAGGAAACCGGTCGCTTTCCCGAGACCCGCCCGGATTTCGGCACTGCATGTGTCCTTGCCCATCTCGACGAAAAAGACACGCGCCATCCGCAGATCGTCGGTGACTTTGACCCCGGTAATCGTCACCGAACCGATCCGCGGGTCCCTGACCTGCTTGAGGAGGAGATCCGCAATCTCCATCTTGATCATATCCGCGACACGATCCGCCCTTTTGAAACCACTCATAGCTGTTCCATCACAAATACGTAAAACAAACCACCTGGATCGGCTTCGCAAAAAGTCCCCGAGGCAAGGCCGTCACTCAAATTTTCCTTCTTCAATATCTCCGGCATCCATCAGATCATCGAAGCTGACGATCTCCATCCGAGTCCGCACCATCTCCGCGAGTTCAAGCCGATCGATGAATCTCAGGATATGATCCATCTTGGCGTTGATATAGGGCTTGTCGTTACCTACGACACTGAAGCCGATTTTGGCGCGTCTCCAGATGTCATTGTCACCGACTTCGGCGATCGAGACGTTGAATTCGTTCTGCGTCCGACGGATGATCCGGCTCAGGACGCTGCGCTTCTCCTTGAGGGACCCGCATCCTGGAATCCTCAGGTCGACGACGCCCGTTCCAACGACCATATCGATATGCTCAACCCTTCAGGCGCGGGGAAGGCGGATCCCGGAAGCGCGCATTGGAGATTTTTCGGGTCGAAAAATGTCCAGCGCGCGGAGGGATGCCGATTCCCCGCCAGCCGCACATCACAGTTTCCGTTCAATCTGTTCCTTCACATACGCCTCGATGACATCCCCTTTGTGGATGTCGTTGAAGCCCTCGATGCCGATGCCGCACTCAAATCCGGCCAGCACTTCCTTCGCATCATCCTTGAACCGCCGCAGCGAGGCGATCCGGCCGTCATAGACAACCACGCCGTCCCGGAGGAGCCTGAGGCTCGCGGTCCGGGTGATCTTGCCGTCCGTCACATAACTCCCGGCGACGGCCCCCACCTTCGGTACGCGGAATATCTCCCGGACTTCGGCGCGTCCCTGAACCACTTCCTTGTAGATGGGCTCCAGGAGGCCCTCCATGGCGGCCCTGACATCGGCAATGACGTTGTAGATGATGTCGTAAAGCTTGATGTCCACCCCTTCTTGCTCGGCCACTTCCACCACGCGGGCGTCCGGCCGGACATTAAACCCGATGATGACGGCGTCGGAGGCCGATGCCAGCATCACGTCGGTTTCGGTGATCGTTCCGGTGGAACTGTGGATGATCTTCACCTTGATGTCGTCCGTGGACAGTTTGAGCAGGGCGTCGATCAGGGCCTCTACGGAACCCTGCACATCGGCCTTGATGATGACGTTGAGTTCCTTGACCCCCTCTTTCATCTTCTGATAGAGCTGTTCCAGGGTGATCTTCGAAGAGGCGGAGAGCTCACGCTCCCGTTCTTTCCTGATCCAGTATTCGCCGATGTTCCGGGCCTTCTTCTCGTCCTCGACGCAGACAAATTCCGCGCTCACCTGCGGAACGCGGGAAAAGCCGATCACCTCGACCGGCATGGAGGGACCGGCCTCGCCGATCCTCCGGCCCTGGTCATTGATCATCGCCCGGACGCGGCCGAATTCCGTCTTGGAGACAAAGGCGTCCCCTTCGCGGAGGGTGCCTTCCTGGATGAGGACGGTCGCCACCGGCCCCCTGCCGCGGTCCAGCTTCGCCTCGATGATCACCCCGCGGGCCGGCCGGTCGGGATCGGCCTTGAGTTCCATGACATCGGCCTGGAGAAGGATCATCTCCAACAGCTCTTCAATCCCGAGTTTCTTTTTCGCCGAAACCTCGCAGAAAATGGTTTCACCGCCCCATTCCTCCGATAACAGGTTGTATTCCGTCAGGGTCTGACGGATCTTCCCCGGATCGGCGCCGGGCTTGTCGATCTTGTTGATGGCAACGATAATGGGAACGCCGGCCACACGGGCGTGGTTGATCGCCTCCACGGTCTGGCCCATGACGCCGTCGTCGGCGGCGACGACCAGGACGACGATGTCCGTCACCTTGGCCCCTCTGGCCCTCATGGCTGTAAAGGCCTCATGACCCGGCGTATCGAGAAAGACGATCTCCCTGCCTTTGATTTGCACATGGTATGCACCGATCGCCTGGGTGATCCCGCCCGCCTCGCCGTCGATCACGTGGGTCTGGCGGATCGTGTCCAGAAGCGATGTCTTGCCGTGATCGACATGACCCATGATCGTCACGACGGGCGCCCGCGGTTTGAGTTTGTCCGGAGAGGCTTCCATTTTGGGAAGGGTTTCGTCAGCCTCGTTTTGGGCGGATTCCACCTGATAGCCGAAATCGGAGGCGATCAGTGTGGCGGTGTCGAAATCGATTGCCTGGTTGATGGTCACCATCAGGCCCATGGCAATGAGCTTGTTGATCGCCTCGGACGCCTTGACGCCCATCCTTTTTGCCAGTTCCCCGACGGTGATCGCTTCGGCTACCTTGATCCGCCTCTTGATCGCCTTGGGCGTGGTGATCGGCGTCTTCTTCATCTTGACCGCCGCGACCCTCTTTTCTTCGCGCCACTTGGGAATCCTTTCTTCGCCCCGTTCGATCTCGATCCGCTTGTCTTTCCGGTCGACCAGCTTTTTGATCAGGGCTTTCTTGCGGGGCGCCACCACCTCCCCCATCAGAACCTCGACGGGAGGTTTCCCGCCCTTCTTCTTCGGCTTCTCCGCTTCCACCGGTCTGCCGGTCTTATCCAAACGGGAAGGGGGAGGCACCGTGATGTCCTTGACGATTTTCAGGTCCGGTCTCCGGGGCACCTCTTTCTTTGATACCGGCGGTGCGGGTCTGAGTGCCTCCGAAGGTTTTTGGGATCGGATTCCCGTTCCCGCCGCTGAAGGGGGAGTGATTTCCCGTGACTCGGGAGGACGGACGGGGAGGGGTTTTTTCTCTGCCGCCGGCGTCTTCGAAACGATTTCCGGAGCGGGTTTCGTCCCGGCCTCGGCTCCCTGATCCGCCGCCGATGGTTCCGGTTTTGCCGCATCGCCTTTCACCGCCGGCCGCGGAACCGGCGCTTTTGCCGCCCCGGGTTTCGGCGCGGGCTTCATCGCCGGTGTCGGTTTGGGTATCGCTTCACCGGCAGGCACATCCCGATAGATCGAGGTCCGCACGGGAACCTCTTTGGGAGCGGGCGGCTTGACCGCTTCCTTGAGAACCGGTTCCGGACGAGACACCGGCGGGGCGGCAGGTTTTTCCTCGGGCGGTGGGGGGGCTGCCTCTTCGGGTTTGGGCTCCTCGACGGGCAGGCGTACCGCCCTTCGCCTGATCACCGTGGACTTGATTCTCTGTTCAACCACCTCACGGGGTTCGGGAGATAGGAGTTCCGCCTGAATCCTCTCCAGATCGGCATCGTCGAGCGTACTCGAATGGGATTTTACTGCGATGCCGATTTTCTCCAAGCGAGTGATCAACTCCTTATTTTCCAGCCCCAGCTCCTTGGCCAGTTCGTAGACTCTTTTTTTCGACATGCCTTAAACTCTCCCCTAAGTCAGTATTTGCTAATGAGGATACCCCGACGACCTCACCCTTCCCGCGTGATGGCTCTAACGACTGTTGGCCGTTTCACCTGCCCCGGTCTCCTGGTTGATCAGCTTTACCGCCTCCTCGAGCCACATTGCGGCAGTCTTCTCCCCCACCCCCGGAATAGCGGCCAGCTGTTCCAAGTCGGCGGCGGCAAGCATGGCCACGCTTTTGAGCCCTGCCTTGAACAGCCGCTCCGCCGTGGCCTCGCCGATACCCGGGATTTTCATGAGACCCTCGTAACCGTCTTCGGCATTTCCGGCCGCTGTGGACTCGCTTTTGACATCGATTTTCCAGCCGGTCAGTTTCACCGCCAGCCTGACGTTCTGTCCGTTCCTTCCGATGGCCAGGGAGAGCTGATCGTCGGGAACAATCACCTCCATCGACCGGTTCTCGTCATCAACCAAAACCCGGTTCACTTTCGCCGGTGACAATGCACTGCAGACATATTTGGCCTGATCTTCGGAATAGGGGACGATATCGATTTTTTCCCCCCGGAGTTCCTGGACGACACTCTGGACGCGGGCGCCTCTCATGCCGACGCAAGCGCCGACGGGATCGATATCCTTGTCCCGGGTCCGGACTGAGATCTTCGACCTTTTCCCCGCTTCCCGCGACACGTTGACAATCTCGATCAGCCCCTCGGAGATTTCGGGAACCTCCACCTCGAAGAGGGCCTTGAGGAAACCCGGATGGGTTCGGGAGAGGATGATCTGGGGGCCCTTCGTGATCTTCTTCACCTCGCAGATGAAAGCCCTGATCCGCTCCCCCCGTTTATAGGATTCTTTGAAGATCTGCTCCGAGATGGGGATGATCCCTTCGGCGCGTCCGAGATTGACGATGATGTTGCCGCCTTCGAATCTCTGAACAAAGCCGTTGGCCAGCTCCCCTTTCTTTACATGATACTCCTCATAGATGTTGTCCCGTTCCGCATCCTTCACCCGCTGGATGATGATCTGTTTGGCCGTCTGAACGGCGATCCGGCCGAAGGTGTTCGTTTCGATCTTGATGCCGAGGCTGTCGCCCGGCTGCGCTTCCTCGTCCAGGGTGCGTCTCGCTTCCGCTACGGAAATATGGAGGTCCGGATCCAGGACCTTTTCCATCACGGTCTTGAACTGGAAGACCTCGATCTCACCGGCTTCATCGTTGTAATGGGCCTCCAGCTCGACCTCGGTTCCCAGCTTCTTGTGAGCCGCCGTCAGCATGGCATCCTCCAGGGCCTTGACGATAATCTCCCTGTCTATTCCGCGATCCTTGCCCATCTGTTCGATCAGGCGTTTAAGTTCCGGAAACATTCAGTAGTCCTCCGTTATCATTCGATAGACGCCGGGCGAAACGCCGGGCCTCATAAGTTGCAGCTACATAAAAAAAGCATCTCATAACTCATACTCGATATTCGCTTTGAGTACGGCCTCACGGGGAATCCGGTAGGTCTTTCGATCCTCACTCACGACGAGGAACTTTCTGCCGTCCTCATCCTCGTAATCGGTCAGCTCCCCGCAAAGATGGCGGCGACCGTCGATCTTCTCCCTGAGACGGAGGTTAATCCGGGATCCCCGATACTTCAGGAAATCCTTGTCTCGCTGGAGGGGCCGATCCAGGCCCGGCGACGAAACCTCCAGAGTATAAGGACCGGGAGGCACATCATGGACGTCGAGCAGATCCCCCAGCTGGTTGCTGATCAGGGCGCAGTCATCGAGGGTTACCCCTCCCTCTTCCCGATCCATGTATATCCGCACCACCCACCGCGTCTTCATCCTCAGGCATTCCACCTGAATCAATTCCATCCCGACGGAGGCGAGCAGCGGTTCGGCCAGTTGCCGGATCTGTTCTTCCTGTGGCTGCATGGAGATCCCCCCTCCCTAGAAAAAAAAAGTGGGCTAAAGCCCACTCAGCAAAATCCGCCGATGATTTCGCAGTTTTCTAGCACACAAAAAGACCGATTGCAAGGGAAAAAACGGTGAGGATCTGGTCGGAATTCCGGGAGCAGGGGTTGGAGGTGGCCGAAGAAGACAAGGATTGAGGGCGGGTGTCAAAACGAAAAAGAGGTTACGGAAGCTCCGTAACCTCTCGATAAAACTGGAGCGGGCGATGGGACTCGAACCCACGACGTCCAGCTTGGGAAGCTGACATTCTACCGCTGAATTACGCCCGCACATGAAAAAGCTTTTATCCGTTGCGCCGCAAACGGACGCCCATCTTAATCAACAGGGCCATTTTGTCAAGACATTTTTCAGGCGCTTGCCGAAGCGGAAGCAAAGGCACTGATCATCCTGAACCGGAATCTCGCCAACCACGCTTACATAAATAAAGGACTGAAACCCAAGCTCTTCGCGTGGCGCGCGCGGGCCGACACCGAAGCGGCCCCCAGTCTTATCACCGGCTTACGCGCCGCATCCCCGACGGAGTGCTTAAAACTCATACCCCAGGCCGATCAAGCCGTGAAGAGCGGTGTTCAGGATATCCGCGTCCCCGTTTTGGATCGGCACCCGCGCCCAGGAGACGGTCAGCTTTCCCTCCAGACTGGCGAAAAGCCCCTTCCAGAGAGGAATGCGCTTCTCGAGGGAGAGCTGTCCGGTCGGACCGGAGAGGTAGTACCCGTCCGCGATTCCCCCTTTCTGGTCGAACTCGGCCCCCCGCACCGTGCTTTCCGGATGGCTGATCACCACCCCCAAGCCGATACGCCAGATAAACCATGGATGCCTCCAGGCGCGGTTCACCGTGAGGAGATTGAAGCCGTGTGAGACACTGAAATGCTGGATCTCCGGCGGGTTGTTATTGAGATACAGCTTGTGATGGACAAGCTCCGCCTCCCAGGCCGCGTCCCCCCGCCACCACCCGGCACGGATGGCCCAGTAGGCCGGGGTATCGAACGGTTTCGTGTCGAAACCCGCGGTATGACGGATCGTCTCCTGGCCATCCTGACGGATGGTCATCGGCGTCCGGAAATTGTATACGCCGCCGCCGGAGAGCTGGAGGGAAAACGTATCCTCCGCCGGAACCGGAACGGCCTGAGAAAGGGCGAACAGCGCGACGACCGCTGCCATCATCCGTTTCATAGACACTCCTCCTTTCCCGTTTGTGAGGCAATTCGGTTGACCCATGATCCCCTCCGGCCGTCTTTACACCGCGGGCGATGCAGGGAGCGAGGTTATTGGGAAAGTATTGGAGCAGGGGGTACGGGAAAATGATCTTCGCGAATCGTCGGTGCCGGTTTCGCTGCATACCGGGATGTCAAGGCCTGTCACCCGCCTGGTTCGGTCGGTTTTTGTGATTGTAACACCAACCGGATGTTTGATCAAGCGGTGTTCAGAAAGACGGTGCCCAGGAGAGAGAAAAAGGGCAATCATTGAGACGGGGTGGGGTCGATAGCGGATTGCGGCCCGGCGATCGATTTGATTATTGCCGCGAAAAAGGGTAGAGTGCCGCCATGGCGAAGCTGACCCTGGAAGAGTGGCTCGCGAGGGCCGAAAAGGACCGGCGTTTCATGGAGAACGTCCGGGCGATCAAAAAGATCCCCGCCCGCCCCGGCGAATTCGCGGACTATCCGGCCTGGGTCCACCCCTCCCTGAAAAAGGTCCTCGCGGACCGGGGGATCGGTCAGCTGTACAGCCACCAGGCGAAGGCCGTCGATCTGGTCCACAAGGGCCAGAGCATCGTCCTGGTCACCCCGACGGCGAGCGGCAAGACCCTCTGCTACAACCTCCCCGTCCTCCAGAAGATCCTCGAAGAGCCGGAAACCCGCGCCCTCTATCTGTTCCCGACCAAGGCCCTCGCCCAGGACCAGATGCACGAGGTCCACGGCCTGATCGGCGAGATGCAGGCCGATATCAAGACCTACACCTACGACGGGGACACCCCCGACGACGCCCGGCAGGCGATCCGCCGGCAGGGTCACGTCGTCGTCACGAATCCCGACATGCTTCACGCCGGGATCCTGCCCCATCACACGAAATGGCAGAAACTCTTTGCGAACCTCCAGTACGTGGTCATCGACGAGCTCCATGTCTACCGGGGGGTCTTCGGGTCCCACCTGACGAATGTGCT
>JAMDBG010000129.1 GCA_023487865.1 Deltaproteobacteria bacterium | reverse complement strand
AACACATGGATCGATTTTTAAACCCGAAGAGCACCAACGGCGTTTTGATCGAACTGGAGGAGATCGGTGCCGAGTAGCCGTTGTAAAGGAGGAAAAGGACCATGGCAAAAAAAGCGAGTGAAACGGAGGTGCGGCCCGTTGTTTCCAGTCTGGGCACCCCTGTGAAATGTTTCTACGGGCCGGAGGATCTTCCGGACTTCGATTATAAGGAGAAGCTGGGAGATCCCGGTGAGTACCCTTTTACGCGCGGGGTCTATCCGACGATGTACCGGAGCGCCCTCTGGACGATGCGGCAGTATTCGGGACAGTCGACGCCGGACAGCACCAACGAGCGGTTCAAGTACCTGCTGAAAAACGGCCAGACGGGATTGAGCCTGGCCTTTGACCTGCCGACGCAGATCGGCCTGGATTCGGACATGCCGCTGGCGGAGGACGACGTCGGGAAGCTGGGGGTGGCGGTGGATTCCCTCGATGATTTTGAGAGGATCTTCGACGGGATCGCCCTGGATCAGATCTCGACGTCCTTTACGATCAACGCAACGGCGCCGATCATCCTGGCGATGTATGTGCTGGTGGGGAAAAAGCAGGGGGTGGAGCCCAGTAAGCTCCGGGGGACGATCCAGAACGATATCTTGAAAGAGTACATTGCCCGGGGGACCTGGATCTTCCCTCCGGAACCCTCGATCAAACTGGTGGGCGACCTGGTGGAGTATTGCAACAAGGAGATCCCGCGGTTCAACGCGATCAGTGTATCAGGGACACATATCCTGGAGTACGGGGCCAATACGATGCAGTCGGTCGCCCTGGCGATCTCGATTGCGGAGGTCTATATCCGGGAGGTCCTGAAGCGGGGTTCCCACATCGACCAGATCGCCCCGCTGTTCTCTTTCCATCTGCCGATCGGGGGGCGGGATTTCAACTTTTTCGAGAATATCGCGAGGCTTCGGGCGGGGCGGCGGTACTGGGCCAGGCTGATGAAAGAGAAGTACGGAGCCCAGGACAAGCGGTCCCTTCAGTTCCGGTTTTCCACCGGGGGGATGGGAGGAGGGCTGACGGCCGAGCAGCCGTTGAACAATATCGTTCGGGCGACGATCTACGCCATGGCGGCGGTGTTTTCGGGAACGAGATCGCTCAATCTGGCCTGCTACGACGAGGTGTATGCGATACCCTCGGATCTGGCGATCCGGACGTCGCTTCGCGTGCAGCAGATTTTGGCCTTTGAGACCGGGGTGGCCGATGTGGTCGATCCGCTGGGCGGGTCCTACTATGTGGAGAAGCTGACCGACGAGATGGAGGCGAAGATCGCCGAGACCATTGCCGACATCGATAAGGACGGGGGGATCGTGAAGATGATCGAGAGCGGGGCCATCCAGAGGGAACTGGCCAGGCAGAGCTATGCGATCCAGAAGAAGATCAGTTCGGGGGAGAAGGTCCTGGTCGGCGTGAACAAGTTCCGGGTGAAGGAGGAGGAGAGGGATCTGGAGATTTACAAGACGGATCCTGAAACCATCAACCGTCAGCTTCAGCGGCTCAAGGCCGTGAAGGCCGGCCGTGACCGGGAAAAAGTGGCAGGCGCCCTGCAGCGGTTGGAGGCGGCGGCCGGCCGCGGCGACAATCTCATCCCCTATCTGTTCGAGCCGCTCACCCAAAAGGCGACCGTAGGGGAAATCATCGATACCCTGAAGAAGGTGTACGGGACATTCAAAGAACCGACGACGGTGTAGATGCGCCTTGAGGAGGGCTTCATGGAAACGAAGAAGACCATTCGTGTACTGATTGCCAAGATCGGCCTGGACGGTCATGATGTTGGTGCGAAGGTGCTGATCTTCTGGTTGAGGGATCAGGGGATGGAAGTGATATACACCGGCCTGCGCCAGAGTGTGGAGCAGGTGGTGGAGGTGGCCATCCAGGAGGCGGTGGATGTGATCGGGGTGAGCATCCTTTCCGGATCGCATGTTTCGATTGCCCGGAGGCTGATTCAGCGGATCCGTGAGCGGGAGCTGGATGACGTCCTGTTGCTCTTCGGAGGGACGATCCCGAAGGATGACATTGCGGTATTGAAACAGATCGGCGTCCGGGGGGTCTTTCCTTCCCACGCCAAACTCGAGGAGATTTCGACATTCATCAAGGAAAACGTGAAACAGCCGGGGGAGTAAAATGGCGACATCCGGGAACGGATAAGACATCGGGGATCCCTCGATAAGATCGTGACGGCCGACGCGGCGGCCCTGCTTTTCCGGGATGGAATGATGGTGGCTACCTCGGGGAGTACCATGGGTTTCCCCAAGACCACGTTTGGGGTTCTTGCGGAGCGGATCAAGGCGATCGTCATCTCCGATCTCGGCGATATCCTTGTGACGGAACAGGGGCTGGCCGATCTTCGTGGGCTTGATCCGCGCGAGAGAGCGGAAGAGATCATCCGCCAATGCGCGCACCCCGATTACAGGGGGATGCTGTCGGATTACCTGGAGAGGGCAAAAAGACAACCGGGGCATATCCCCGTCCTTATGGAGGAAGCCGGTTCGTTTCATGCGAAGCTCAGGCAGACGGGGGGCATGAAGGGATAGAAGGATGTTCCACTTTAAACCCAGCTTATGAATGGGAAGGAGAGAAGAGTCCATGGAGGATCCGGGGGACTGGTTGCATCGATCTCGACGGAAGAATTGGAGAGGGATGCTCAACTCTGAATATTACGAGAAAAAGCCGCGAATCGAGGGGCTCCGCTTAACGGAGATCACGTTTGCCGAGAAGAACGCCAGATTGAAAGGCTCAGCGGCCGCGGAAGCGGAGCGCTGCTTTCACTGCGGCCACTGCCACAAGTGCGGCAAGTGCGTGGAGGACTGCCCCGGCCTGATCCTCGTCATGACGAAGAAAGGACCGGTGGTCCGTTATGCCGATGAGTGCTGGCATTGCGGCAACTGCCGAACAAGTTGCCCGGATTCGGCGGTTTCGTATCTGTTTCCCCTCTATACGCTTGTCTGATAGATAAAGGTGGATGATGAACACACGCGTATGGGGTATCGTCCTTTTTACGGCATTCGGGCTCGGCATAGGGATTATCAGACCCTTCGCGCCGGGCCTGAATTCCGCCGGTCATGCGGTCTTGATGTCGATCTTTGTAGCCGTCGGCATCTGGATTTTCGGTACGAAATGGGTCCCTCTGTCGATTGGCAGCATGGTCATGCTGCTGATCCTGACACTGTCCGGCATCAAGAATTCCATCACCTTCAACGGGTATACCACCCGGGCGATCTGGATCCTGATTCCTGCGCTGTTTTTTGGTTTTGCCCTTAACTCCACCGGGCTGGGCAGGCGGCTGGCTTACCGGGTTATCGGCCTGTTCAGGCCCAGTTATTTCAGCCTCACCCTCTCCTGGGTCATCATCGGGCTGATCCTGTCGGTCCTGACCCCTTCCATCATGGTCAGAATCGCCATCGTCATCCCGATCGCGGTGGCCTCCGTGGAGATATGCCGTCTGCAATACGGATCCAAAGGGGCGGGTCTCATCCTGCTGGCGGCCTGGTCCATGGTGCTGATACCGGGAAGCGGCTGGCTCACCGGCTCCCTGTGGGGACCGGCGGCCATCGGTTTCTTTGACGCCGTTCCCGGTCTGCAAAGGACTATCGACTTCGATTCTTGGTTGAAGGCGCTCCTGTTTCCGTCGGCGGTTCTGTCGTTCCTTTTTATCCTCGTCCTGTACCGGGTCATGAAACCGGCCGAGGAGCTGAACATCGACAGAGACGTCTTCAAGGCCGAATACAGGGCGCTCGGGCCGATCAGCATCCGGGAAAAGGCGACGTTGGCCATACTCCTGATGACCTTCCTGCTGCTGGTCAGTGGACGCGTCCACGGAATCCCCGATGTCACCGTCTGCCTGGGGGCGTTTGTCCTGCTGGCGGTATTCGGCGTGATCAAGGCCAAGGATATCGGGACGGCGATCAGTTGGGACTTCGTCCTGTTTGTAGGCACCATCATGGGGATGGGGATGCTCTTACAGGAAACGGGTGTGGCCGCCTTCCTGAGCAAATCGCTCGGTCCGGTCATCAAGACATTGGCGGGCAATCATTGGCTGCTGATGTTTCTCTTACTGATCTTCTTTTTTGTATGGCGTTTTGTGGATGTGGCGCAGCTCTATGCGACGATCCCTTTCGTCGTTCCGTTCCTGCCCATGCTGGCCGCCGATTTCGGCATCCATCCGCTGGCGTTTTTCTTTCTGTTTGTCATGTCGGGAAACTGCTTTTTCATGTCCTATCAGCAGCCCTTCGCAATCATCGGCGAATCCATCGCGGCCAAAGCGGCATGGACACCCGGGCAGCTTCATCTGGCCGGCATCATTTACCTGTTTTCCTGTCTGGTTACACTGGCGATCAGCATTCTTTACTGGAAAATGGTGGGACTGATCGGGTAGATCCCTCAACGGCAAGACCGAACCGATGACTCCAACCAGGTGGTTGTTTTTCGGTAAGCGGAATACCGCTTCGATGACGGCTTTCAACGCAATCCTCAGTAAAAATTAAATCATATTGCATACATTGCGGCGTAAAGGGGATCGGGAATAAACGGGTATTCTCTTGATCGCTGTAGGATCGCATTTTTTTCTTGACAAGCGGTCAATGATCGTATACCTACCGGTCGGTAAAATCAGGAGAGGGGTATCGGTCATGACGGAAGAGAGGCGCCCGACGATGCCGGAAAGTCAGGCGGCACCCGGGAAGCGTCGGGGAAAGCGGGAGGGAGCCGCGTTTCGAAGGGAAGCGCAGGGGGTAAAACCGGAGGGGCCTATCCGGGAAAAACTCATGAGGGCGGCCCTCACGCTTTTCACTCAGCGCGGTTATTCCGCGACGACGGTCCGGGAGCTTGTGGAGGCGGCCGGCGTGACAAAACCGGTCCTTTATTACTATTTCGGAAGTAAGGAGGGTCTTTTCCTGGATTTGATGCGGACACACTTCGGCCGTCTCGAAGCGGTGGCCGATGTCTACAGGAAAGGAAAGGGGAGCGTCCGGAAGCGGCTCACAGAGATGCTTATGAAAGGCTTCCTTTATGTTCAGCAGGACCGGGATTTTATCCGCTTGATGCACGCCGTATACTTCGGTCCGCCGGGGCAGGCCCCCTATTTCGATTTCGACGTTTACCACCATAGGTATCATGATCTCATCGCCCGGTTTGTGAAGGAGGGGATCCAAAGCGGCGAATTCCGGTCCGGTAGCGCCGGCGATATGGCCTGGATTATCCTGGGGACCATGGAAATCGCGGTCGAGGACCAGATCTGCTGCCAAGCCTCCCGGATCAATCGTGACACGCTCAAGCGGCTCCTGCATCTGGTTTTTGACGGCATAGCGGCCGGTAACGACAAAGGAAAGGGAAAAAGCATATGAAACGGCTCCTGTTTGTTGTCTTGGTTTTCGTGGTGATCATTCCGATCGCGGCCTGTTCGGGGGGCGGAGAAGCCGCAAAACAGACCGCCCCTGAAGCCGTCCGTCCGCCCGTCGCCGTGGAAGCGGCCGTCGCTGCGGTCGGCGTGGTGACGGAGGGGATCGACGTGACGGGGACCCTGGCCCCCAAGTTCGAGGTGGACGTCAAATCCGAAGTGGCAGGCCTCGTCAGTGAAGTCTATGTCGCCGAGTGGGTTCGGGTGAAGAAGGGGGAGCCGCTGGCCAGGATCGATATCCGCGAACAGGAGGCGTTTGTCAAACGGACCGAGGCCGCACTGGGATCGGCGAAGGCCGCGGAACTCCAGGCCAGGGTTGCAGAAAACCGTGCCCGGCGCGAACTCGAAAGGATGAAACAGCTCAAGGAGAGCGGTCTGGCGACGCAGCAGGCACTCGACGATGCCGTGTCGGAGGCGGAGGCCGCGGCATCGCGGGTCGAAGCGGCGAGCGCCCAGGTTCGCGCTGCGCAGGAGGATCTCAACCAGGTGCGGACCCGCCTTGCGAAGGGACGGATCGTCTCTCCGATCGAGGGAGTCGTCTCCGAACGCCGGGCGAACGTGGGCGATCTGGTCGGGGAAGCCGGTTCCAACCAGCCTCTTTTCCACATCGTGGACAACCGTGTGTTGAACCTGACCGTTTCCGTGCCCTCGGCCTCGATGGCCGGGTTGCGGCGCAGTCAGCCGCTGGAATTCTCAACGGACGCCCTTCCCGGCAGGACCTTTAAAGGGACCGTCATGTTCATCAATCCGGCGGTCAACGAAGCGGACCGTTCGGTCCGGGTGATCGCGGAGGTGGACAACACGGCGGGCGAACTCAAGGGGGGGCTATTCGTTCAGGGCCATATTGTCACCGGCAGGCGTGACGGGGTCATCCTCGTTCCCCGCGAGGCCCTCTCGGGCTGGGATGTTGCAGGAAGGAAGGCGAGGCTCTTCATCGTTGAAGGAGAGCTGGCAAAGTCCCGTGAGGTCCGGACGGGCCTTGTCACGGAAGGGGGAGTGGAGATCACCGCCGGCCTCAAGCCGGCGGAAATCTACGTCGTCAGAGGCGCCTTCAACATCAAGGAGGGTGATAAGCTCCTTATCGCCCGGAAGCAGGGGAGCTGAGCCATGATCCTGTCCGATCTTTCCATCCGCAGACCGGTCTTCGCAACCGTGATGATCCTGGTGCTCGTCACCCTGGGGATCTCCTCCTACCGGTGGCTCCCCGTCGAGATGTATCCGAATGTGGAAATCCCCGTCCTTTCCATTGTGACGATATTCCCCGGTGCCAGCCCCGAGAGCGTGGAGCGTGAGGTCTCCAAAAGGGTCGAGGAAGCCGTCAACGGCATCTCCGGTGTGAAGCATGTCTATTCCTTCTCCCGCGAGGGGGTCTCCACTGTTGTGGTTGAGTTCCGCCTGGAGGAGAAACTCAACGAGGTGACCCAGGAGGCGCGGGCCAAGGTAAGCGCCATCCGGGGCATTCTTCCCAAGGGGATCGAAGAGCCGATCATCCAGAAGCTCGACTTTAACGCGATGCCCATCATATCGCTTGCCGTCCGGTCGGAAACGCTCTCCCCCCGGGACCTGACCGTCTATGTCGAGAAGAACGTCAAGCGTCGCTTCGAGGGAATCGCCGGGGTGGGGAAGGTGGACCTGGTCGGGGCCAGGAAACGGGAAGTCAATGTCATCATCGATCCCGAGCGGCTCAACGCCCTGGGACTCGGAGTCGACGCCGTCGTGGCGGGACTCCGGTCGGAAAACGTGAACACCCCCCTGGGGCGGCTGAACCGGGGGGCGACTGAAGTCAATCTCCGGGTTTCGGGAAAGCCTGACCGCGTCGATCAGTTCCGGGCGATGTCGATCATGGTGCGCAACGGCCGTCCGATCCGTCTCGGAGAGGTTGCCGGGGTGAGGGACGGGGTGGAGGAGCAGCGTTCGCTGGCCCTCGTCAATGGCGCCCCGGCCGTGTCGCTGGACATCCTCAAGCAGGCCGGTGCCAACATTGTCGATGTCACCGACTCGGTCAAACGGACGGTGGAAGGCATGCGGACCGAACTCCCCCCGGGGATGGCAATCTCGGTCGTCCGCGACAGCTCTGTATTCATCCACGAATCCCTTGACGACGTCCAGCAGACGCTCATCCTGGGCGGCATCCTGACGGTCCTGATCGTTTTTTGCTTCATCAACTCCTGGCGCTCCACGGTGATCACGGGAGTGACCTTGCCGATTTCGGTGTTGTCGTCGTTTATCATCATGAAGGCGCTGGGGATGTCGATCAACGTCATGACGATGATGGCCCTGTCGCTGGCCATCGGCCTTTTGATCGACGATGCGATCGTCGTGCGGGAGAATATCGTCCGGCACCTGGAGCGCGGGGAGGACCATATCGTTGCCGCCCGCAATGGGACCAGCGAAATCGGGCTCGCCGTGTTTGCCACGACGATGTCGATCGTCGCCGTCTTCGTACCGGTGGCCTTCATGAAGGGGATCGTCGGCCGTTTCTTCTTCCAGTTCGGGATAACGGTCGCCTTTGCCGTCCTCGTCTCTCTGTTTGTCTCGTTCACCCTGGATCCGATGCTCTCATCCCGCTGGCACGATCCGGCGATCACCGCTAAGGGGAAAAGGAGCGGCCTGGCGAAGCTGCTGGAGGCATTCAACGGCTGGTTCGACCGGGTGTCCGACGGCTACCGCCGGATGATCGGCTGGGCCCTGGACCATCGCAAGACAGTTCTCGGGATCGCCCTGGCGGCCTTTGTCGGTGGAATCGCGGCCTTTGGTTCGCTCCAGTCCGCCTTTTTCCCCGATATTGACAGTGGGGAGTTCAACGTGACCTTCAAGACCGCACCGGACGCCTCGATCGCCGAGAGCCGGGGGCGCCTGGAGGCGCTGCTCGGCGCGATCCATACCCATCCCGCCGTTGCCCATACCTACGCCACGATCGGCGCAGGGGACAGCGGCACGGTCCGCAGCGGTGTCATCTTCGTCAAGCTCAAGAAGCGGGAGGAGCGGGCGCTCAGCCAGAGGGAGGTGCAGCAGGATTTCCGTCATAATTTCATCCAACTGCCCGGAGTCATCACCTCCATCGAGGAGGCTGACGAGTCCGGTCAGAGCCGGAAGCCCCTCCAGGTCAACCTGCGCGGAACGGACATCGCGCGCCTCAAGACCTATGCAGCCGAGCTGCGTGGCAAGATGTATGCAATACAGGGGATCAAGGACATCGAGATCAGCCTGGAACATGACCTCCCCGAATACAGGCTCGTCGTGGACCGCGAGAAGGCGGCAAGCGCCGGGGTGATGACCGATCAGATCGTCCGGACGGTGGGTGCCCTGGTCGGGGGCGAGGTGGTCTCCACGTACGAGGACGAGGATGGAGATGCGGTAGACATCCGTGTGCGTCTTCCCGAGAAACTGCGGGAGAACCCGGATCAGGTCCGGAACCTGCATCTGGCCGTGGCCAGCGGGAGGGGATCCACGACGCTCCTGCCCCTGTCAAGCCTTATCTCTTATTCGGCCTATGCCACCCCCTCGGAGATCAGCAGGCAGGCGTT
>JAMDBG010000152.1 GCA_023487865.1 Deltaproteobacteria bacterium | reverse complement strand
GCCGAAATCATCATCGGCAAACAGAGAAACGGACCGACAGGTACCGTCAAGCTGGCCTTTCAGGAAAAATATACCCGGTTTGAAAATCTCGCCCGCGCCGATGAAGGGATTTAGCAGAAACGACGCCGTCAGGCCTTGAGCAGTTTGGTTTCCCTGCTCAGGTAGGGGATGGCAAGCCCCAGCTTCCGCAGGGCCTGTTTTTCGATCTGCCTGGCCCGCTCCCGGGTAATGTGATAGCGGTCGCCGATCGATTGTAGACCTCGTCCCGGTAGATAAAGGCAATCAGGTCCGCATCCTGTTCGATGGCGCCCGATTCCCGCAGGTCCGCCATCTGCGGACGCCGGCTGGTCCGGTCCTCCACTTTCCGGTTCAGCTGCGAAAGGGCGATTACCGGGACGGAGAGCTCCTTCGCCAGGGCCTTGAGGGAGCGGCTGATTTCCGAAATCTCTTGTTCCCGTGAATCCTTGAAGGCGCCGCCCCGCATCAGCTGGAGGTAATCGAGAATGATCAGGCCGAGGCCGGCCTCGGCCTTGAGACGGCGGGATTTGGCCTTCATTTCGATGACGGTGATCGCCGGTGTATCGTCGATGTAGACCGGCGCTTCCGAAAGGCGCCCCGCAGCGGTGGTCAGTTTCGGCCAGTCGGTTTCCCCGAGAAATCCCTTGCGGAGTCGCTGCGAATCCACACGGGCTTCCGAGGCCAGCATACGTGTCGCCAGCTGCTCCTTTGCCATTTCCAGAGAGAAAATCGCGACCGGGACACCCATCTCCAGGGCGGCGTACTGGGCGATGTTCAGGGCAAAAGCGGTTTTGCCCATGCTCGGCCGACCGGCGATGATGATCAGGTCGGAGTTCTGGAGTCCCGATGTGAGGTCGTCGATCTTGTCGAAACCGGTTGCCACCCCGGTGACCAGCTCCTTTTTGGCATAGAGCCGTTCGATTGTTTTGAAGCTGTCCTTGATGATCTCCCGAATCGGGTGAAAGGAAGGACGGATCTTGTTCTCGGAGATCTCAAAGATGGCATGTTCCGCCTCGTCCAGGACACTGTCGATGTCCATCCCGGCGTCGTAGCTCTTGCTGAGGATCTCGGTGGCCGTACCGATGAGACGGCGCAGGATACTCTTTTCCTTAATGATTTTGGCATAATAGGCGATATTTGCCGCCGAGGAGACATTGTCCACCAGCGAGGCGATATAGGCCGTTCCCCCGACCTTTTCCATCCGTTGCTGGCTTTTGAGGATATTGCTCAGCGTAATCAGGTCGCACGGTTCGTTCCGATTGGACAGCTCGATAATGGCGGAAAAGATCTTCCGGTGGGCCTCGCTGTAAAAATCGTCCGTCTCCAGCAGTTCCAAGACCGTATTCAGGGCGAGGTTATCCAGCAGGATGCCGCCCAGGACGGATTGTTCCGCTTCGAGGTTCTGGGGAGGCACCTTATGCAGGGAGGCGTCAATATCCTTCATGGTTGATGCCCTCGTAAAAAGGCGGTCAAGTGTTTGTCATGCGACCGCTGATTCAAGATTCGGCCACAACGGCGACTTTTATCTCGGCGGTCACGCCGGCGCTGAGCTTGATCCGGACAGGAAATTCGCCGAGTGCCTTGATCGGCTCATCCAGGAGGATGTTTCGCTTGTCGATCTCGATACCCTGGGATGCGAGCGACTCTTCGATGTCCTTCACACCGACCGATCCGAAGAGTTTCTCCTGTTCCCCGACACGCCGGGCGATGGTACAGGTCACACCACCAAGCTTTGTCGCAGTTTCTTCGGCCTGTTTGTGAATCTTATCCGCCTCGTGCAGAATTCTCTGCTTTTCGTGCTCGAATGCCTTGAGGTTCCTCGTATTCGCTTCCACGGCCAGCCCTTTGGGGATCAGAAAATTCCGCCCGTAACCGTCCGCCACTTTAACCGTATCCCCGGCCTTGCCGAGAGATTCCACGTGCTGTTTTAAAATCACTTTCATATCACTTCCTCCTTATAAGAGAGCATCGGTTTATGCAGGAGCATCTTTTATCCTCGCTATCCGTTTTCGGAAATCCACCCAAAGATCGAAAAGACCGAAGGCGATCACAACAAGGGCCATATATTGTTGAACAACGATGAGCATATAAAAAAGCCATCGGAAAATCACAGGGACCCTCTTGAGCTTGAAGAAGAAGCCGGCGATGGCCAATCCCTGGAAGAGATAGACCAGACAGCAGATGATCAAGAGGTTTATCCCGACAGTCCCCAGAACGTCAACTGGCGCAAGCACCATCAACCCCGACGTGATCAGTAGCCAAATGAGCTTGTCCGGCGCCTTCCACAGGGTCAGATCGCCAAAATCCGGAAATCCCACGGCGTATCTGCGCAGAAGCAAACGTCCCGAAAGCACGTTCAGCCAGACGGTGAGTATCGCCCCCGACAGGGTGAGGGCGGGGAAGATACCGGCAAAAAACCGTGTGATCTCCGGGATATTCTCCCTGATCATCTGGATCTGGTCATCGGAGATATTCATCTGTTCGTATAACTTCAGGTTTTCTTTAATGACGCCTGTGATGTACATTTCCACCAATCGCAACGGTGCAGTGCCGGTTTGCAGGGTGTAGTAGAGTACGAAGCCGATTCCGGAAAAGAACAATATCAGAGACGCCACCACAAATGTCTTTTCGATCGTATAACGTCTCCGCAAAACCTCCGCGAGCAGGACACCGGTGAAGCTGATCATCGTCAGAACCGAGATGCTTGCAGGGCGACCCAGGAGACTGAGGATGCCTGAAACGACCAGAAAAGCAATTGCCAGGGACGCCAGCCCTTGAATCCTGCCCAGACGGAAACAGAAATAGAGAATCGGCAGGGGGGTCATAATGACGGCGACCGGTCCGATAATGGGGATCAGTATGACAACAAGCAAGGTCAGGGAGAGGACCGCAACGCCCCGGATCATGCCGTTTTTCATATAAAAAACCTTTTCTCTCTCCAATTCCGAACCCGCCTCGTCTTTCCCTGAAAAGAAGCAGCCCCATCAGACCCTGCCCCGATTTTCTCGTAAGTCCTGATGAAAGTGAACACCACTTTGAGAAGGTCTGCTCCGGAATGACAGGGCTCGGATCAAGGATGAGAATCACAGACGGAGAAAAGGCCGCAATCGTTTCAGCTTCCGAAGAAAAACGGGACAGCCGCAGCGCCGTCGACATGGCCGGAGACGCGGCTGTCCGACATCCGTTTATCCTTCGGATACAACAAAGGGCAGCAGGGCGATCGTCCGCGCTTTCTTGATGGCCACGGTCAATTCCCGCTGGTGTTTGGCGCAGTTTCCCGTAATGCGCCGCGGCATGATCTTGCCTCTCTCTGTTGTAAAATCTCGCAGTGTCTGCGGATCTTTGTATTCGATCTTTATATTCGAATCAGTGCAGAACCGGCAGAACTTTCTCCGATGAAAGAACTTTTTCTGCGGTCTTGGCCCTTTACTGGGACCCCTGGGTGCAGGTGTCGTGTTCATGATTCTTTCCCCCCCTTCGCATCGGATTCTTCCGGCTTCGACGGCTCGTCATCAACCGCACTGGTTACGTCCGTTTCTGCCGCAGCAATGGCGGGGGTCGCTTCGGGGACAGGAACCGGCGCCTCCTTCTTTTCGTCCTTCTGCAAGGCGTCCGCGATCTCTTTTTCCAGTGCCTCTCGATCGACCCTTTCGGCTTTCAGGACGGTCATGAACTTCAGGATCTTGTCATCGATCTTGAGATTCCTCTCCAGTTCAGTGACCACATCGCTGACACCCGCATAATCGATCAGGATGTAGAACCCTCTCGCCTGTTTTCCGATCATGTAGGCGAGCTTTCGTTTCCCCCACCGTTCGACCTTGACCAGGATCCCCTTCTGGCCCGTCACGATGCCTCCATAACGGGTGATGAGGGCGCTCAGTTCATCCTCGGAAAGATCAACATGGGCAATCAGTATGGTTTCGTACCTTCTCAAGCAAATGCCTCCTTTCGGCTCTATAGCCCAGGCACAAGGTCCGGGCAAGGAGTCCAACGTAAAATGGTTTCGCCTTCTATAACAAGTCTTTCCGGAAATCAAGACTTTTCACGCTTCAATCCACAGATGATGATTGATCGCACTTTATAGGAGAAAATGGAGATTAAAGCAAGACAATTTCCATCAAGGCAGCAGGCCGACTTACATGATGATATTTATAAAAGCCTGCAATAAAAGGGTGAAAAAGTTCTCGATGGACCAGCCGGGATTTCCCTCAACCCTTCGACATCACTTCTGTTGGAGACGATCCAGATCGACATCGGTTTTCCGCTTGTCATGAGGATCAACCTCACTGTATCACGATCATCGGCTTGTAAGTTTTACTACCATTATACTGTCATTCTCCTCCTATTGCATGCGCCGACCCTGTGCCATATATTAAAAACAAAGTTGCAGATCCAATCTGTGTGACTCGCCTTAGAGCCGTTCATCGCAGGGGCGATCGTCGGCGAAAACACGCTCCGATGAATCGGAGCGGTCGTAAGATATGACGCCTTCTACCGAAGGTAATCATCTTGCCCGGTTTTTGAATCTGGTTCATGTCCAGCGGAAGAGCGACCGGCTGCCGCGGGAATCCGCTGTAAGATAAAACAGCGAGGGTGACCATGCCCGATTACAACGAAAAAACAATGGACGCATTCGACCACTGGGTCATCCCAATTGCCAAAACGGTCGTCTGTCTCGTCCTCCTGTGGCTCTACCTGATGGGCCTTGCTTTGTGGATATCCCCGACGCCTCTTCCGGAGCGCTTCCGGTTTCCCGAACTCACCGAAGCGGAAAAGAACTGGATCAACGGGCGTTATGCATACCATGGCGACAAGATCCGGCCCTATCGGACGCCCGAGGGCTTCTTTTTTGACAGAGACGGTAAACGGTGCAAACTATGAAGGGGAGCGAAGGAAAGAGGGGAAGACCTTGATGTGGCGTCCGAAGGAGTTCGGATTTCATCGCGTTTGTTAAGACCAGACAGAGACTGGTAGAGAAAAAAGAAAAAGGCTTCCCTCGGGAAGCCTTTGTATTTGGTGGGTCGTACGGGAATCGGACCCGTGGCCAACGGATTAAAAGTTCTAGGCAAGTAAAAACACTCAATTTTTTAACCCCTTGATCTGAGGTCTGATTTCCCGTAAGTACTTAGAAGCAAGGATAAAAAGCAATTCCATCTATTTCCATCTATTCTATCTGTTCCCCTGTTTCTCCTTGGCGTCTATCACAATTTTATCACATTCCCATCAAGGAGTTTTAGTCCTAAAATCAATACGAAATCTCCAGACTGAAACAAATGTTTTTTCCCATCCGCTTAAATGGGGAAGGGGACCGAGAATCTTATGCCAAAAAGAATCGTTGCTATCATCAATCAAAAGGGAGGCGTTGGAAAAACCACAACGTCGATTAACCTGGCTTGCGGCATCGCCATGCTGGGCAGGAAGGTTCTGCTGGTCGATTTGGACCCCCAGGCACATTCAACAATTGTCTTAGGAAGCAGTCCTGATTCATACTCCGCAACAATTCAGGATGTCCTTGTAAATAGGAAAGAGATCTCCGGAGTCATTATAAAATCGAGTATTGACAACCTCGATCTGGCTCCTTCAAATATCCACCTCGATAAGGCAGAGCAATTGCTCATTCCAGAGATGTTCAGGGAAACGAGGCTCTCAAAGGCTCTGTCGGGTCTGGATTACGAATTCATAATCATAGATTGTCGTCCTACTTTGGGGATATTGTCTGTCAATGCCCTGTACGCATGCAACATGGTTCTGATCCCCTGTGAAATGGCCCGCTTTTCTCTTGAGGGGTATTCTGACCTTCTGGACATGATCAGACTCTTGAAGAGAGGCGATTACGAGAGCGGAAAAGTTGCCCTGCGGATTCTGTTCTGCAAATTTGATTCTCGCAAAGCGATAAGCAATGAGTGGGTGTTCAAACAACTGGAGCCATACAAATCCATATTGTTTAAAACCTGCATCAGGCAGTGTGAAGCCCTGAATCAAGCCCATATCGCCAAAGAATCCATATTTAAATTCAAACCTGCCAGCCATGGTGCGGAAGACTACCTGAGCCTAACAAAGGAGTTTATGATCCTATGCTCTCAACCAGAGATAAATTAGACGGCAAAGTAACCCGATTGGATGACAAAACTGAAAGAACCGAAAATCATTCTGTGATGCAGAATGATGACCAGGATGGTGGTTTCTTCAATATCGACCTTTCGATGATCTCTATTAATCCCAATCAACCAAGGAAATATTTCGATCCGGAGTCTCTTTCTGAGCTTTGTGAATCCATCAGAAAAACAGGGGTACTTCAGCCGGTCCTTATTAGGAAAGATACCAATGACAAAATCTGGCTTGTCGCCGGAGAACGGCGGTATAGGGCCGCAAAATTGGCGGGACTGGAACGAATACCCGCGATTCTGACAAAGGGTAATCCACATGAAATCGCCCTAATCGAAAACCTGCAACGCGAGGATTTAAAGCCCATCGAAGAAGCCGAAGCGTTAGAGCGTCTCTCTACCAATTATCATTATACCCATGAGAACCTGTCTGAGGCCATAGGCAAGGCCCGTTCCACCATTACAGAAATCCTCAGCCTGAACAAACTTCCGGAAGTGATTAAATCGGAATGCCGTTCGTCAAATGGATATGCTCGTCGCCTTCTGGTTGAGATTGCCAAATGCGAAACCGAAGACAAGATGGTTCTTCTTTTTGAGAGGGTCAAGAAGGAACGATTCAAAAGCGATCACATCCGATCCATGCGGAAGGGGCGGCCCAAAAGCCCCGCAATGACCATTACAAACAAAGCCCGGCTACTTTCCAAATCTTTGAGCAAATTGGACATGTGCGCAATCGATAATGGAGAATGGCAGCAATTATTTGATGAGCTGGCCGGATTGAAGGAAACCCTTGACCGTATTCTTATGAATGTCGGCGCGCCGACATAGCATATTCGTGAGCAGGGGAAACCGGGCTTAAAAAACAAACAGATCAGCATACCACTTTGCTAAATATGAAAACATCACCTGACTCTCAAAATATGGTTCGATTGGCAAAAAATGACATCGTTTTGCTTTCCTCGATTCACAAGTACCATGTAGTTACCATAAAACAGCTGTCGGCTATTGACCGCCGGTGCTGCCAGGTAATCAGGCGAAGGATCCGGTCTCTTGAAGGACAAGGGCTGCTTATTAAGAAACCATTCGGTTATGGAATGAGCCAGGGCCGTCCGGAAGAGATAGTATTCCTGTCGCATCAAGGCATGGAATCTCTAAGTATCAAAGGAATCGTTCCTTCTCCTGTCGCTCGCTATGAAGACATTAAATCCGACACCATTGACCACAATCTCCTATTGAACTGGTTCCGTATCCATATGGTTCAAATAGAAAGGGTCATCCCAGACCTGTCCGTTATTTCGCTATCTCCATGGCATTGTCTTACAAAAAACAAATCACTATTTACGATAAATCTTCCCGCTGGACAGAAAAGGGGTCAACAGAACGACTTCATCCCTGATAGTATTTTTGTCGTGAAGAATAATGAGAGTGAAAAGGCACTTCTATTTTTCCTTGAAGTAGATATGAATACAGAATCGATGGCAAGCAAACATAATAATACGAATAATATTCAACATAAGATTTTTTGTTACCAGGAGATCTACCGGAACGGGAATTATAAATTCCTTGAAGAGATGATTAAATCAAACCTTCAGGGTTTCCGGCTGCTCTTTCTTACGAGTACAGAGACAAGAGTGGCCGCCTTATGCCGTTTTATCCAGAAAGTACAGAATAGTGATTTCATTTGGCTTACAGATCAGACCAGAATGTTTGATCACGGCCTTTCCGCAAATATTTGGGTTCGCGGAGCAAAGTATGAAAACCCACGAGAGTCCATTCTGGGACCAAAGTATGCATCTGATTCTCCCCTTACGGCAATTCGTTAATGACGATTATCAAACCTATTCAAAAATTCCCTCAATCCCATCAATAAATCCAGGTCATTTTCCTCCTGGAAAGGTGTAACAATATTCCCTTTAAAGTGTAACAAAAGTCATGAAACGGTGAATAATTATGTTACACCTTCAGGCGAATCATCCTTTGAGAAATCGGCAAGTTATCGGATGTAACAAAAGTCGACTAAGATATATTAATCAGACTAAACCCCTTTTATAAATCAGAGCAGCAATATATCAGTAGCGCTTGCCCAATCCTTGCCCGTAGAATGATCTTTTCCCTTTATTGAAATAGGTATCTGGTTTCTGTTGGGACCAGTATTTTTTAGATTTAAGAGAGTTGTAACGGCGCTGGGTAGTCTTATCCAATTCGTTCATGATATACTTATGCCAGTTATCAGCAAAGGTCCAAGGGTAAACCGAGATCACGTCCATACCCATCCGGTTATAGGTTGATAATTTTGTTTTTATTCCATCGTCGTAGTTCTGTTTTCCCACCAGGCCAAAATATTCGATATAGGAAGCAAACTCCGGAAGGTGAAAATCAATATACCAGATGCGAGGCTTACCATAGGCTGTATTGACCAGTACTCCCGGCTCGTATTGATAGCGTATCTGGTTATCATCAAGAAAATAGGCGATCCTCCGTTCTCCTTCCGATTTGAAATGTATTTTTTGTGGGGACAGTACCCCTTCGAGCCCATCCCGAAGATTTTCCATGCTATGGCAGTGGATAGACTGGATATTTAAATATTTGCGCGACCACTTACTGGTGATGAATGACATTATTAAGCAGGGGCATTGTTTCTATCCAATCCCTTTTTCGGACTTTATATAGTGTGGCCATGCTGTGATACAGCGCGCGACGTCGTACAGTTTTTTAACGTTGGTGCCCCACCCACCCTCCCTTACGGATACGAGTGGGTTTTCTTCACGCCTAAAACTTTAAAAAGGAGGCCGCCAAGGGCGCAGACCCCCCCTTTTAAATCTTTCCCCCTTCGGGGTCGGCTAAAAACCGACTGATTAAACGTCAGGGGGGGCAAGCCACCCCTCCCACGGTACGGTCCCTCTCTGTTTCAAGTATGAACAGAGAGGGAGCATAAGACTCACTC
>JAMDBG010000028.1 GCA_023487865.1 Deltaproteobacteria bacterium | reverse complement strand
CGTTATCGAAGCGGTGTTCGAGGAGCTGGGTGTCAAGGAGAAGGTGTTCCGGAAGCTCGACGAGGTGATGAAGCCGGGCGCCATCCTCGCCTCCAACACCTCCACGCTCGACGTCAACAAGATCGCAGGCTTTACCAGGCGGCCGCAGGATGTGATCGGCACGCACTTCTTCAGCCCGGCCAACATCATGAGGCTCCTGGAGATCGTGCGCGGAGAGAAGACCGCCAAGGATGTGCTCGCCACCGTCATGGCGCTCGCCAAGAAAATCAGGAAGATCGGAGTGGTTTCGGGTGTCTGCGACGGTTTCATCGGGAACCGGATGATCGAGCAATACGGGCGGCAGGCGGGATTCCTCCTCGAAGAGGGCTGTCTCCCGGAACAGATGGACCGGGTGATGGAGGAGTTCGGGTTTGCCATGGGACCGTTTCGGATGAGCGACCTCGCCGGTAACGACATAGGATGGTACATCCGCAAACGGCGCTATGCCGAGAGTCCGGGGGTCGTCTACTCCAAGACCGCCGATCTGCTCTGCGAGATGGGGCGCTTCGGCCAGAAGACCGGCGCCGGCTGGTACGACTACAAACCGGGCGACCGCAAGGCCTATCCGTCGGAGGTGGTGAACGCGATGATCGTCAACCACTCGAAGGAGATCGGCGTGGAGCGGCGCACCATCAGCGATGAAGAGATCGTCGAGCGACTGGTCTACGCCCTGGTCAACGAGGCGGCCTGCATCCTGGCGGAGGGGATCGCGCAACGGGCGTCGGATATCGACATCATCTATCTTACCGGCTACGGCTTCCCGATGCACCGCGGCGGCCCCATGTTCTACGCCGATACCGTCGGCCTGACCAATGTGGTTGCGGCGATGGAGAAATACGCCCGCGGGCGCCACGGCGGGTTCTGGAAGCCCGCGCCGCTCCTGGTCAAGCTTGCCGCCGAGGGAAAGACTTTTAACTGATTGAGGGAGACAACAATGCTGAAAACCAGACTGACGGAGCTACTCGGGATCAAACATCCCATCATCCAGGCCGGCATGGGGCCGTTCAGCAACAACAACCTCTGCGTCGCCGCGGCCAATGCGGGGATACTCGGCCTGCTTTCCACCAGCGGACTTTTTGACAAGGAAGGGCAACCCTGGATTTATAAGGCCTTTGTGGAGAGCGGCGAGGCGTCGATGGACGACGATATGGCTCAGGTGCTCGAGAAGATTCTGAAACGGACGTATCGGCTGACGAAGGACCGGGGCGGAATCTTCGGGATCAACGTGATGGTGTCGACGGAAGTGCTCCCCCTGTCGCAGATCCTGATCGATACGGCGGTCCGGGTCCGTGAGGAGAACCCTGCGATGAAGGAGCATTTCAAGGTGCTCTTCACCTCGGCCGGCGACCCCGTTCCCTGGCGCGAGAAGATCAAGTCTGCCGGATTTACCTGGCTGCACGTCGTCCCTTCGGTGAAGGGCGCCCTGCGGTGCAGGAAGGCGGGGGTGGATTGCATCGTCGCTTCCGGCCATGAAGGCGGTTTTCACATCGCCTGGGAGCCGGTCCACTCGATGGTTTTACTGCCTGCCGTGATCGATGCGATAGCGGATCCGGGCTTCCCCGTGGTGGGGGCCGGCGGATTCTGCGACGGGAGGACCCTGGCGGCGGCGATCGCCATGGGGGCCGCCGGGGTCCAGATGGGGACAAGGCTTCTGGCGACCCAAGAGAGTGACTTCCACCCCTTGTGGAAGGAGCAGGTCGTCAAAACGGAGGATCGCGGAACCCTGGTCGCCCGCGGCGTCGTAGGACCTGCCCGGTGGCTGAAGACCCCTTCCAGCATGACCCATCTGCAGAATACCATCGTGAAGTCTCCCGGGGTGTTTACCGGGATCCCCGATGACTGGAGCACCGTCCCGCCTGAGTTGATCGCCTATGAAAGGGCCGGCATCAAGGCCGTCTGCATGGGCGACCGGGCAAACGCGATGATGGCGGGGGGTGAATGCGCGCAGCGGGTGAACGACCTGCCCAAGGTCCGGGACCTGATCGACAGGATCGTGGGGGAGGCCACCGAGATCGTAAAGAACATGCATCGGCATCTTGACGCTTCGTGAGGCCGCCCAATGGCTCCATCGACACTGTTCTACTTCCTGTGCGCGTCCGTCGCCCTTACCGTAGCGCCCGGCCCCGATAATATCTTCGTTGTCACCCAGGGGATCACCCGCGGGAGAAGACCGGCCATCGTCACCGCCCTGGGCATGTGCAGCGGAATCAGCGTTCATACGACTGCGGCGGCCTTCGGGATCTCGGCGGTATTTTATTCGTCGGTCATTGCCTTCAACGTCGTCAAATATGCCGGAGCGGCGTACCTGCTGTATCTGGCCTACAAGACGCTCCGGGACCGATCCGCGATAAAGCTTCCGCTTGCCGACGACAGGCCCGATGCGGCCCTGTTCAAGCGGGGGTTCATCATGAACGTCCTCAACCCGAAGGTCGCGATGTTCTTCCTGGCGTTTCTGCCGCAGTTCGTCACTCCCAATACCGGTTATTTCCCCCTCCAGATGCTGCTGCTGGGATTCCTGTTCATGGTCCAGGCCGTCGTCATTTTCTGCCTGATCGGCTATTTCTCGGGAACTATCGGCGGCTTCCTCCTTGCCAGACCAAAGACGGCGAAGTATTTTGACTGGTTGACTGTCGGGGTCTTTACGTCGCTGGGCCTCAGGCTGGCCCTGGCGGAGAGGGGATAGGGGGCCTGCCGCAAAGCCCCGTGCCTTGACAAAACAATGAAGATGTGCAGGAAATGCGCCCGACGCAGTTGAACCATCCTATCCTTCTGTGGGAAATGAAACTATGAAAACGTATGAACAGATCAACGATCGTATCGATTCCGGGAAAGCCGTGGTGCTGACGGCCGATGAGATCATGGATTACGTGGACAGAAAGGGCCTCCAGGCCGCGGCCGAAGAGGTGGACGTCGTCACGACCGCCACATTCGGACCGATGTGTTCGTCGGGATGCTTTTTGAACTTCGGACATTCCAAGCCGAAGATCCGCATGTCCGAGGCATGGGTCGCCGATGTGCTCGTCTACACGGGCCTCGCTGCAGTGGATGTCTATCTGGGGGCGACGCAGCTCCGTCACGGAGATCCGGCCAACATGTATCCGCCCGGCGAGTTCCGGTACGGCGGCGGTCACGTGATCGAGGACCTTGTGGCGGGGAAAAAGCTTCAGCTTTTCGCCCTCTCCTACGGCACGGACTGTTATCCGCTCCGGGAGATCCGCACCTACTTCACCATCCGGGACCTGAATCAGGCGATCATGGTCAATCCGCGAAACTGCTACCAGAATTACAATGTGGCGATCAACCGGTCGGACCATACGATTTACACCTACATGGGCAAGCTCGAGCCCCGTCAGAAAAACGCGAATTACTGCTCCGCGGGGCAATTGTCGCCGCTGCTCAACGACCCCTACTACGAGACCATCGGGGTAGGCACGCGTGTCTGGCTGGCCGGCGCGCAGGGGCATGTGTACGCCGAAGGGACGCAGCACGCCGGCGGCGTCGGCAGAACGCCGGACGGCGTGCCTACCGGCGGAGCGGGAACGCTGGCGCTGACCGCCGACATGAAGCAGATGCGCAAGGAGTTTGTCCGGGGCGTCAGCTTCATCGGATACGGTGTTTCGCTCTCCCTGGGGGTAGGCATTCCCATTCCCATCCTCAATGAGGAAGTCCTGAGACGCACCTGCGTGCGCGACCGGGATATCCTGGCGCCGGTGGTCGATTACGGGGCCGATTATCCGCAAAATACGGGCAAGGTCATCGGTCACGTCAGCTACGAGCAACTGCGCACCGGCCGGATCCAGGTCGACGGCCGGACCGTGGAGGTCGGTTCCCTGTCTTCGTATTACAAGGCCCTGGAGATCGCCAATCTGCTGGCGGATGAAATCCGGCGGGGCGATTTCCTGCTGGCCGCGCCGATTGCCTTTCTGCCTAAAGACACAAAAATGAAACCGCTTGTGAAAAGGGAGCCGCCCCGATGAATGACGCAACCGTGACCAAAAAACTGATGTTCTACTTTCCCAAGTGCGAATGCGACAAGCCGATCATCTACCATCTTGTCAAGGACCATCACCTCGTCGTCAATGTCTTTCGCGCCAAGGTCACGCCCGAGGAGGAAGGGTACCTCGTCCTGGACGTCACCGGTACGGAAAAAGAGATCCAGGGCGGAATCGATTTTGTAAAGACCTTCAACGTCATTGTCAATTATTCTGGAAAAGGGGTGATTCGCGACGAGGAGCGGTGCACCCATTGCGGTTATTTCACGGTTGCGTCATTCATCGGGGCGCTGAAAATCGAAAACGACGCCACACGCAAGATCGCCTACGACGAATCCCAGTGCATCGAGTGCCTGGCATGCATCCGTGTCTGTCCCTTCGCCGCATGCACATCGGCATTCTAGGGACGCCACGGCCGCCCCGAAAATCCATGAACCGCAAACGGGTATACAGAACGTTCGTCCATAAAGAAGCGGTCCTCCGTATCTGCTGCGAGCCGTTTGCCGTTGTTACGCAGGAGATCGTCCGGCAAAGGGCCATTCTGGAGGATTATATCCGGCGGGATCCCCGTTTTCAGCATTCGCTGGAGCCCGTTGCGGTCGGCGCCGATGCACCCGAAGTGGCGCGGCGGATGGCCCGCGCCGCGGATACGGTGGGCGTCGGACCGATGGCCGCCGTCGCCGGCGCCATGGCGCAGCTTGCGGTCGAGGCCGCTGTGAGGGCCGGTGCCGAAGAGGCAATCGTCGATAACGGCGGTGATATCTATCTATGGACGACCGAGTCCGTGGTCATCGGTCTCTATCCGGGCGAATCGGGACAGATCGGCCGGCTAGCGTTTTCACTGGAGGCGTCCGACACCCCCCTTTCCATCTGTTCGTCCTCGGGGAAGATGGGTCATTCGCTGAGCCTCGGCCAATGCGATCTGGCCACGATTGTCGCCAAAGACGGAGCCCTGGCGGATGCCGCGGCGACCCTGGCCGCGAACCTTGTCAAAACCGTTGCCGATGTCGAGCCGGCCCTCAATCATGTGGTTTCCATCGAGGGTGTCAGCGGTGTCCTGATCGTCAAGGACGGCTATGTGGGAATTGCGGGGAAGCTCCCTCCGCTCGTCAAGACGGGCTGACCGGCATCCTTATATCCGCGGACGGCAAGACCTATAAGAGCCACCCCTGGCCCAACTCCTGCAAAGCCACAAAGAGATCGGCGGCCGTATCGTTCTAAGATTTTTTTCTTGACAATTTTCTATTAATATATCACATACTACATACCAGTTGCCGTAGTCGCAATCGCCCAGAAACACCAGCCCCGGAGGTGAATGATGCAATCCGGAAAACTTCGTAACCGTCCATACCAGAATGTAAAAAAGCGTTTTTAGCTACGGCAATCCCGAATCCACGGGATCAACCCACGTAGGAGGAATGTATGATGAAAAAATGGAACAGTGTTTGGATTTTGGTTTTAGCCTGTGTGGCCCTGTTCGGCTCAATACCGGCAGCGGCGCAGGAATTTCCCACCAAGCCCATCGAGGTGGTGGTCGGGTTCGCCCCCGGTGGCGGAACCGATATGGTTGCCCGCGCCATCTCCGACGTGGCCGCGAAGTACCTGGGCCAGCCCCTGGTCGTGAACAACAAGCCGGGAGCCACCGGGATCATCGGCTCGCAGTATGTGTACAACGCAAAACCTGATGGCTATACGCTTCTCGTGGCGGGAGGCAGCGAGACGGTCTCGGTCCCCCATTTCAAGACCCTGCCGTTCAATCCCATCACCGACTTCGATCCTGTCATCCGCCTCATGGTGGAGAGGGTCGGGTTCTACGTGCGGACCGACAGCCCGTGGAAAACCATGAAGGACTTCATCGCGGACGCAAAAAAGAATCCGGAGAAATACACGTACGGCACCGCAGGTGTCGGCGGCATCCACCATTCCAGCATGCTGGTGACCGAAAAGCGGACGGGTATCCGACTGATCAATGTGCCCCAAAAGGGAGGGGCCGAAAACCTGACCGCCCTGGCCGGCGGCCATGTGAACGTGGCCATGGCCTCGCCGAACGAGGCCTACGCGCTGGTGCAGGGAGGCCGCGTGCGGTGCCTGGCCATCACGGCCCTCGAACGCTCGCCGACCGAGCCGAACGCACCGACGATGCGCGAGCTTGGTTACGACGTCTACATCGACAACCAGAAGGGGTTCGTGGTCCGCAAGGGAGTTCCCGCACCGATCCGGCAGAAGCTCCACGACGCCGTGAAGAAGGCCTATGACGATCCGCAGTTCAAGGCGAGCGCGGACAAGCTGAAGCTCGAGCTGTCCTACCTCAACGGGGAAGATTTCCGGAAGGCCCTGAAGAGCATGTACGATCAGATCGGCGAGTCGGTGAAGAAGTAACCGGCATGATGTTCGTAGTGACGCATTCGGGAACGCAGACCGTATGAACGTGGATCGATTTCTCGGTTGGGGGGCGCTTGTTCTGGCGCTGCCGGTCGCCGCTGCCTCCTGGGGGTTTGGGTTGGGGAGCCCCAAATCCCCGGGCGCGGGGTTCTGGCCGCTGGTCGTCGCGGTGGTGACGGCGGGCTTGGGCCTGGCGCTCATCCTGCGCCCCACCCCGGGCGCGCCGGCTGCGGCAGGCGGATCGCGCTGGGAGAAGTTGGCAATCGCCCTCGGAACCCTGTTCTTCTATGTGGTCGCGCTGGAGCCGCTCGGCTATCTGCTAACGACCGCCATCGTGCTTTTCGTCCAGTTCCGCTGGGTGGAGGGCCGCACCTGGCTTTCGACCACAATAACCTCGACCTCGGCGGCGGTCATCACGCTCATCCTCTTTCGCGTCCTGCTGAAGGTCACCCTTCCCCTGGGGGTGATCCCTCTGCCCAGGGGCTGGTAGGGATTTTTAGGAGTGTTTTTGGATACCATCGGTGCTCTGTTCCACGGATTCGCCATCGCGCTCACGCCCGGAAACCTCATTGCCGTCTTCCTTGGGGCTTTCATCGGGACGGTGATCGGCGTGCTGCCCGGCCTGGGACCCACGGCCACGATCGCGCTCCTCCTGCCGATCACCATCGGCATGGACATGGTAACGGCCCTGATCATGATGGCGGGGATCTATTACGGCGCCATGTACGGGGGCTCGATCACCTCGATCCTCGTCAACATCCCGGGCGAGGCCGCGTCCGTCGTCACTTGCATCGACGGCTATCAGATGGCCCGCCAGGGGCGGGCGGGCCCGGCGCTCGGGTTGTCCGCATTCGGCTCGTTCATCGGCGGCACCGTGAGCGTGATCGCAGTGATGCTGATCTCCCCCTTCCTGGCCGAGACGGCCCTGAAGTTCGGAGCGCCGGAGATGTTCGCCCTCCTGTTCTTCGCTTTTACCTGCATCGGCGGGCTGACGGGGAAATCCCGCGCCCAGGGGCTCCTCATGGCGTGTGTCGGGCTCTTGCTGGGGACGATCGGAACGGATGACATCCAGGGGGTGGACCGGTTCGTATTCGGCACCCTGTACCTCCAGGATGGAATAGGCCTGGTGCCGCTGGCCATGGGGATCTTCGGCCTCGGCGAGATCCTCTACAACATCGAAAAACGGGAGGCGCAGGGGTCGGTTCTCGAAACCCCCAAGAGTCTTCTGCCGACGGCCGGGGACTGGAAGCGGGCGGCCGGGCCGATCGCGCGGGGGAGTTTCCTCGGGTTCGGCGTCGGGGTCATTCCGGGAGGGATGCCGGCTGTCGCCTCGCTCGTGAGCTATGCGCTCGAAAAGCGGGTCTCCAAGCGGCCGGAAGAGTTCGGGCACGGCGCCGTCGAAGGGGTGGCGGGACCCGAGACGGCGAACAACGCCGCCACCGCCGGGGGGTTCGTGCCGCTCCTGACGCTCGGCATCCCCACCAACAGCGTCCTTGCCCTGATGCTGGCGGCGATGATGCTCCACGGCGTCACGCCGGGGCCGCTCCTGCTCCTCAAGTGGCCGGACGTGTTCTGGGGCGTGATCGCCAGCATGTACATCGGCAACGTCATGCTCATGGTCCTCAACGTGCCGCTGATCGGGCTCTTCGTCCAGCTCCTCAAGGTGCCCTACGGGATCCTCTCGCCGCTCATCATCATGTTCGTAATGCTCGGGGCGTACGCCCTGAAGAACAGTATCAGCGACCTGGCGACGACGATCCTGTTCGGCCTGATGGGGTACCTCATGAAACGCTTCGGCGTGGAGCCCGCCCCGCTGATCCTGGCCTTCGTTCTCGGACCGATGCTGGAGAACAACCTGAGCAAGGCCCTGATCATGTCCCGGACCGGCAATCCGCTCTATTTCTTTTCGCGGCCCATCTCGGCGACGCTGCTCAGCCTCGCCATCCTGGTCCTGCTCTACCCCTTGATTCGGTGGGCCTGGCGGTTCGCAACCGGCCGACTTGCTGCAGCAAAGGGGAGTTGTTAGGAGGAAATGGTCATGCCGCAAACGAATCTGAACCTGGGGAAACTGCTTCCCGCCCCTTCGCTCAAGGAGATGGCCCTGGCGACGATCAAGGAGGCCATGTTCTCGAAGAAGCTGGAGCAGGAGGTGATGTACACCGAGGCCGGCCTCACGAACGAACTGGGCATCTCCCGGACTCCCGTCCGCGAGGCGCTGATCCACCTTGCCTCCCGCGGGCTCATCACCTACTTCCCGCGCAAAGGGTTCAAGATAAACCTGCTGACCGAACGGGATGTGGAGAACCTCTTCGAGCTGCGGCTCGCCCTCGAGCTTGCCGTCATCCGCCACATCGTGCCCATCCTGACGAAGGCCTCCCTCGGCGAAATCGAACGCATCCAGGCACAGTACCGGAAGGTCGCCCTCAAAGGGGAGCCCCTCGAATCGATCCGGGCCAACATGACCTTCCACGCCTTCCTCGCGGAGATGACGGAGAACACCTATCTCATCAACGCCCTCAACGAGATCCGGGACCTCACCAACCTGGCGGGCCTCCGGAGCCTCGAAGTCGGCTCCCGGCCCACCGAGGCGATCAAGGAGCATGAGCGGATCATGGCCGAGATGAAACGGCAGTCCCTGAGCGGAGCGCTCCGGGAGATGGAGTCCCACATCCGTACCACCGAAGCGCGGGTGCTGGCCAGGATCCGCTCCACGAAAAAATAACACCATCTCCCCCTCCCCTTGACGGGAGAGGGTTGGCGGGGGGG
>JAMDBG010000207.1 GCA_023487865.1 Deltaproteobacteria bacterium | reverse complement strand
CCGGCGCCATCGGATTCACCAGTGCGGTTGAATGGGAGATTGCCAACGGCCGCAAACCTCCGTTCACCCGAAACGATTTTGCCTCCATCGGTTCTTTCACGATGAGCCCGACGCTGCTGATCGTGCCCATTGATTCGCCGTATAAGACCCTGGCCGATTTCATCAGGGACGCAAAGACCAAACCGGGCCAGATGGCCTTCTGCTCCGGCGGCCTTTACGGAATGAGCCATTTGCCGATCGAAATCTTTGCAAAATCCGCCGGGCTGAAGTTCCGCCATGTTCCTTTTACGGGAGGAGGGCCGTGTCTCGCCTCTGTCGTAGGCAAGCACGTTGATTTCGCGGCCCAGTATCCGCCCACCACCCTCCCGCTCGTAAAAGGGAATAAATTAAAGATTCTGGCTGTGCTGGGCGGCAAGAGACTCAAATCCGTACCCGATATCCCCACCGTCAAGGAGCTCGGCGTCGATGCGGAGTATTATGGATGGGTCGGGATCATGGCGCCCAAAAACACCCCCGCCCCCGTTGTGGAAAAACTCAGGGAAGTGACGAAGAAAGTGACCCGCGACAAGGCCTTCATCGACATGGTCGAAAAACCGGGGGATGAAGTCTCCTACCTGGATGGCGAGGAACTGTCCAAATGGATGGACAAGGAATCGAAGATCATCTACGCCGTCGACGTGGAACTGGCAAAGGATGTCCAGAAAAAATAGAAGTTTACCAGGACCTCTCGGCCTGCCCTGCCCCGGACGGGGAGGGCAGGCCGAGGCCTTTGAATGTCCGTGCCAAAAAAGCAATTCCGATATGATACGCCATGGGAAAGAAGACCTCGATCACTTTGACGGCTTTCCTGATCTTGATGATCCTGCCGCCCGTTCCGATGACAGGGGCGGAATCCCCCGTCGTTCCACCCCCCCAGTCGCTGATGGACAAAACCGCCTATATTGATGTTCACAACCACCTTTTCGGAATGACAGGCAAAGGCGGCGCTTTCGGTTTATCCACCGACTACCCGGAGGCCGCCAGAGCCGCCGTATCGATCATGGACAATCTGGGCATCTCAACGGCCATCGTCATGCCGCCGCCTTTTAAGGAAGGCCAGCGGGACCTATTCGAAGCCGAGGAGTTTCTTTCCGCCATTCGCGATTATCCGGGGCGTTTCGCCTTCCTGGGAGGCGGAGGCTCACTGAATGTGATGATTCAGAGGGCTGTGAAGTCCGGCAACACAGACCCTGATCTGAAGAAAAGATTTGAAGCGCAAGCGGAAAAGATCATCGCCACGGGAGCAGTGGGCTTCGGGGAAATGACGGCTGAGCACTTTTCGCTGCACTTCCGGCACCCGTATGAGACGGCGCCGCCTGACCATCCCCTCTTCCTGCTCCTTGCCGACATTGCCGTCCGCCACAAAGTCCCCATCGATCTCCACATGGAGGCCGTCCCCCATGACATGCCGCTGCCGGGGCTCGAACGGTTGAAGGCAGGGGACAATCCCTCCACCCTGAAGGCGAACATTCCCGCCCTTGAAAGACTGTTGTCTTATAACTCCGCGGCTCGTATCATCTGGGCTCACGCAGGATGGGATAATACGGGCTACCGGACACTGAAGCTGATGGACGACCTGTTGGCCAGGCATCCGAACCTGTACATGACCATTAAATTCGGTGTCGACAGCGTGGAGGAAAACCGCCCTTTCGCCCCGGGAAGGCCTCTCCGGAATGGGTGGAACTGATGAAAAAATACCCTGATCGCTTCCTGCTGGGCACAGACCAGTTTTTCACGCCCCCCCGTTCCGATATTCGTCGAAGGCCGGACCGGGGCAAGCCGACGAGAGCCTTTCTCTCCCAGCTCCCACCGGAGCTGGCTTACAAGATCGGCGTCGAAAACCCTGTGAGACTCTTCAACCTGAAGAAGTAAAATATATCTCTCCACCGGCAGCGGTTCCATTGTCTGTGGATTTTCAGCACGAAAAACGCATAAAACGCGTTATTGAATGGAAGGAGGATAGAGATGGCGACCTTTACGGATAAAGTGATAGTCATCACAGGGGCATCAGAGGGGATCGGGCGGGCACTCAGTCTGGCTCTGGCACCACAGAGGCCCAGATTGGCAATCGCAGCCAGAAATGAGGGGCGCCTGAATGAACTGATGCAGGAGTTGGAGAGTAAAGGCGCCCAAGCCCTGGTTATTCCGACGGATGTGACCAGCGAGGCGGCCTGCAAGAGCTTGATTGGAAAAACGATTGAGAAATGGGGATCGATGGATGTGCTGGTAAACAACGCCGGCGGAACCATGTGGACCAATTTTGAGGATATTAACGACACCTCCATCTTTGAGAAGCTGATACGATTGAATTATCTGGGTAGTGTCTATTGCACCTATTATGCATTGCCTCACCTTAAGAAATCCAAAGGGCTTGTCGTTGCGGTCTCAAGTGTGGCAGGACTTGTAGGCGTTCCCACGAGAACAGGATACGCAGCGAGCAAACATGCCTTGTTTGGTTTCTTTGATTCACTTCGGATTGAACTCGAAGGAACAGGGGTAGGTGTCACGATGGTTGCACCTGCTTTTGTTCTTTCTGAAATTCATCGGCGTGCCCTGGGGCATGACGGGAAACCGCTGGGAAAAAGTCCTTTACAGGAAGACAAGATCATGACCGCCGAAAAATGTGCTGCCCTGATCGTCAAGGCGATGGAAAACAGGGAGCGTTTACTGCTGACCTCTTTCAGAGCGAAAGTGGGGCGATGGATCAGGCTGGTGTCTCCGCAACTGGTCGACAACATGGCTACGAAGGCCATCCGGGAGAAGAAATAGGATTTCGGAAATCGATAACGGTCAACTTTATTCGAACGGGGAATTTTTCATCAGCGGCAGGACTGTCCGCAGGCAGTTTGCCGGACAGATGCGGATTTAAACCGACTTGCGCCGTTCAGGTTCACTGCTTCCCCGGCATAGCGACGGGATGCATTGCTTTTCGGGGTGCTTGCCGGTCACCGTCGCATAGAAGGCGCGAATATATTCCATGTCCGCCTCCCTATCACCGGTGGGGTAGAAAACGGGGCCTACCCCCCCCGCCTTGCGCCGGTAATCCAGAAAAGCGAGCACGATCGGGACAGCGGCGCACCGGGCGATGTAATAGAAGCCGCTTTTCCAGTACGTGACTTTCTTCCGGGTTCCCTCGGGGGTCAGGACCACAATGAAATTGACCCGCTCCTTGAATATCTTGACCACCTGCATTACGATATCGCCCGACCTGGACCGATCGATTGGAATCCCGCCGAGCCACCGGAAGAATCCGCGCAAAGGCCACCGGAAGAGCTCGTCCTTTCCAAGCCAGTAACCTCTGAGCTTCAGAGCAAAGGCAATGGCCAGCCCGATGGGCAAATCCCAGTTGGATGTGTGCGGCGCCAGAATGATGACGTACTTAGGGACGCGGGGCAAACTCCCCTCCCTGCGCCACCCGATCATCTTTAGAAAGAGGATCGCCAGCAAGCGAACGATGTTCCTTAAGACGGGAACATCGAATATCGTGTATCGCATGGGACCTGCGGCCGGTTTAGCCGTCACTGATGGAGTCATGACTGTACCTATTTCTGGACCCAATTTCGCAAAATCTACCGGAAAGAGGATACACAGTCCTTCCCGTAACCGTGCAGCAGGCGATCTTCAAAAACATGCATCGTTCCATTGGCATTCAGACGCCGTTATTCCATTGACACACAATACCCTTCTTCGTATACTCCAATTCCCCTTGTGAGGACAAATGATGATGGATGACCAGAGGGATTTAACAATCTCCAAGAACAGGCTCGAAGCTCTCGTTGACGGCATTTTTGCTTTTGCGATGACCTTGCTCGTCACCGGCCTGGTCATCCCCCACTTTTCCAAAACGGAGGCGGAGGCAAAGCTTGCTGTCAGCATTGCCGGGATGCAATCCGAGTTCATTTCATTTCTGGTTGCATTCTTTGTTCTCGCTTCGTTCTGGCGTATGCACAACCGGCAGTTTCACTATGTCCGCAGGGTCGACTCCGGTATCATGAGGATAACGCTGTTCATCCTGGCGTGCGTGGTTCTGATGCCTTTCACTACGAATATCAGCGGGGATTATTCCGATGTGCGGGTGGCTGTCGGCCTCTTCCACATCAACATGTTCAGCCTCGGGCTGTGCTTCCTCATTCACTGGCGGCACCTGACGAGAAACCCGGATATCACGTCCGTTGCGATCAGCAGCCGCGATGCCTCGAAAGGGATGTATCGGTCCCTGATCACACCGGGCATCTCCGTTTTGGGATTCGTCTTTTCGTTTGTCAGCCCGCCGTGGTCGATGGCTACATACCTCCTTATCATCCCCTGCGTTGCTATCATACGGAGATGCTCTAGAAAAGACAACCGGTCTTCCGAACCCGCCTAATCCCTTTACAAGCAGAAGCTTCTTTTTGACGCCATTGCCGTCAGCGGCGATTTGGCCCATGAAATTCTGATGCCACACGAAGGCAGAAAGACCATTGACGAGTTCATCGCATCGATCACCCGGCCGACCAGATCCTTGAATGCATCGGGCGCGAGGAAGGTCCCGATGTCGATTGCCTTGAAGAATGTCCCAGGTTCGTGGGGGTGGTGGTTTATCCGTTTAAGACTTGAATAAAATATTCAGGCGCACCGATTTGGCCGCCTTTTGACGCAACCTGGAGACCTTCAAATGTTGAATTATCCGAGAACGCGCGGCACAGAGGGGCCGCAGGCGTAATCGGCATCAAAAGCTCGAGCGAATGGATATCCATCTGCCGTAAAACATAACTGCAGGTGTCTCCCCCGGCAACGCACACCCTTTTGAGTCCCGCGGTTTCCACCAATTCACGCAGGATCAATCCCTGTTGCTTTCCAAGATGTTTTCCGACTTCATTGACATTGATGCCTAAAGATCTCATTCTATCTTTGGTTTTTTGGATGTAGGGGTCATCCGGTCCAAGGGTAGAGAAGAGGATAATGCTTTTCCCTTCCCGAAGGGACTTTAGGGAGAGTTGTATCACACGATTCCGTTCGTCCTTGCCGGTTTCATGATCGATGAGCAGATCCGTGTGAAGGCGAATCCCCTCAAAACCATGATCTATGGCGTATTTGATTTGTTCGGCCGTCTTGTCCGCTGCGCTGCCGCTTACGACGGCCAGCCGGTCCATCGGCCCTGCCGGAGAAATCGGGGCCGGTTTCGAGACAATGCCTGCGGATTGCCAATAGTATCCCATCGCATACTCCAACCCCGAAGAACCGATGGCATAAATCGGTTGTGAGCCGGTTTTCTGATGGATCAACCGGCCGATAGTAAGCAGATTCTTGTCCTCCAACGTATCAAAAAGGATGATTTCATTTCCTTCTGCAATGTACCGGTCAAATTGACTGGAGATTGCATCAAAGGATCTGTTCAACTGCAGCAAATCGATCAGTTCAACCTTTTTTGCCGTTTGTTTGGCAAAATGCAGGCGCAGGTCTCCTTCGTCCATGGGGGTAATGGGATGTCTGCTCATCATCGGGTGACGATCGAGACGATAGGTTTTATTTCCCACGGTCGTGAAGTGATTGCCGAATACCACATAGCGCCCGATGACCGGGACACCCTGGACAATGACTGCGAATGGGGGATTTATAACGCTGAAGGCAAGATCGGCCGCATGCCCGATGCTGCCGATCCTGGCTGACGAGTCGAAAGTCGCGCAGACTTTGTAGTGGATAAGAGGGGCTCCCAGGTCCTTGAGCATCTGAAACTGTCCGGGCAATTCCCCGTCCATTTGCGCGGGGGTCATGGTTCGGCTGGTTCCGGCTACACCCACGGCCCGAACATTTTTCAACCGTCTTTTCAGCAACATCGGATCCGGTCGGTCGAGAAACAACACGGTCGGCACGCCATTCAAAGTCAGTGCCTCCATCGCGTCTGCCGAACCGGTAAAATCATCGCCGTAAAATGCCATCAACAAGTCTTTCATTTTCAGCCCTCATCGAGAAAAATGGAAGTTTTGGTTTCTTACCTAAACATAGGGATGACCTTTGCCTGGCAGCTCGACCCTCCCATTTCCAGCACGTGGAGGGTTGTAAAAACCGAACATTTCCGTTTTGCAAAATTCTTAACAAATGATAGGATGCGTACAGAATATCAGGCAATCCTGATTTGGGCAACCCCAATTTGGGCAATGACCTTGGATCAACCATGCCGCAATGCCCCGACCCATGGCGGCGGCGATAGAAGGAGAGTCTTATGCGCCTCAAAAACAAAGTTGCCCTCGTCACCGGTGCTTCTCAGGGTCTGGGTCTGGCTATCGCCCGCCGATTCAGTCTTGAGGGCGCCCTGGTTTTTCTCGGCGACATCAAGGAGGACCAGGGCCGGGCGGCCGCCGCCGAAATCACCGCCCAGGGCGGCCGGGCCTGCTTCGTCCGCCTGGACGTGACCGACGAGGAGAGTTGGACGGCCGCGCTGGCCGCGCTGATCGACAAGGCGGGAAAGCTCGACATCCTGGTGAACAACGCCGGCATCAACATCCGCCAGCCCATCGAGGAGATGAGCGTTGAGAGCCTTGACGCGATGCTGGCCGTGAATGTCCGGGGGCCGTTTCTCGGCATCAAGCACGCCCTGCCCCTGATGCGTGAAAACAGCGGCGGCTCCATCATCAGCATGGGCTCGGTCTGCAGCCTCATCGGCCATAAGTTTACCCCCGAGGCCTACACCCTGACAAAGGGCGCAATTTCCCAGCTGACCCGGGCGGTGGCCGTGCGGTATGCCAAGGACAACATCCGGGCCAATGTGCTCTGCCCCAGCACGGTGGAAACCCCCCTGCTTCGGGAGGTGCTGAAAGATCCTGAGCGCCGGCAGGAGCGCGTGGGCGAGGTGCCCCTGGGCCGTCTGGCCGCTATGGAAGATGTGGCCGGCGCCGCGCTATACCTGGCTTCGGATGAGGCTGCGTTCATCAACGGAGTGGCCTTTCCGGTAGACGGCGGCACGACGGCATGGTGATCCATGTCGCGGTAAGGCGTCAACAGGGCACCGGTGATGCGGAACGCTGAAGTCCAAACATCCCCTTTCGATCAACCCGAATGGCGGGACATTCAGGCGTTGATTTTCGACATGGACGACACCCTCTATACAAGCCCGGAACTCAAACGGGCCTATCGGCAGGCTGCCTGCACCCTCATTGCCGAAGTCAAGGGGATTGATCGTCTCGAGACAGAGGACCTCTATCACAGAACCCGAACGCTCCTTGCAGCGCGATGCGGCTATCCCCCGAGCAACACACTGATATTGCATGAATTAGGCATCGCTTGGGAAGCATGGCGAGATCAGACGATCCGCACAATCGATCCCGGAAGCTTCCTCCGGCAGGATCCGGAACTCATGACAACCCTCTCGGTCCTCTCACGTCGTTATCGTCTCGGGCTGCTCACCAACAACCATCGGGTCCACACCGACCGTATTTTGGAGATCCTTGGTGTCGGCCCCTTTTTCCAGGCGATCCTCACCGTGTCCGAAACGGGGAAAACAAAACCGGACCCGACCCTGTGTTCTACCATGGCCTGTCTGCTCGACGTGCTCCCTGAAAAATGTCTCGCAATCGGTGACGAAGAAGGCATTGATCTGATCCCCGCCAGGGCAACCGGCATGAAGACCTATCACGTCCGTCATGTGTCCGATGTCCATCGGCTCCGGGAATGGTTTACAAATTAGCGATGGAATAATAAGCAGAGTGGAGGAATTGCATTGAAAGCATTACGCTATTTGGGACCAGGTCAATTGGTTATCGAGGACGTGGCAACACCGACCCCTCAAAAGGGGGAGGCATTGTTGAAAGTCCGTGCCTGCGGCATCTGCGGCAGTGATGTTCACGGGGCTTTGGGATTGACGGGAAGAAGAATTCCACCCATGACGATGGGGCATGAATTTTCGGCCGAAGTGATTGAATCAGGAAGTGATGTAACCCTCTTTAAGGCAGGAGATGGAGTGATTGTCCAGCCCATTCATTTTTGCGGCGGGTGTGTAAATTGCAGACAAGGCCTCACCAATATGTGCCTAAACAGGAAGTTTTTTGGAGTACTTACCGTGGACGGCGCAATGGCGGAATATGTTGCTGTTCCTGAAAAGCTGCTGTACAAACTGCCGGAAAGATGCAGCTATGAGATAGGCGCATTGGCGGAACCCTATGCGGTTGCCTATGGTGCGGTCAAAAAAATCGATGATTTCGCAGGCAAGAATGTTTTAATTATCGGAGCGGGTACCATTGGCCTGTGCATTCTTCAATTGGTCAAATTGCGTGATCCAAGACTGATCATTGTTTCCGATTTGAGCGATGCCCGCTTAAAAGTTGCCAAAGAGTTTGGTGCAGATAAAACAATCCATCCCCAAAATGGAGATTATACGGAAGCCATAGCCCACTATACAGACGGCTTAATGGTGGATATTTCAATAGAAGCCGTCGGCGTCCAGGCAACGGCCAATCAAGCGATCAGGTTGTTAAAAGTCGGCGGTACTTCCATCTGGGTGGGTATGAGTCAAAAAGAAATGGAAATTAATATGCAGGATATTGTTTGCTCAGCGAGAAAGGTATGGGGTACTTTCAATTATACGCACAAAGAATTTGGAGAAGTCGTTGCTATCATGGGCAGCGGGAAAATGGCTGCACAAAAATTGATTTCAGAAGTGGTAAGCTTGAATGATGCACCAAAAGCATTTGATGATCTGCGTCAGAGGCCGGATGAATTCATAAAGGTGATCATTGATCCAACCCAATAATTCGAAAGTGATGGAGATGATAAGGTGAGATTCGGATGCTGCAGTAATATGGTAGCCAAGGGTGCAGAGGGAACAGGCATAGAAATCATTGAAAAAATAGCAGAATATGGTTTCGACTATATAGAGCTGCCCCTTGCCCAGATGATGGAATTCAGCGATGAACAGTTTGCGGCTTTGAAAGAAAGGGTAAATAATGCAAAGATCCGATGCGAGACGTGTAACAATCTATTCCCTGCAAATATGAGATTAACAGGGCCAATGGTCGATAAAAAACAAATTGCAATATACTACAAGAGGGCATTGAAGCGGGCAGGTGAGTTGGGCGTAGAATATGTCGTATTTGGAAGCGGTCCGGCGAAAAATGTACCGGAAGGGTTTCCGAGGGAAGAGGGATATCGACAAGTCGTTAACCTGCTGAAGGAAATCTCCCTGGCTGCCAAAGAAAACAACATTACAATCGCCATTGAACCGCTTCCAAATACGACATATTCTA
>JAMDBG010000137.1:599-9321 GCA_023487865.1 Deltaproteobacteria bacterium | reverse complement strand
TGAAAACGTTGTGAGCGGCAAGGACAGCGAGGGGATTACAGGTCGTAGATCGTTTCATCCACCCTGGGTTTCGGCTTCCGGCCGCCCTTCATCTTCCTCCCCTCGATGGCGAAGGGTTCTTCCCCTTCCAGGAGGTCGCCCATCTCCGCCTCGATCCGATCAGGGTCCTCCCCCTTTTCCAGCCGGTGGAGCGCTTCCTCCATCCCGGCGCCGAGGGAAAGCCCCGTCGCGTCGGTCAGCTTCCGCATGAGCTGAGCGGCCTGGCGGGGATCGTCTTCGTTGATCTTCTCCGCCTCCCCGGCAATCATTGCCATGGCCTTCTCCATCTTCGCATCGTCGAGCGGGAGCATTCCGTCGTCCGCAGGCGCTTCTTTGCCGCGGGAGACCCTGGCAAACAGGGACATCTGACGTCTCAGCGCCTTTTTACATTGCGGGCAGTTCGGGATTTTCGTCGTATTGACGACCCGGGAGAAAAAGCTGAAGACGGTGTTGCATTTTTCACAGTAAAATTCATAGATGGGCATGGCGTTCTCTCCGATGCGAAATGACCACGGACGGGTTGCGCCCGTGGCGCCGATATCGCCCCAATAAACTAATCATCCCGGCGTGAAAATCAAGGCCCATTTTTACTTTCAAATTCCTCTAGCCGGGCGATCCGCTCCGTAAGCGGTGGATGGGAATAATAAAACCGGGCATAAAGGGGATGGGGGTGGAGGTTGGCGAGGTTATCCCGGGCCAGCCTTTTGAGGGCGCTCATCAGAGGGGATGTCCTCCCTGTGAGACTGAAAACACAGGTATCCGCTTCCCGTTCAAACCGCCTCTGGGCTGCCGAGACGACAGGGGTAATGAGGATCGTCAGGGGGCCGACGAGGGCGGCGCAAAGCAAGAGGCCGACAAAGGGGATGGGCCTGGTGAATCCGAACGTTTCATAGAGAAGCGGCCAGGCGATCAGGTGCGAGGCAAGCCATAGAACGACCAGCGAGGCAACTTCCATGAAGAGGAGCTGCTTGAGGATGTGCCGCCTTTTCCAGTGGCCGATCTCGTGCGCGAGGACGGCGGTGATCTCTTCCGCGGTATGCGAGGCGAGCAGCGTGTCGAAAAGAACGATCCGCTTCGTTCTTCCCAGCCCGGTGAAATAGGCGTTTGTGTGGCGGCTCCGTTTCGCTGCGTCCATCTGGTAAACCCCCTCCGTCTTCAGACCGACCTTTGCCATCAGTGCGATGACCACCTCCCTGAGTCCCTCGTCCCGGATCGGTTCATACCGGTTGAAAAGGGGTGCGATCACGACGGGATAAAGCCAGATCATCAATAGCTGGAAGGAGGCGAATACGAGCCATGTCCAGAACCACCAGGAGAGAGGGGCAAAGCGCAGAAGGGTGAGCAGGGCACTCAGCAGCAGTCCCATCAGGACGGAGGAGACGGCGATTCCCTTGAGAAGGTCGATCATCCAGAGGCGCAGGGTGATCGTGCTGAAACCGTGGCGTTTCTCGATGACGAATGTCCTGTATAGGTCGAAGGGGAGACCGATCAGCCCGCTGGCGATGCCCAAAAGGCCGAAAAAGAGAAGACCCGCCAGGAGGAAATGCTCCTCCCAGGCGGGCAGGCGGTCGATGAGCCAGGGAAGCAGGCCGCTAAGAAGGACGGCGAGGGTAAGGGCGTCGTCGAAGAGGCCCGCTGCGGTTCCAAACCGCTGGGAATCGAGTGTGTATCGGGAGATCTTCGTGAGCGTCTCGCCGTCGATCTCCCCCCGCAACACCTCCGGGATCTCGTCGCCGTGACGGCGGAGGTGGCGGAGGTTGAGCCCATTCAGCACACCATGCACCAGTAAAGAGGCGACAAAGACCGTCAGGAAGAAGACCATGAGACCGTTCCACTGTATCATCGTTCCGTTCCGTCGAGGTTCTCCGCCGTTACTTTCCCGGGAGAGGCTGGGCGGCGCTTTCCTGAATCTTATTTTCGATGGCACTTTTGTGGCTGAGCGTCTCCGAAACCACCCGCCGGACCAAAGTAAGGTAGGCCAGCTCGGCGGTTTTGACGATCTCGTGATACGCCTTTTCGATGATGGATGATTCGATATCCCGCGCGAGGACCATCGCCCGTTCCCGCGAGATGACCCCCCTGTTCAGCTGGTCGATGTTCTGCTCAATCCCCGTGATGACGGTGCTGATAGCAGCGATGCTGAAGGGGCGGTTCAACTGGAAATGGGTGGGATTCCGGCGGATCAGTTCCGCCATTTCCTCGATGTTCTGTGCATGTTTAATCTCCTCCCCCTCGAGATTGAGCCAGAACGCCTCATCCGCTTTCCAGGTTTCGGCGCAACGCCGATAGAACCGGCCGATGACCCGCTCCGTCTCCCTGATGCACCTCAGAATCTCGAGGATATTCTGCACCCCCAGTATTGTCATACTGCCACCCCGCACTGTGTGTGATGCCATCGGCCCCGGATGAAGAGGCATCTGCCGCTCACTGTAGCAAATTACTTTATAAACGGCAACGTGAACGGGAGCGCAACCCGCAAACCCCGCCTTACCGGCGGGACCCCTCCTGGCCGGAAAGCCCCGCCCTGTGGGCGGGGAGCTTGACGGCATTGAACCGACCCCTCAGACGGTCAGCTGTCCTGGCCGTTCTCCTCACCTTCCACCGTCTGCCGGCAATGGGTTTCCGTGGTGAAGCCGATCGCCAGGACCGTCAGTAAATTGAAGGCGATCAGAAGGATAAACCCCGACCGATAAGCGGCCAGGTCGTAGATCCGGACGTCGCCGGCGAGTGCCCCCTGCCAGTTGCGGTCGAGCAGCCAGCCGATGGCCGGCTGGAGGATCATCGCCCCGAGGATCGAACCCATATTATAGATTCCAGTGGCTGTGCCGGCAAACCTGGACGGCACGGATTCCTTCACGAAGGCGAATCCGATCGTTACGGACCCCGAGGCCAGGCCGACGAGGATGGCCAGCCCGACGAGCAGCCAGACGGGAATTTCAGGGATGAAGAGCATCGGAATCCAGGCGAGTAAAGCGACAAGCGAGCCTGTTTGGATAACGGGTTTGCGCAGGCCGATCCGGTCCGACAGGATGCCCAGCCCCGTGGCGCCCACCGCGTAGCAGATCAGCAGGGTCGATGTGATCGCGGAGCTTGCGGCGGTCGATATCCCATGAAGGGTTGTGAAAAAAGGGACGCCCCAGAGCCCTGCAAAGGCGAGAACCGGACCCGTCAGACCGCAGCCGACGAGGGAAAGACGCCAGACGTTTTTGTAACGGAGGACCGTCATCAGACTGGCGAGCAGCGTTTTCACTGAAATGACGGCTTCCGGATCGGGGGGTGCAAAGCTTTGATAGCCTCTCTGGGCGGGATCGTCGCTGACGATCCGCCAGATTGCCGCCCCGATGAGGAGGAGCACTGCCGCTGCGACAAACATGACAGGCCGCCAGCCGAAAAGCTCCACAAGGAACCGCAGCGGGGTACCTGCCGCGACGGCGCCGCCGACACCGCAAAAAAGCGTGAGACCGCTGACCGTGGCAAAGAACCGGGGTGGGAACCAGCGGGATGCAAGCGTGAGCAGGGCGACATAGCCTACCCCGGCAGCTCCGCCGATCAGGAGTCTTCCCAGGTTGGCCGGGATGATGGAGGAGGCGGAGGCGAACAGGAAGGTCCCGCAGGCGGCGACGAATGATCCTGCGGCCAGGAGTTTCCGGGGGCCCTAGGGGTCGGCGAGGATGCCGGTGGGGACCTGCATGAGGAAGTAGCTGTAGAAATAAAATGCGGTGAAGTTGCCCAGCCCTGCGGCGCCGATGTGGAAATCGGCCATCAGCTGGTCGGTCATGACAGCGGGGGCCACACGGTGATAAAAGCCGCTAAAGTAAAAGGCCGCGCCAAGACCCCAGACAAGCCAGGCCAGCGCGGCCGGAGGAGTGTTTTCTTGATCCATAATCGTTTCCATGTTCGGGAGCGGCTGCCCGCCGCAAACGCCCCTCCGCTTAGCAAATCGGAGGCGTGACTTCAAGGAGAAATTGCCGCGAAGAGAGGTTCCTGAATGACCCAGCCGAGGCGGGATTATAAAAATTTAACGATATTCGGTAACTTAGCAAGCAAATGCCTTGACAAGACGCGTTTTCGGGCGTATTTTACTTGTCAAGTACAGGAAGAAATTGCATCCCTCCGGGTCACTGCGTATCACCCTTGAACGTTTACGGAAGATCAATCCCTGTTAAAACAAGGCATCGGAAAAGAGGAAAAATGGAAGAGGATCATATTGAGAACAGCGGGCCGGCCGTGGCGGAAAGACAACCGGCGACAGGGGAGCAAGGCCCGCCGGAGGCGGACAATGAGCGGGTGATCGAACCGGAAAACGCCCTGCCGGAGACGACCCTGGAAGGGCTGCCGGAGCCGCTTCAGGCGGCCTGCACCCGGGCCGGATGGACGAAGCTCCTGCCTGTCCAGGCGCGGGCAATCCCCTATATGCTGGCGGGACGGAATCTGATGGTCCAGTCGCAGACGGGGAGCGGGAAGACAGGCGCCTTCCTCCTGCCGATCCTCGAAAGGATCGACGCGGCCAAGAACGCCTGTCAGGCCTTGATCCTCGTTCCCACCCGAGAATTGGCCCAACAGGTCGCCCGCGAGGCGGAGCTCCTCCGGGGTGACCGCGGGGTACGGACCGCCGTAGTTTACGGCGGCGTGAAGTACGGCCCCCAGCTGGACGCCTTCCGGGCCGGGGCGCAGATCGTCGTGGGGACGCCGGGGCGGATTCTCGACCACCTCCTCAAGGGGACGCTCAACCTTGACGCCCTGCAGATCCTCGTTTTCGACGAGGCGGACCGGATGCTCTCGATGGGCTTCTATCCCGACATGAAGCGGGTCCAGCAGTTTTTACCCCACCGGGAGATCAACGGATACATGTTCTCGGCGACCTTTCCCTCGTACGTGATACGGCTCGCCGGGGAATTCCTCCGCCATCCGGAATTTTTGAGCCTGAGCCAGGATCATGTCCATGTAGCCGGGACCGATCACCTATACTACCTTGTTCCGGGAATGCAGCGGGAACGCTCCCTCGTCCGGATCATCGAGATGGAAAATCCCGTCTCGGCGATCATCTTCTGCAACATGAAGTCGACCGTTCACTACGTGACGGTCGTCCTCAAACGCTTCGGCTACGACGCGGATGAGCTGAGTTCCGACCTCGCCCAGGGGGCCAGGGAGCGGGTGATGGGTCGGGTGCGCAAGGGGGCGCTGCGCTTCCTGGTGGCAACGGATGTCGCGGCGCGCGGGATCGATATCCCCGATCTGTCGCATGTGATCCAGTACGAACCGCCGGAGGATCCGGAGCTTTATATCCACCGTGCGGGACGGACGGGGCGCGTCGGGGCGAGCGGCACCGCCATAACGATCGTAGCCGGCATGGAGCAGTTTACCCTCCGGGCGATCGCCCGGAGCTACAATATCAAGCTGCACGAGAAGGCCCTTCCCGGCGATGAGGACATCGAGGCGATCGTTGCCCAGCGGGTGATCGCTTCCCTGGAAGCGAATCTCCGCTCGCGCGACGGTCTGCAGAACGAGAGGATGCGGCGTTTCATCCCCTTGGGTCGGAGCCTGGCCGAGGCGGAGGAGGACTCCCCCCTGATTGCCATGCTTCTGGATGACTACTACCAGCGGACCCTTCAGGCCGCCCCGCTGTCGCCCACCGGAGAGATCCCGGAAGAAGAGGCGGGGATGCCGGCCGTACAGGAACGGCCGGGAATATCCGGTCCCAAAAAGAGTCGGTCCCGGCGGCGACCCAACCGGTCTCGTAAACGCGGCGACGAAAGCCCTCAAGGATAAGGACAGGTCATCGGTACATGCGCAAACAAAATATCAGGAATATCGCCATCATCTCCCACGTCGACCACGGCAAGACGACGCTCGTGGACGGGATGCTCAGGCAGACGGGGACCTTCAACGACCACCAGGTCCTGGAAGACCGCGTGATGGACTCGCTCGACCTTGAACGGGAGCGGGGGATCACGATCATGGCCAAGAACACGGCCATCCACTACAAAGGGGTGAAGATCAACATCTGCGACACGCCGGGTCATGCCGATTTCGGCGGGGAGGTCGAGAGGAGCCTGAACATGGTCGACGGGGCGATGCTCCTGGTCGACGCGAGCGAAGGGCCGCTCCCCCAGACGCGCTTCGTCCTGAAGAAGGCCCTCGCCCGGCGGATCCCCATCGTCCTGGTCATCAACAAGATCGACCGTCCCGACGCCCGGATCGAGGAGGTGATCAACGAGGTGTACGACCTGTTCATCGATCTCGACGCCACGGAGGAGCAGATCGAGTTTCCCATCCTCTACACGAACGCCAAGATCGGCGTCGCCCACCGGAAACCGGGGGACGAATCGACGGATTTCCGGCCGCTCTTCGAGACGATCCTCACGGCGATCCCCGGTCCCGAAGGGGACGACGCGGCGCCGCCGCAGTTTCTCGTGACGAACCTCGACTACGATTCCTATGTCGGCCAGATCGCCATCGGACGCCTGATGAACGGCGTCCTGGAGATGCGCCAGACTTACAGCCTCTGCGGCGAAAAGGCTCTCACCCCGGGGATCAAGTTCTCGGCCATATATACCTTCGCGGGCCTCAAGTAGGTGCCGGTGGAGGGGGTCGAAGCGGGCGACATCGTCGCCTTCGCCGGCGTATCGAACCTCAATATCGGCGACACGGTCTCCTCCCTGGAGAATCCGCAGCCCCTGCCCCGGATCCGCGTGGACGAACCCACGGTGTCAATGCTTTTTTTCGTGAACAACGGTCCGATGGCCGGCCGGGAGGGCAAATACCTCACCTCCCGCCATATCCGTGACCGCCTGGAGCGGGAGATCCTCCGCAATGTGGCGCTCAGGGTAAAGCCGACGGATCGGGCCGACTCCTTCGAGGTGTGCGGGCGGGGGGAACTGCAGATGGCTATCCTCATCGAGACGATGCGCCGGGAGGGGTACGAGTTCATGGTTTCCAAGCCCCGGGTGATCACCAGGACCGAGGGCGACAAGATCCTCGAGCCGGTCGAGCACCTCTTCCTTGACATCCCCGAAGAGTTCGTGGGGGTCCTTACGGAGAAGCTCGCCGCGAGAAAAGGGAGGATGGTGAACTTGATCAACAGGGGGAGCGGCCGGGTGAACATGGAGTTCATCATACCGGCGCGCGGTCTGATCGGCTTCCGGAGCCATTTCCTCACGGACACGAAGGGTTCCGGTGTGATGAATACCCTCTTCGAGGGGTACGAATCCTGGTTCGGCGCCATCCCGCAGCGGGTGACGGGGGCGCTGGTGGCCGACCGGCCGGGAAAGGTCACCGCCTACGCCGCCTTTGCCATGGCGGATCGCGGCGAGCTGATGGTGATGCCGGGAACCGAGGTCTACGGCGGGATGGTCGTCGGGGAGCGGAACCGCTCCGTAGACTTGAACGTCAACATCGTCAAGGAAAAGAAGCTCACGAACATGCGGAGCTCCACGTCGGATCAGACTGTGATCCTCCGCCCGGCGCGGCCGATGTCGCTCGATCAGTGCATCGAGTTCATCGCCGAGGACGAGCTCGTCGAAGTGACCCCGGAAAGCATCCGCCTCAGGAAGCGTGATCTGGACCCCCAGGTCCGGATGGCCCACTACCGCGAGGAGAAGTACGCATGACGATCCCCCCGGCTTCTCCCTTTTGAGGATGACAGATACCCCGCGGGTTGCGGCGGTGTGTTTCACCTGCCGCTTCGTGTTTGTCCCCTGTCAAAATATCTGCTGACCGCCTTCTTCCGGCCGGCCGTTTTAAAATAGCGCTCATCGGGATATCCAAGCGCAATGACGGCATGGACACGTTCGTTATCCGGTATGCCCAGAAAGCGCTTTGCCCGGATGTCTTTGATCAGCGTTATGACCGCAAATCCGATGAGACACGTTCCCAGCCCCATGCTGTGGGCCGCGAGCAGGATATTCTGCGTGGCCAAAAGGGCATCCTCCTTGGGGGTGCTTCCTCCCGGTTTCGTTCCCACCACGATCGCCGCCGTCGCTCCATGGAACAGACGATCCGTGCCGTCCTTCTCTCTTTCCGTCAGCGCCTCGCTGACGGACTGGTGATAGTCACGATAATAATCCGCCAGTTCCGCTTTTCCGATCAGCCTCAGTGCATGGCGGAGAAAGACGTTTTCAGACAGCTTGTTGATGCGTTTGAAAAACAGGGCGACCAGATCCCCCAAGGCGACGACCGATTCCCGATCGGGAAGGATCGTGAATGTCCACAGCTGGCTGTTCGTTCCCGAAGGGGCCGTAATACCAATCTTGACGAGGTCTTCGAGCGTGGAGCGTTCCACCGGCTCATTTTTGAAATTCCGGCAGGATCGCCGGGAAGCCATCAAGCGGACCAGCTGGGCCGTATCGAATTTTCCCGGCGGAAGCCAGCGGGGATCGGCGGCAAATGTCGCATACCGCGAGGCCTCCGGATCGACGGCATGGACCGTTATCGCGTCGGCAGGGCAAACGGCCGCACAATGGCCGCAGGACAGCGAACGATCGCCTGTGACGACGGCCTTGTCTTTCTGCAGGGATATCGTGCCCGATGGACAAACATTAATGCACAGGCCGCAGCCGGTGCACTTGTCCGCATCAATCACTGTTGAAACGTTGCGATCAATCATGGTTTCCCCCTCGTGAAATGAAATCGTTTGCATTCGATTCGGGACTGGCCTACATTACCACAGAAAACGTTAGATGTC